>JBCLSJ010000005.1:10920-14600 GCA_041225415.1 Lactobacillaceae bacterium 24-114
AACCATCGCTGGCCTTATACAAACCATTTACAATATGACCTTCATCATCATAATAAGTAATTCGACCATCTGGTAATCTAACAAATCCAGTTTGCATTACACCGTTTACATAAACGTACCAATAACCATTCTCATATTTTTCTTCGTACGTATCAGCATTAAAAATGCCATCGTAATCAATCGTAAAATCAATGGTACCTTTCCCATTTATGTACCCCGTTGAACTATATTGCCATGCACCATATTCTTGATGTAAAAGGTTATTAGCTCGTGGGTAATAAGGATATTGTGCAATCCAAGTTTTTTTCTTTCCCACAGTACTACTAAAGTTATAAGATTGATCGTAACTCAAGCTTGTATAAACAATATCATTCGTATAACCATTAGCTCTTAATACATTCCAGAATGAATTTAAATTTCCGGTACCTGATGAAGTTAATACCGCAGTGGATTCCATATCTGCAACAACTGCCGTTTCAGCTCCTAGACCATATCTCTTAAGAGCATTTAAGAAATAATTGGCTTCCGCAACTGCTGTACTTTCATTCGTAAACCAAGCAAAATGGTAAACAGCTACAGTTAACCCAGCATTTTTCGCCATCTGAATCTGAGAAGCAGCATAAGGATTTATATAGCTCGTACCCTCAGTTAATTTGACAACAACTGTCTTAACTCCTTGAGCCTTCATAGTATTAAAATCATTTTGTGTTAAATAATATTGGAAACTAGCAATATCAACCACGTCTGTCCGTGGGTACGTGCTATCTCCAAGATTGATTTTGTCAGGTTGGGTTGCTGCTGTTGCAAATGAAGTAGCAGCACTTGCAGAATTAGCACTTTCTTGAGATGAAGGAGGATTAGTACTGGATAATGCTGTTGATTGAGACGAACTAGCCTCAGAAAGAAGGGATGCATCTGACATTTTATTTGCCTCAGAAGCCTCTAAGGCAAAGTTGGCAGCTCTATTTACTTCAGAAATACTTGAAGAAGAATTTTCGTTTTCATCCACCGAGGAAGCTGACTCTCCTATTAAAGTATTATTAGCACTATTAACAACTGATTGCTTTATTTCTGAATTATTAGCAGTAACTTGGTCAGCTTGTGCAACATTATTAACAGTTAATAAAAGTAAAGTAGCTGAAGTAGCAAAGAAAATATTTTTTACAGTTTTAGAATTGTTTTTGTTATTAAAAAACATCATAAACTCCTTTTTTTAAATTTCAAAAATCATTTTACCATGTTTTCTTTTAACAGAAGGAAATGTAATTGATACGATATAAAGTTGTAAAATCAAACTAATTTTTCTTTCACCTTTTGAATTATAAATACTACTATCAAAGAAAGAGATATATCTACAAATACTCTTAATCCAGCATTTATATATACATTAAACGGTAGGTGCCAAAAACTATACATATCCAATTGATGAACAAGCATAATCATCAAGGTATGCTTACCAATTAGAGAAAATTTTTGTAGAACTTCCCATTCACCTAGCGACCAAGAAAAGCATATCATTACAAAGCTACCCGCAACTGTTTCTAAAATAGAAATAGGCCAGTTAGGAAATAACCGATTTGACATATCAATAAACAATCCTTGTTGTATCATAGCAACCCAAAAAATGAACACCATACTGAACACAAAATAATACACTATGCTTTCCTTTGTTTTCATTTTCCTGAATACCCTTCCAATACTCATGTAGAAGGTAGCAATTGGAACTAAATCAATGGCCAGAGGCAAATAATGATGAGAGGAAATAAAAGAATAAATAATAAAGGAGCAAAAGGCTAGCATTGTGAAAATAGATTTATCACTAAAATAAATACCAAGATACTCAAATAATAGTTTTGCAAAGAAAAACACTATTAAAAACCAAATCAATTCTACCCCTAAATGTACATAGGAAGGGGGAGTGCCTCCCCAGTACAACTCTTTCGATGCAGAAAGAAATGCATCTTTAATACTATTCCATTTTAAATTCGGCATTAATTCAAAAGATGCAAGATATGCCACTAAAATCGTTGGAAATAAAATTCTTGTAGCAAGTTTCTTAGAATATTGACTTAGTTCTTCTTTATTTTTTATTTTTCGAGAGGTATAGCCAGAAATAATAAAGAAAAACGGCATATGAAATGAAAAAATTAATACGTATAATGTTGACTTAAATGGAACCGAGTGACCAATAACCATTAGTATAATTACAATAGCTTTTGCCACATCAACCCATACTAATCGTGTTTTTTGCATTTTTTCTCCTTAATAAACAAAAAGAGTTCAAAAGCGCAGTATTAGGTAACTTTCGAACTCTCTTTAATATGATATTATTTCAAACCATTTCTGATGATTGTTAATGGATTAAGCCAAGTTCCATTATTAATAAAGGAACTTGCAAGCGCAAGATTAAAATTATGCTCGCGAGTAATACCAATATGGAGGTGAGAAGTCTTTCTTACCCCAATTACATCACCCGTCTTAATTTGTTGACCTTCTTGAACATAGATATCGGACTTGCTTGCAAATGCTTCTTGATAAACGACCAAATATTCACCAGTATCCACAACACAATACCAATCTAGTCCTGACCCATAGCCAATAGTTTTTACAGTACCACTGTGAATAGCGTGTACTTCACTACCAGGGTGATCAATTGAACCAAAATCTAAACCATCATGGAATCCGTTTAATCGGAACTCACCTCCAGCATTAAAACCAAAAAGTTGTGCTCCGCTAAAATAGCCTTCACCTACTGAAGGAAATGGCCAATCCCAATAATCTTCCAATACACCATTATCATCAAATGTGTATTCCTTACCATCGATTGTTACGGTACCTGTTACCATATGACCATCATTCAAATCAAAATAATAACGATTGCCATTAATAGTTACCCAACCGTTTTGTAAACGTCCCTGCTCATTATAGTAAACAGTACGACCATCAGGGAGCTTCGTAAATCCTGTTACCATATGACCATCATTCAAATCAAAGTAATACCAGTTCCCATCAATTTGTTGTTCACCATTTTGTAATTGACCTTGACTATTATAGTAAACAATACGACCATCAGGGAGCTTCGTAAATCCTGTTATCATATGACCATCATTCAAATCAAAGTAATACCAGTTCCCATTAATTTGTTGTTCACCATTTTGTAATTGACCTTGACTATTATAGTACACAACACGACCATCAGATAATTTCACAAATCCTGTTGCCATCGTTCCGTTACTTGTACCAAAATAGTACCAATTACCATTAATTTTCTTTTCACCTTTAACCATTGCAGCAGTTTCTGGATCAAAGTAGACGGTACGACCATCAGATAATTGTTGAAAACCTGTTTTTAATTTCCCATCACTACCCACAAGATAAGTATTATTTCCGACTGTTTGTTCGCCAGTGCCGGCAAATTTTATACTTCCATCAACAGAACTAAAGGTATATTGTTTGCCATCAATAGTAATTACACCTGATTTCCGCACACCAGAATCATCGAAATACTTCAATGTCCCGTCAACATACTTAAGACCACCCGAAAGAATTTCGCCATTACTCTTGTCAAAGTAGTACCAATTATTTCCTACTTTTGTATCCCCGTTTTGTAACTGACCATTTTCATTGTAGTAAACAATTCGGTTATCTGGAAGTTTTGTAAATCCAGTTGCCATTCGACC
>JBCLSJ010000005.1:14700-112267 GCA_041225415.1 Lactobacillaceae bacterium 24-114
CGGTACATATCACCATTAGTAGTACTGAAATAATACGTGTACCCATCAGTTGCCTTAGTTAATCCATTTTGTAACTGACCATTTTCATTGTAGTAAACAATTCGGTTATCTGGAAGTTTTGTAAATCCAGTTGCCATTCGACCATTACTTTCATTAAAGTAATACCAATTGTTATTAAGATACAACTCACCACGGTACATATCACCATTAGTAGTACTGAAATAATACGTGTACCCATCAGTTGCCTTAGTTAATCCATTTTGTAACTGGCCATTTTCATTGTAGTAAACAATTCGGTTATCTGGAAGTTTTGTAAATCCAGTCGTTGCATTCCCGTCATCTTCATTAAAGTAATACCAGCTATTATCAATATTCTTTTCGCCATGAACCATAGCGTTACTATCAGTATCATAATAGACTGTACGATTATCACTTAATTTTTGCCAACCATTTAGGTAATTTCCATTTTGATCTTCTAAATAGCTGTTTCCGTTACTAGTAACCTCAGTTCCATTGCTACTTTTAGCACTACTGATTCCTTCACTAGCTGTACTATTTACCACACTAGTAATATTAGTACTGATTTCTACTGTTGGAGTATAGTTAGAAGTTGCCGCAACTGCGCTTTTAGTCGTAGCAATTGCTTCACTAGCAACCTGTTCGGAATTTTGACTGTTATCTTGAAGCCTATCAGAAATTGTTTGACTTGATTGACTCCCAGTCAAATCATTATTATCTTGAGCAAGTGAATGATTCGTCTGATTATACTCAGTAGTTGTAGTATCGGCATCTGCTTGGTGTGCAACCATTAATCCAAGAGAAGCAGTTAGACCAACGAGCCATAGTTTACCAGCTTTGTATAATTTGAATTTTTTTTGTGCTTGTTTATTAACCAAAATAATTAAACTCCCTAAAAGTTTTTCATTCATTTTTGTTTAACTTTAACTATTATACTTTACTTTTAAAATAAATAAAGGAAATCTGATAGATTATAAAAAAGAGGTAAAGGCAGTGTTACATTTTTGTAATATTGCCTTTACCTCTTTCTACTTAATTTTGATGAATTACTTGAGCGTTACTTGGTAAACTACCTGACCAATCCTGATAAGTAATTTGAGAGCTTCCACTTGTTGTTTGACGATCCATTCCATCACTATCAACATGATGAGTAATACCTTGTGCGTCAGTCCATACCGCTACATCCCCAAGCCCTAATTGAATTTCTTGGCTACTGCTACTAGAGCTTGATGAACTACTTTCAGATGTTGAAGTGCTATTTTGAGAAGTACTATTACTGGTTTGTGATGTAGTTGATTCCTCACTACTTGAAGTGCTCTTCTTTTTACTATTGCTTGAAGTACTCTTTTCCTTCTTTACCTTCGTAGTTTTTACCGAGCTTTCACTCTTTTGGTTCTCTGATTGTTTACTACCGCATCCTGCTAATCCGATCGTTAATAATGCTATTGAAAAAAGTGAAATTAACTTTGTTAAATTCTTCTTCATGACATTGAATCCTTTCGATATTATCCTCTAATCTTCATTTTATTAGTTTAACATTTACTAAGATAAGAAGTCTAGACCCACTCTTAATAATTTAAGTTAAAGAATGGAAAAACAGATCGTATTTAACTTATTACTTATAAATTTTATGGCTCTCTCAAAAATAAACCGTCTAAATAAAATATCTATTACTACGCAGACTATAAAGATTATAAAAGAATCAACCAGTGCTCCTTCTAAATAATTCATCCAATTATTTTCAAGCAATGAGGAATCAATAAATGATTTCCATATAATTGGTCTCAAATATGAATTTTCATGGATAAGATATACCCCGAACATTGATCCACTTACGAAATTAATAAATTTATTATGGAATCTTAATTTCGTAAAGACAGCAAACACAATAAGAGACCAAAATAATGAAAAAGGATTATAGAGGTTTTGGAAAATGTTGATTTTGGTATATAGCGTAGCGCTACTCATCATTATATAAATATATAATATATTGATTATGAGAATTACTCCTGTTAAACCAATTATCATTGGGGAAATTGAAATCCCATATTTTCGTATATAAGCTCCTATGAAATATAGAAGAATGAAAAAAGTGCCTTCAGAATAACCAAAATCTGTAGCCGAAACATTAGGTTGATATGGAAAAATTTGAAGAAGGCTAGGTAACACTGACCATAATATTACCAACATCCACACAACAATTTTCAATTTTTTTCTACTTAGCTTTTGGACTAATAAATTTAGAAAACTCATTATTAAAAGAATAAAGATATATGAATTAACAAACCAATAACCGCTAGGCATTGGAAAAGGAAATATTGCTTTTAATATCCCAGCATTGTTGAAGATAAGTTTAGGGTTAATAAAATAGAGAAGTAACCAGATACTAAAACTATATAATGCAGTATCCAAGAAAAGATTGATAGGTCTTCTAAAGTTGAATTTTTTGTCAACTAAAAAATACGCTCCAATAAAAACAAAAATATTAACCCCGACTTTTCCTAACATTAATAAAATAACATTAACACTTAGGGTCCCTATAATTTGTTCATTATAGTGCATCCAATCAAGTGTCCCGTGAAATGCATAGTGATGCATTACAATTAGAAACATACTGATAATTCTTAGCAACTCAAAGCTTGAATTTCTCTCTTCCATGTTTCTTCTCCTCCCCCCCCCCCAAAAAATTTGTCTATCCATTTCCATGTAGGCCTAATCTTTTCCATAAAAGAGCAAATAGTGACGGCATATACCAATTTAACCAGTATATGTATATATCTCTCTTAGGCAAAATATCGTTATTTAAGAAGTCTCTTCGGTACTTTTTCATAATCAATCTTAGTTGTTTACCTACTTTTTTATCAATTGAGTTATAATTGGGTGCCCCATAAAGATTCCTGTATAAGGACACCGCACTCCAACAAATTTTTGCGTTGAGATTTTTTTGTGCTTTTAAATTATCTTTGGGAATAATTTTTCTCATATTTTCCATAACATTTATAGAATTGACACTTTTTATATCAAAATTATTTCCAAAATTGTTGCTATTCACAATGCTATTCTCATGTTTAACATAATGATAAACATTTTGATTCCCTACTGAAATCTTTTTACAAAAATTTAGATACTCCAAATTAAATACCAGATCCTCATATAGAGAGATTTCTTTATCGAATTCTATATCATGATTTCTTATTATCTCCATCTTATATAACTTATTCCAAGTATAACCTTCAAATTCTCCACTTGATAATATTTTATTTTGAGCATATGAAGTATTAATTATACTTTCCATGTTTCTTTTATGAGATAGAAATATTATCTCCCCATTTTCTGTTTCCTTCTGATAGCCCGTAATATATAAATCGATACCTCTATATCTGTTAATTTGATTAATAAAAGAATCCAGATATGTTGGTTCAACATAATCATCAGAATCCACAAACGTAATGAAGTCACTCTTTGCTTGTTTAATCCCAACATTTCTTGTGTCAGAAGAACCAGTATTTTCTTTTTCTATAAGTGAAAAATTGCTGTAGCTGTCCGTATACTTTTTAATTTTTTTTACAGTTTTATCAGTTGATCCGTCATCAATAATAATAACTTCATAGAGTGATGGATTACTTTGCTTCACTAATGATTTCAAGCACTTATCTATTGTTTTTTCTGCATTATAAGCCGGAACAATAACAGTAATTAATTTATCCTTTTTGATCATTTTTTCGTTCCTCGTTTTTGGATTTTATAAAATTAACTATTTGATCTAAAATGGGTGCCTTTGTAATCACGATTGCAACCACATAGATTATTACTCCTATGGTCACTTGAAAAGTTAAATTTATAACATTCATTTTCATTATTTGAGACATTCTTGAAACTACAATATACATCACTAAACCACTAAATCCGTACTTCCATACTCCTCTAAATAAACGTCTCCTACTAATTGTATGTCTTATCATTACCAATTGGGCAAGTGTAACTAAGAATTCTGATCCAACCGTAGCAATTGCTGCACCGCTTGCTCCCCATTTTGCAATTAAAACAAAGTTGAATATAACATTACTTACAGCACCAATAGTTACAGATGTTGTATAATCTTTCACCCGATTAATCGGCATTAAATATTGGGTCCCCGTTACATTGCTCCATGCTATGAAAACTATGATTGGAGCCTCAAAAAAAATAATTTGGCCTGAAAGAACAAATTGATCTCCCAAGAACCAAGGACCAAACCTCTTTGAAATTGCCATTAAGCCGAACATCATTGGTATTGAAATAGCTGAAACAAAATTAAATGAGGAGTAAAGGCTATTACGAACACCCTTAATATCGCCTTTTGCAAACTTATTTGCAACATGGGGTAACATTACAGTTCCTGTTGCTGTTACAACTGCCAACACAAATTTTACTATTTTATCCGATTGCCCAAAATTACCCAAATCACTTTGGGTTGACATTCTCCCTAACATCAAACGGTTTAAAACTAAATAAACTTGTGTAGTAATTGTTGGAATAAATAAGAGAAGAGAAGGATAAAAGTGTTTCAATGGATGCCATTCACTTATTTTTACCCATACGATATTTCCTTTTAAGTAGGGCCATAAAGTTAAGTTCCCGACAAGTTGTGCTCCACCTAAAATTAAAATATACTTTCCTAAATCATCTGTTGTTTTAACAACAGTAAAAATAAGAATTAATGAAGCAAATTTTACTAGTGTATTTCTAAGAACCGTAATGCGAAATTCCTCTAGGCCCATAAAGTACCAAGAAATATCGACACCTGTCGCAATAATCCAAATAGCCTGCAAAAGAAAATATTCCTTAAAAGTCGTACTGAAAAGAAAAACTGCCACTAAGTACATTACAAAAGAGAATGTTATGGTCATTAACTGTAATGCTTCAACACCCCAGAAAGTTCGTGAACGTTCATAGAGGTCATCTCTATGGTAGGCAACTTCACGATTCCCGTAGAGTGTAATCCCCATTTGACCCATTAAATAAAAGAAGGTTACCCAACTATTCGTATATTCATTGATCCCAACATCATGAGCACCCAGTACCCGCGAAATGTAAGGGACAGTAATCAGAGGGATAATCATATTTAAAATCTGATATCCCGCATTATACAAATAGTTCTTGATAACCTTCATAGTTGTTATTTAAACTCCTTATTTACTGCTACTAATGCTGCATGGAGAACTTGATCCATGTTGTAGTAACGATATTGTCCTAAACGACCACCAAAAATAAGATTGTCAGCCTTTTCTGCCGCTAATTGAGCATACTTCTTATAAAGCTCATTATTTTGTTGATTATTCACTGGATAGTAAGGTTCATCCCCACGATGCCAATCGACTGGGTATTCGCGAGTAATGATAGTCTTATTTTCATCACCCTTACCAAATTCGAAGTGCTTATGCTCGATAATTCGAGTAAACGGTGTTTCAGCATCAGTGTAATTGATGACAGCATTTCCTTGGTAATTACCCGTATTCTTCCCTTCAGTTTCAAAACGAAGACTACGGTATTGTAATTCACCGAGTTGATAATCAAAGAATTGATCAATCATTCCAGTAAAGACAATTTTTGGATATTGTGTTAAATATTCCTCTTTTGTATCGAAAAAATCAACTCCAGTCTCCACATCAATCAGATCACTGGCAAGCATCTTTTCTACGATTTGAGTATATCCACCCATTGGGATACCTTGATATAAATCATTAAAGTAATTGTTATCGTAAGTTAAACGAACTGGGAGACGACGAATGATGAAAGCTGGCAATTCAGTAGCCTTTTGTCCCCATTGTTTTTCCGTATAACCCTTAATGAGCTTTTCATAGATGTCACGCCCAATTAAAGAAATAGCTTGTTCTTCCAAATTCTTCGGTTCCTTGCCAGCCATCTCTTGACGTTGCTCATTAATCTTTGCCAGTGCTTCATCAGGTGTGCGTACTCCCCACATTTGGTTAAATGTGTTCATATTAAAAGGAAGGTTGTACATTTGTCCTTTGTAGTTAGCAACTGGACTATTAGTGTAGCGGTTAAATTCAGCAAATTGGTTAATGTATTCCCAAATTTCTTTATTAGAAGTATGGAAAATGTGCGCACCGTATTGGTGGACTTGAATACCGTCAACCTCTTTTGTATAAATGTTACCTGCAATGTGATCACGTTTTTCGATCACCTTAACTCGTTTTCCGCGTTGGGCTGCTTCATAAGCAAAAGTGGCACCAAAGAGGCCGGCACCAACTACTAAATAATCATAATTTTTCATGAAGGCTACATCCTTTACGTATAAATAATCTCTACAATAATATCTCATTTTTTTATTGCACACAACTACTTACAGAAGCTTTCTTTATCATTTAATAGATCTTTGTTAGTATAAAATAAGAATAAAACTAAGAGGTATTTTTATGAAAAAAGGGATAATTTTAGTTCCATTTATGACTGGAAAAGGTGGGACTGAATCAGTAATTCATAATCTTTTCCAATCTATAAATGGTAACGATCAGCTGCAAATAACCGTCCATTCCATTGGTGGGAGCGAAAATTATGAATGGACAAATGGAGTTCCAATCTCCATCACTCATATTAGTAACAAGAGAAAAATTAGAAACATATACTACGCTCTTTTTCTATTTTTTAAGATCCGTCATATAATAAAAAAAGAAAAACCTGACTTTATCATTTCAACTAATCCAATCATGTGGTATTTATCTAAGAAGATAGTTAATTCTCAAAAGCTTAGGATTCCAATTATTGCTTGGTATCACTATTCACTTAAACAAAAACCGTTAAAAAAGGTATTCTTTAATGCTGATGGTTATCTGGCAATTAGTAGTGGCATAAAAAAGCAATTAGAAAGTAATGGTGTTGATAGTAGCAAGATTTTTCTAATTTTCAATCCTGTTGCTAGTAATTACCAACCAATTCCTAGACCATCTACTGGAACCGATTTTATTTATTTGGGAAGAGTTGATTATGATGGTCAAAAAAATCTACAGGAGTTAATCCATGCCTGTTATAAGCTGAAGGGAAACTGGCATTTAAATATTTACGGTGATTCATCTAAAGCAAAACCTATCAAGGAGCTAATCCATAAACTAAATCTTGAAAACCATATCACTTGGAAAGGCTTTGTTAATGATCCATGGAATAACATTAAAAGCGCTTCAGCTCTTGTCCTGACCTCTAAATATGAGGGTCTTCCTATGGTTTTATGTGAGGCCATTTCTCATGGTATTTTTTGTATTAGTTCTGATATTGATACCGGCCCAATTGATATAATTACTGAAAAAAATGGATATTTGTATAAATCAGGGAATGTTAAACAACTGCATGAACTTCTTCAAAAAACAATTTCTCATTCAGACGATTTCCCCGTTCAAAACGATATTATAGAAACAAGTAAAAAATTTGGCTTAAATAATTATGGAAATATCTTTATTAAAGCTGTACTATCAATCGTAAATAAGTACAATTAGAAGAGAACAAGATTTTTATTTGAGATTAAATTCTTTATTCCTACTACAGTAAATTTAACTTGTTCATAAAAAGCCACTTGGATTAATTTCTTCCTAAGTGGCTTTTTTCATGTTAATTTTTTTCAATTTTTTTAATGGCTTTTTTTATATTTTCTCCCTTTCGCAGAGAACTAGCGAAACTTATAACATTTACCTTCATTTTTCTATAATCGTCTTCAGTTAAATCATTAAAAAGCTTGGGTAATTCGTCTAATTTTTCAACAGCAAAACCCAAATTTTCTTTTTCTATTAAATCTGCCATTGCTGCCTTTTTCCAAATTATAACCGGCAAACCGGAACTCAAATAAAGTGATAGTTTATGTGGACAATTATATCTCAAATAGTTACCAGTTAATCCATCACATGTTTTTGTACTTGTCCCATCCCATACTAATCCAAAGTTTGCATTTAGATATTTGGGGAGTTCTTCTGGTGAATATTGTCCGCAATATTCAACATTTTTTGTATATTCTGCTGGATTTGGTCCAAATACTTTTAATTTAATATTTTTAAAATCAATTTTTTTCAGGAAAACTGATTTTTTTAAATTGCCGGCATAACATACAGTTTTATCGAAAGTTTCATTCTTATTAATGGGTTGTGGATTTTTATAGTCAAAAATTCCTAACGATACTATTGGAGTGGTAATATTTTTTGAAACAATCCACTCACGCATTTTATTATTGTGTGCAATTATTCCATCTACATTATTAAACCATTCTAATTCCTTAATTTTATACGTGGAATCATTATGAAAAAACCTTAAAGTTTCGATATCATGAATCATTAAATATATATGTGCATTCGTTTGTTGACGAATTACTTTTATGATTCTATCCATAATCGCATTAGAATAAATCGGATATTGAATAATAACTTCTTTCACATCTTTGATTCTAAACAATCTAGGAATATCAAAATAGATATATTTAATCTTTTTCAATTTAGATTTAATATCGTAATTTAATCTCCAAATTTCGAAACCTTCTTCAGATAAGAAATCATCAATGTCAGTTTTTGCCTTTGGGCCTGCATTATTTGAACTAGGATCCGTTAAAGACAAAACAATCTTCTTCACCATTTTATTTCCATACCTCTATTTTTCATTCCAATCTTTAAAAGATATACTCAGAAAAGAAATTATTAATCCTACTAGACCACCAAGGGCAATCCCAACAGCTATATATTTTTTAACATGTGGTTTTGTATCACTCGTTGCATTATTAGTAGTTGCTTTTGATAAAAGTTGAATGTCTCCAACCCCAGGCTGTATACTTGGTAGCTCTTGCTTAAATGCACGAGCTACTGCATTAACAATTTGTACAGAATCATTTTTTGATGTAGTTTTTGCTTCAATAGTAAGTACTAAAGATTGTGGTTTGTTTTTAGCAACCACTATTTTTTCAAGCATTCCTACTGTATAGTTTTTCCTAGTACTCTTTGGTAGATTTTTCCGTGCAACTGAAAGAATTTCATCATCATTAACAATCTCTTTATAAGTTGTCATCATATCTTGGTCTTGGTTAACAACGTTATATTCTCCAATGCCACTAGTAGTAGTTTCCGACAAATTATGAGTTATTAATACATTTCTCGTAGCAGTATATGTGGTATGTTGTTTTTTATGACCTACGTACCCCATTGCTGCCCCTCCAATTGCAGCTAAAACCAAAATAACTAAAAAATATTTCCAAAAAAGAGAGAGTAAGTCTTTTACCGAATAATTTTTCACGATCTTTCCTCCATTAAATTATTGAATTTATTTTTCTTAACATTTGCTAAGATTGCTATTAAAAAAGGATCAAAGCTTAAATCAATAAGTCTTTGTTCAACAATCGCACTGACCGTAACCAATACCAAAATACTTGCTAAAGCATATGTATGGTCTTGGATTGACCGCCAAGATATTATTGACATTATCACTAATATGGCTATTAAAGCAACAACACCGTACATAATTCCGATCCGTAAAAAGGACGAATCAACATAAAAATAATTCATAGGATTATTATGACTCATTGCATAGCCCTTTTCACCACCCCATCCATGTTCAACTATGTGGGTTCCAAACCATGTAAATCCATATTTATTTATAGCAGTTGAACCGATTGCCAATCTGCCTGATAAAGCAGCATTTAGCTTTAAAAATAATGTATTATGAGGATTGTAAAAAAAGTAGGAACACAAGGTTGCATATGCCCCAAATACTGGTACCCACCAATAAAAATAGGCTACTTTACGATTAAAATCATTTCCTCTTGAGGCTTGCTGACCTATCCACAATATTGGTATTGCTAATATAATTGTCAACGCACTCAATCTCGCATCACAATATATAATTAATAATGATGCTATTATCACATAAGCGATATAATCAACAAAATTTAATTTTGAAAAACGTAAATAACTATATGCAAGTACTAAATACAAAACATGGGCTGCAAAATCTGTTGGATAAATAATTCCAAATGATTGCCGTATTGTTCCAGAAACATCACGATAATAAACTAAATTTTTAATCAGTCCTGTCAATGAACTTATCATTACAAATATTAATATAGTAGTTCCAAGGACAAAATATAGTTTGATTATTCTTCTAAAATCAACATATTTAGCTCCAAGAATATATGTTCCCATTGTAAAAAGCGTAAAATCTGATGATTTTCTCCAAATCAAAACCAATAATCCTAATACTGCAACTTTTAAGAAAAACTCCTTTGCTGAAGGCTTATCAATAAAGAAAATCTTAAAGTACAGAATACCAAGCCCAATATACATGAAATAATGAAAAAGGTTATGACTAAAGAAACTCATAAACGTTGAATACTGCAAAATTGAAGCAAAAAGAAAAATAGAGAAACTAATTTCATAAAGAACTTGCTCATTTATTATTTTCTGATTCCAAAAAGAATAAATATCTTTCTTCATTGTCTTCTCCTTTATTTCTTCTCTTTTACAATATAAATGGGACGTTCCTTAGATTGAATATATATTTTACCAATATACTTCCCTACAATTCCAAGGCACATCAATTGAAGCCCACCTAATAGCAACATGATACATACCATGGATGCCCAACCGAAAGCACTACTACCTGGTTCAACAAAATGTCTGATAATAACAAATATTAAACCAACTATAGATGCAAAAGCGGATAAACCTCCAATCCAAGTAGCAATAGATAATGGTGTTTCTGAGAAATCAGTAATTCCATCTATAGCATACTTAAACAACTTCCAAGTGGACCAATCAGTTGTCCCTGCGACCCGCTCAACATTTTTGTATGGGAGATATTTGGTCTTAAAGCCAACCCAATTAAAAATCCCTTTAGAGAAACGGTTATATTCTTTTAATGAAAGAACCGCATCAACCATCTGTCGAGTCATCATCCGATAATCACGAGCTCCCGATACGATTTTCGTGTCGGAAATCTTATTGATAATGTCATAGAACTTATCGCTCAAGAATGATTTAAATTTAGCCTCACCCTTTCGATCAGTTCTCCGCATACCGACACAATCATATTCACCACTGGAAATATCTTTATACATTTCCGGTAAGTATTCAGGAGGATCTTGTAGATCAGCATCCATTACTACTACATAGTCACCAGTTGAGGCTTCCAAACCAGCATATAAGGCAGCTTCTTTACCAAAATTTCGAGAAAAAGAAACATAATGGACACGGTCAGGGTTTTCTTCGTGTAGTTTACGCAATTCAGCAAACGTATTGTCATTCGAACCATCATTCACAAACCAATATTCAATTTTGACTGGCATTTCTTTTACAACTTTTTCCACGGCCGCATAAAATAATGGGATCGATTCCTGCTCATTATAGCAAGGAACGACAATTGATAATTTTGCCAATTGGAATTCCCTCCTTAAGCATGACCAGTGATCTTCCGCAAAACAAACTTTCCACCCTTTTTGAACCAGTTAGTATATTCCATGAAAACGTACTTCACTTCAACTGTTGAATATTCAGGGTGCTTTTCCAACCATACATCTAATAACAGCTCACTCAAAAAGCCGTATACTCGTTGTTCATATACAGAGTAATTAGAAATATCGACCCGACCTTCAACCTCACTAAGGATATCGAACATCCAGGTGCAGTATTTATCTAATGGCTTTTTCTTCATGATAAACATGTTAAACATATGCGCCCAAGTCCGCTTCATTACTAATTCAAAGGCTGCTTCATATTCAGGATACCTTTCTTTAATTACTTGACGCATAATCTCAAAAGGCGCATGTTCATGAGCATGAAGATAATGTGATTCATTAGTTTCAATATAATAACGACGCCTTTGTGGCAAAATAATATCATGATTCTTTAATAACTCTTCTACTTGCTGGGTGGAGAGAATACGATTTAAAGATTTTTCACGATTAAGGCTCAAATAACGGCGATAATGAACTAAACCCATCGCATCTACATCGAGATTCTTCCATCCCCAATAAAGAGCTGTTAACTCATTATAATAAGGGTTTTTTAGAGATATATTATCTCCTGTATTATCACCTTGATATGTATCATTTACGTCAGGATGAATTTCTTTTCCCACAAAAACTGGTAAATATAAATCATCCTTTGGCATTTGATAGTTCTTATGTGTTGCCACTATTACTTGAGTTTTCAATGTCTTATTCCTTTCTAATAAGCTCCATCGCTCTTAAAAATACTAATAATATTTTTGAACATTATTTTCATGTCAAAACTATAAGAGGCCTTATCTACATATTCTAATTCCACATTGCAACGTTCCGGATACGGAATATTACTACGACCAGTGGCTTGCCACAGCCCCATTGCTCCTGGTTTAACTGAAAGAAATTTATCTACTTTGTCTCCATATTCCACTAACTCTTCCTTAACAATTGGACGAGGACCAATAATACTCATATCACCCTTAATTATGTTAATAAATTGTGGAATCTCATCAATAGAGGTTTTTCTTAGCCATGCACCTAATTTAGTGATTCTTGGATCTTCTTCTGGCTCCAACTTATAATTATTTTTTACATATTTTTTGTACAGTTCTTTATTAGAATGTAAAATTTCGTCAGCATTAACTACCATAGAACGAAATTTATAGATCTTAAATGGTTTACCATTTTTCCCTATTCGAACTTGCTTAAAAAATACAGGTCCTTTATTTGATCCTGACATTGTTGACAGCCAAACAAATAAAAAAATTGGACTAAAAGCAACTAATGCACCGCTTGAAAGAACGATATCGGTTAATCTTTTAGCAAATAAATACCCTCGAGACTGTTTTCTTGTATTGTTTAAGCCCATGCTTTCAAATACCTACTCTTTAACTTTTATTTTTTACTGTATCTATCACATTTTACCAGCAAATCTACTCACTGAAAAGGTTTCTCACAGATTATGCTCGTCTAGCCAGGTCTGAACCATATCGAGGTCAAATCCCTTGCGGTACATCCCCTGTTTAAACTTCATCTCTCGTTCCCGACCGCTGTAACGGCGGTAACGTTGCCACAATTTGTTAGCCTGCTGTTCGAGAAGTTCTTGTTGCTGGTCAGCATCTTCTTCTGGCTCTGCTTGTTCCTTTACCTGGTCATAGATACCAGCTGAATAACCATTAACCATAAGTCCTTGACGCACCTTTTGTTCCTGGCGTCTAGTTGGTTGAGAACGGTATCGTCGAAAGAGCTTTTGCGCTAACTTGTTGGCGTTTTCTAATTGAACATCCAGGGTGAATTGCGTCAGGGCATCATCAATATCATTCTCCACAATCTTCTTTAGACGGAGTTTTTGGCGAATAACGTTGGGACCCTTTAATTCCGTATTCATCACTGTTCGCACATAGCTGGCCGCGTACTCATGGTCATCGACGAGCTTTTGTTGACGGAGCTTTTCTAAGATGGGCTCAATGAATTCATCAGGAGTATCAAGCTCTTTTAGTTTTTGAATAATTTCACTTTCTGTCCGCAACTGGTGTGACAGATAATCTAGCATTCGTGAATAAGCTTTAGCCATCTGGTCCGCTGTGATAATTGTAGCTGCTAGCTCTTTATCAACATCCATCCCCTTGAGCAAACGGAACTGGATTAGCACACTTTCAGCAACCGGGAAGGCATATTTACCATCTAAGTAAATATTATACCGACCTGGCTTCTTCTGGGCCTCTATCTTAGTAATTTTAGCCATTTTTAAAAACCTTCTTTACAAATTGGATTTTCAAACGTTGTTATAGGTGTAAGCAGTGGCCACTACTTAATAAATTAAAAACAATAAAGGAGCTATCATCATGAGCATGGTACGTAAATTCAAAGCCGCAAAACTTCAGTTAACTATGGTTGGAGATAACCATCCAAAGGGCGTCAAGCACCTCTTCAACAATGTATCTGAACAAGTCGGTGAAGAACAAATCAACCTCTTCCGTTCATCAATGGAATCCCTCACTAAGGAAAAGGTTACAAACATTGACCTAATTGATACTCAAGCTATTACTATTGAATAATTAAAGAAAGGATTTATTATCTATGAAGACATTAAACTTAACATTTAAGAGCAACGCCGGAAAGAAGCACTTGTTGAAATTAAGTTACGCTAACCAAGAACTCAGTGCCGAAGTTGTCCGCCAAGCAATGAATGATATTGCGAGCGCTCACCTCTTCGTCAAGGGTGACGAAGACTTATATACAACCCCCGTTTCTGCTAAGTACGTTGATACGATTCCAACTATCCTTTTCAACGATGAAAAGAATAGTGACATCGCCACTGCATAACTCACTCTTCCTCCCTTTGAAAAAAGCGTAGACCTAAGAAATTCTTAGTGCCTATGCTTTTTTTTAGCCTGACGAACCTTCATTGCTTGCTTTCGGGCTCCTGAGTGTTCCCGTTTTACCAGTTGCCAAAAATGTTCTTTTTCATAGAGAATCCCATCATGTGCCTCTTGCAACGTAGCATTGATCGCTGCCCCCATCATGATAAGGTAACCAGAAAAATCGAGCCACACCATCATAGCAATAAAAGCCCCGATCGTCTTATAACCAATTACCCCATGAGCAAAAAGAACCGTGTATAAGCCGAATAATTTGGAAAGCCATAGCCAAAAGATAGCCACTAAAAAGGCCCCACAAGCTGCAAAACGTAGACCTACTTTGGCATTAGGCACAAAATAATATAACAATGTTAAAGCAACAAAGATCACTAAAAAAGTAATTTGCCACTTCAAACTGCTAAAAATATAAATATATTGACGATTAAAATGGAGGAATGGCTGAAGCCACTTTAAAAATTGTTCGCCAACCCCATAGAGGAACATAATAACGAAAATAATGAAGATTACAACGATCATCCAAATAAATGAGATTACCCGATTGCTAATGGGATTCTGATTCTCCGCAATCCCATATGCGTGATTAACGCTTCGTTGAAAAGCCGCGATTCCTTGACTCGTAGACCACAATGCAATTAAGGCCCCCGTAGTTAAAACACCACCACTTCCTCGTTGCAAAAAATCGAGGATTAAGGGCTTAATGAAACTATAAACAGTTGGTGGCACTAAAGTTTGCAGATAGGCCAAGACTGTTTGCGCATTGATTCCAACCATCGGCAGAAGATTCCCGATTACCAATAGGGCAGGAAAAACGGATAAAAGGGTGTAATAAGCTAATGTAGCCGCCGAGCTTGATAGCTGCGCTAAAGTAAAATGCTTAACCAGCAAAGCAATGAAATTTTTTATTTTATCTTTATTGATATTATCGGCGGTCATCGCCTATCCTCCTTACTTTTATCCTCAGTTACTTTCACATTATACTTTATTTTAAAAACAGAAAAAAGAGGTAGGAAATCCCACCTCTTTTTCATTTTAGAAGTTATATCTTCTAATTTTACTCAATAACATCGTGCTTCTTTGCTGAGATCTGGTAGAAGATTAAGGCTACTAAGGCAAAGAAAATTGGTCCAGCGATTGTCCAGAAGGCAGTTTCCCAATCGTGATCCAGTACTGGTTGAATAAAGGTGAAGATGATCCCGGAGAACAGGATAAGTTCCACAAAGACAACCAAAACATCGGTCCAGAAGCGGTTAGTAAAGACTTCAAATGGCCGTTCAAGGTTCTTCTTCCGCTTAAAGAATGGGAAGGCTCCGACAAGGAAGATATATGGGAAACAAGTAGAGACGTTAGCCATATCAGTCAAAATCAAATAGAACCGCTGAGCAGCAGAACCCCCGAAGGCAACGAGGAAAACAATAACGCTAACGATAATTGCTTGAATCCACATAGCATTAGCTGGCATCCCTGCCTTGTTAAGCTTAGTCAACTTCTTTGGCCATAAGTCAGGATTAGAACCTAAGATGAAGGCCTTGATTGGGGAGTAAAGCAAGATAAAAAGCGCGCCTAAGAAACCAAGAGTTTGGGCAAAGGCAACAATCCGTGTCATGATGTTTCCCCAAACCAGAGCAGTGGCATGGGATACACCAAAGGCAGTTCCTAACTTAACCCCTAAGATGTTAAAGAGGACATAGGTAACGTTACCTAAGTTAACAGTACTCTTAGCCAAGTCCTTGTCGTAGTTAGCAAACCAACCAGCCATCAGAATCATAACAACATAAGCACCAATTGTGAAGATACTTGCGATAATCAAACCACGAGGGAAAGTCTTTTCTGGATTTTCCATACTATCGGTAACTGAACCCAATGATTCCATCCCCCCATATGCGAAAATAGCATATGCAACGAAGGAAATAATAGCAATCGGTGTTTGGAATTGAGGGTTTGGTGAAGTGATAAAGCTGCTTGCGCCATGGATTGGTTGAGCAAGGGCACCACGGTTAAAGATTAAGATAATAATTGCTGCGACAACATAAATAATATTTACAACAACCGTGAAGATACCACCAAGTGAACCCACTTTGGCAATCGCGGTCATCCCCCGCGAACTAAAGTAAGTACATACCAACATCAAGATAATCCCCAAGACACCAATGAATTGGGTCGAAGTCAAACCAAACATATGCCATTGTTGGGTCGTATCCTTACCAAAAATCAAAGCTGAGAATGTGATCCAAATTCTTGAAGCGGTGGAAACCATCCAAACAATCCAGGATGCTAACCAAACGAAGGTCCCAATAAAGGCCAACCGTTCACCGATTGAACCAGCAAGCCAGGAGTAAATACCACCCTTGGCTTCCTTAAATGCAGAACCATATTCCGCCATCATCAAACCACAGGGAAAGAAGAAACAGATCCCCGCTAACGCATACCAGAGGATACTACCATAGCCCATTTGCAAGTATGCATTTGACACATTACCAAAACCAAAGATGGCGGTAATAATCATTGTGACTAGGCCAAAGGTAGTAATCATCTTTTTATTACTACTTTGTTCATCCAAAATAAAAACCTCCCGAAATGTGAGTCAAAATTAAAAAATAAGAAATTATTTAATGTTACCAGTATAGCTCTCTTTAGAAAAAATAAAAGAGTTTTGCCTATTTTATCATTATTTTTTAATTTTATTTATGCATATAAGTAAAGATTTATTGTATGTTTTATGGAATATATACATTTACATGTTATTTTATGAATTTTTATACATAAGACTTATTAAAAAATGAGGCTGGCACTTATTTTTTTACCAACCCCACTATTTCTACTTAAATTTTTCTGCAACTTCTTTAGCAATCTGGCTGTAATGATCTAGGTACTTAGCGTAATTATCATCATAGATGTATTTAGCATCAGCTTCTGGATCTTGAGAAGTTAAAATCTTTGGTCCCTTATCGGTAATAACCAACGAGTGTTCATATTGACAAGACCACCCACCATCAGCAGTCTTCGCAAGCCAGCCACTTGGATCACTCGTGTCAGCTTCCCAAGTACCGGTATTAATCATTGGTTCAACGGTAATCGTCATTCCGTTCTTGAGACGGAGACCCTGGCCGTGTTCACCATAATGAGGCACCATCGGATCTTCGTGCATTGTTGGTTGAATCCCGTGACCAACAAATTCACGTACATCTCCATAATCATTTTCCTCTTCCGTGTAATGTTGGATAGCAGCTCCAATATCTCCAATCCGGTTTCCAGGAACACTCTGATCAATCCCTAAGAAGAGAGCATTTTTAGTAACTTCCATCAACTTCTTGATTTCTGGCTTGACTTCACCAATTGCATATGACCAGCAAGAGTCACTAAAGAACCCGTCAACGCTTACCACAGTATCAATCTTAACCAAATCACCATCTTTTAAGATTAACTTTTTGCGCGGAAAACCGTGACAAATTTCATCATTAACACTAACACAGGTAGCATACTTATAACCTTCGAAACCGATTTGTTCAGCCTTGAGTCCGGCAGCCTTAAAATATTTACGTGCAAATTCCTCAATTTCCCAGCTAGAAATCCCTGGCTTAATAAATTGACGAATACCAATGTGCATCGCCGCTAAGGCAGCCCCAGCCTTTTCCATTGCTTCGATTTCTCGTGGTGATTTTAACGTAATCATTAATCCGTCTCCTTATATTTTTTATCATAGCTACTAGTATAACACTTCTCCTCCACTCGTGATCAAAGCATGCTATACTATTGAACGTACTTTATTTTATAAACGGAGGAATAAACATGGCAAAGGCTCTTGTCGTATACGCAACAATTACTGGAAATAATGAAGATGTTGCTGATATTATAACGGAAGCATTGGAAGAACAAGGAGTAGAAGTCGAAGAAACCGAAATTACGATGGCGGATGCAGCGGATTTCCAAGATGTCGACATATGTGTCGTTTGTCCTTACACCTATGATGAAGGAGCACTTCCGGATGAAGGCTTGGATTTCTATGATGACCTGCAAGAAACTGATTTATCCGGCAAGGTATACGGAGTGGCTGGATCTGGTGATACTTTCTACGCTGATGACTATTGCAAGGCGGTAGATGCCTTTGGCGAAGCCTTTGAAAAGTCTGGCGCTACTAAGGGGGCCGACAACGTTCACATTAACCTCTCACCCGATGAAGATGATATCAAGACCCTAGATAGCTTTGTTGACAAGCTTGTTAAAAAGGCAGGTAAGTAATGATTAAAGAACTCTGGAATAAGTATAAGTCGATCATTGCCTACCTGTTCTGGGGCGTAGTAACAACACTAGTTAACCTGACTGTTTTCCAAATTTTGAGTCCTGGGTTACACTGGAACGTTGCTCTCTCTACGGTCATTGCTTGGTTTGCCTCAGTCCTAGTGGCCTATTTCACCAATAAAGTTTGGGTCTTTGGTTCCCATTACACGACTTTCAGCGACTTTGTTGTTGAAATTCTACGCTTTTTCTTCTATCGTGGTTTGACACTGGTGATTGATTTGATCATTACCTATGTCGGTATTACTCTATTGAAATTCGATAGTCCAATGCAGCAATTGATCGTTAAGTTCATTGATAACGTCATCGTGGTTATTGCCAACTACATCTTTTCAAAATGGCTGGTCTTCCGCGATAATCGCAATATTGAAGATAAATAGATAAACTGGGAACCTGCCTTATCGAGGACCTATATGACTAATCGAGAATGAGGACGATTTTCGCTTAGCAAGAACCATTCTTCGTCCATCGCTAGACACATGGTTCTGGCAGCTTCCTGCGATTTGACTGTGTAACGTTAGAAAATAAAAGAGATTGGGGAAATGATGTGTGCCCTCAGAGTTGGAAATCAACTCTGGGAATACACATCAAAAACACAAACGTATTTCCCAATCTCTTTTTTATTTTTTACTTAAATAATCTTTAACAATTTCCAGAATTCGTTCACTTGCATGACCATCCCCAAATGGATTTTCCGCCTGATCCATTTTTCGGTAAAGACGATGATTATTGAGAAGGCTGAAAACAGACTGCTGAATGCTAGTTGGATCCATTCCCACAATCTTAACAGCGCCTACATCAACTGCTTCTTGTCGTTCAGTCTTTTCCCGCAGTAAGAGAACTGGTTTATGGATAGCTGGAGCCTCTTCTTGAATTGTTCCAGAATCGGTAATCAAAAAGTCGGCATGAACCGCCAAGTTTAAGAAATCTCCGTGGTTCAGTGGCTCGATCACGTGGATTCGATCATGATTACTGAAGACCTCATCTGCTAGATCAATTACCCGACTATCAGGATCAACAGGATAAATCAACTCAACATCTGGGTTGGTTTCCACTATATCCTTCATCGTGTGGAAGACTTGTTCCATAGGCTGACCAATGCTTTCCGGCCGCTGCATCGTTAAGATGATGATACGGTGATCTTCTGGGATCTGGTCTAAAAGCTTACTATGGAAGTCGTTACTTAGCCGTTCCATCACAGAGTCAGTTGCGGTATTTCCAGTAACATAAATTTGCTGTGCTGGATGATGCTCACTTAAGAGGTTATCCCGTGCTCGGGTGGTTGGAGCAAAATAAAGGTTCGTCAAGTCATCAGTTAAACGACGGTGCATTTCATCAGGGAAAGGCATTAAAGGATCATAAGTCCGCAAGCCCGCTTCTACATGGCCAATCGGCAAGTGGTTATAAAAGCAAACGAGGCTCGTTGCCAAACTGGTAATAGCGTCCCCGACAACCAGGAGCATATCCGGTTGCCCGGCAAAGATAACATTATTGAGGTTATGAATCAACTGGCTCAACTGTTCCGCATAGTTGACGGTTTTTAGACTTTGGGTATCCAGATCAAAGTCAGGTGTAATCCCAAGAAAATCCATTGTTTGCTGGAGGGTTGGCCGTTGCTGCTGTTGAGCAGCGACAACAATAATTGGTTGCCAAGTATCAGGATCAATTTTCATTTTTTCAATAATGGGTCCTAATTTTAAGGCTTCAGCCCGTGTGCCAAATAGCAACATAATTCTGTATGGTGCCTGCACAGCAAACCCTCCTCTCTAAAAATTACTAGTATAATTGTACCTCAATTCATAATCCCTGAAAAATAAAAAAATTATGTTTAAAATGCGAAAACGAGACCAATGAAAGTATGTATGCCTGGCTTTCATTGATCTCGTCTTTCATTTCCAATCCTGCAAAGTCGAATCACGGAAACTAGGCAGCCTCTCAAGATGGCTAGGCTAATCTCCAGCTTGCTTCTTATGATCCCATCCAGGCTCGAACTGGAATCGACCGCTTAGGAGGCGGATGCACTATCCAATTATGCTATGGGACCAAACAAAGAGTATTATCGCATTTACTCCGAATAACGTAAAGGATAATTTTACTCTTTTATTTATTTTTTTGACTGGCACGGCGGTGTTTTAACCTGATTCCTTTGTTCTTACGTTTTTTCTTGTGCTTACGTTTTTTCTTAAAATTATTAATCGTTTGCTGAACTGTTTCTTCGACCTTTTTCTCCGCACTAGCAACACGATTTTCATTCTCCTTATCGTGAACAGGTCTAGTTTCATTAACCGGTTTTTCTGTGCTCAAATGGCCGTTATTAATATAGAGATGGTCGAGATGATAGTCAGTTCCCTGCAAAATTTTTTTCAAGTCCCGAATATCGTGGTCATCACCAAGATTAATAACTGTTCCTGGTTCACCCTGCCGACCAGTCCGTCCCGCACGGTGAATATAGGTATTGGTGTCTCTTGGTAAATCAAAGTTCACTACAGCTGGTAATTTAGGAATATCAATTCCCCGTGCAGCAACATCAGTTGTTAACAATAAACGAATTTGTCGCTTGCGAAACATCCGCATTGACTTTTCTCGTTGCGTTTGTTTTTGTTGTCCCCCAAGCGTACTAACCGGAACATGCTCATGTTGGAGACGGCTAGCAGCATAGTTCAAGGTTCGGTTGCTGTTAAAAAAGACAAGTCCTCGGAAGTCTTTAAGACTAACTAATCGGCGTAAGATAGCTGTTTTCTGAGCATTTGTCCGGGCATCCATAAAACCATGTTGAACTTCTCCCTGAGTATTATCCTCTTTACTAACATCAATCGTGATAATATCACGACCAAACATATGAGGAAGCTCATTAAATACGGGCGCTTTCGTTGCGGAGAAGAAGGCAAGTTGGGTGCTTAAAGGGGTCGCCCGCTCAATATCTTCAACCACAGCTAAAGTATCATCACATAAAAGGTCGTCAGCTTCGTCAACCACCAATGTCTGCAAGTGGCCAAGTTTTAAATGACGATTATCGAGCATGTGAAGAACTCGTCCTGGTGTACCAACGACTACTTCTGGGTGCTCGCGAATTTTCATTACCTGACGACGTAGATTAGCGCCACCAATTAAAGGAAGAATCTTAATACCAAGAACACTTCCCCATTCACGCATGACCTGCGCTGTCTGGATAGCTAATTCTTGCGACGGTACTAGCACAAGTACCTGCACTCCTTCACCAGGCATAATCTTCGGCAAAAGAGGTAAAGTAAAGGCGAGGGTCTTACCGGATCCAGTCGGGGCAATCCCTAAAATCGACTTATCTTCGGCTAAAGATTTGGCAACTGCTTTTTGAATTGCAGTTTCCTTTTCATATTTTTTAGCAAATTTTTCGCGAAATTGTTCTATCAATACTTATCTCATCCTATTCTTGATCTTTATCTGCTGGAAATTCTAGTTGAGCTGACTGACGGAGGGAGTACATAACTGCATTAACCATCCGTGAAAGATCTAACCATCCTTTATACTTCATCATTTGTTCTTCATTATCTGGATCATTGAATAATTTAGCAAAGTCGCTCATTTCGTCAATCATAGAGTTGGATTTAACTGGAACATCCAGACGGTGTGGCCGCTTTTCTGAATCGTAGTAGGTAACATCTTTTGTTTCAAAAATACTGTCAAGTACTAGTGTATCCTTTAAGCCATAAACTTCTGAGTAGAGGTAGGAGTTAGAAGTCTTACCAATATTAAGAGTAACAGTGAACTTTTCGTAGTTTAAGATGGCAACACCCTTAGCATCAACACCAGTTTTAGCCAATGTTGGGTAATAAACAACTGTCTTTGGCTGACCAAACATGGTTACAGCTGCATAAACAGCATAAACACCAAGATCCATCAATGCCCCACCAGCATATTTCAAAGTAAAGATATTCGGATATGGCTTATCTCCATCTAAAACCTTATCATATCGGGAAGAGTACTTCATAACGGTAAATGTTCCACCTTGAATGTAGTCCTTCTTCATTTCGTCAGCCTTCTTTAAGGCCGCGATGTAAAGTGGCGTGTGAATATGACGAGCAGCTTCAACTAAACGAGCCTTTGGGTGGGCAGCCAGAAGTGATTCAATTGCACTAAATTCACCTGGATTTACAAAAGCTGGTTTTTCAACGATGATAAACTTGTCATTTTCGATCGCCATCCGTGCTTGACGGTAGTGTTCACTATTTGGTGAAGCAATGTAGACCACATCGAAGTCTCCTTCTTCAAAGAATTTTTCAAGATCATCGAAAAATTCAGTAGCATCATATTGTTCACCAAATTCCTTGGCCCGCTTCATTGAACGCGAATAAACTGATGTTAGCACATATTGGTCAGTCTTTCGTGCAGCATCAAGCATTTGATCTGTGATAATATTTGTTCCAATAACTCCTAATTTGAGCATAAAATCCAACTCCCTTATCATATGTTTAACTTATTACATTAATTCTACCAATTATTGCGACTTTTTAACAGAAATGAAAACTTTCTCTTCGATAAATACGTATATAATGTTCTTATGATCAAATGACTTATCATACAATTGAGGAGAATGATGAATGATGAAGAAAAAAGGAATGCTACTTTTTGGTGCGGGAATTATGGCTGGACTCTCCAGTTCTTTAGGGTTCAGTCACGCAAAGAAAAGTAACACTACAAAGACTGCGTTACCGATTTTTTATGCTGGCTCTTGGCAATATTATGATCAGGAACGTAATCGAACTCATAAAATCACCATTTCTCCTAATCTCAAATTAACAATCGACAACCAATCGATTCCTGCCACTGTCCAATTGGTTCGAGAAGATAAACTAGTTTACCTTGATAAATTTGGTTATCACATTACAATTGAGGCCAATGAGCAACGTCCAATTTCTCTTATTGATGAAGCAGATGACCAAATTTACACAATTCAACCTTTAAAATAAATAACCTAAGATTAGTTTGCCCTTAGTTAATGCAATGCCTAATCTTAGGTTTATTTTTTTATTCGTATGTACGATGGTCAGGAGCCTGGTAGTCGTTCATAAATGCTAACATATCCTCAAAACTCTTACTAAAATGTAAACTGCTTAAATATGGACCTTCAAGGAAGCCTTCTTGATTCATATGAGAGAATAATTTTTGCAAATCTGTGTAGAAGTCATCCTGATTATAGAAGACAACTGGTTTTGCATTTTCACCAATTGTAATCCATGAAGCGGCCTGACTGATTTCTTCGAGAGTACCAACACCCCCAGGAAGAGCAACCATACCATCGGCGAGTTCCATCATTACTTCTTTACGACGGTCCATATCTGGTACAACGATCAAGTCCTGAACCTGTTCAAAGGCAGTTCCACGACTCTCAAGAAGTTCGGTAATAACTCCATGCACCATTCCGCCATTCTCTAAGGCGCCTTTAGCGACAGCACCCATCAAACCATATTTACCGCCGCCGTAAACCAATTCAATCTGATGAAGGGCCAGCCATTTACCTAAAGCGTAAGCCTCTTCCTTGTATTGCTCTTTATTTCCATTTCGTGCACCGCAATAAACGGCAATTCGTTTAACCATTAACTAACCCTTCTCTCGTAAAATTTTCAGTTGTTGCGAAATTGTATTAGCTGCATTTTTGATTCTCTCCCGCTCTACCGGATAAAGGTTGAGCAAAAGCGGATTACCTTGTCCCTTCGAATTGACTAAGACAGGAAAGCCAAGATAAGTACTGTATTGTGGTTGAAAGAAAGCAAGGGGAACGGCTAAATTAGCATCCTTTTGAATTGCGGAGATAATTTTAATCGTCCACATTACAGGCGCACTAGCACTGTAGCCTAATCCATGCATGGTATACCAGTTATCTTGCTTAGCGGTAATTTCCAATTGGTAAGAATCTAAATGATGACCGTTAATAGACTCTGTTAAAGGCTGTCCATTAACCGTCACCGTTGACCAAGCCACCACAACTTGTCCATTATGCTGACCATAAACAAAGCCACTGACGTTTTCACTAGAAAGCTGAGCAGCATTCGCTACTGCCAGTCTCATTTGGGCAGTATCAATGGTAGTTCCTAGCCCCAGGACCTGCTTAGGCGGCATGGCTAATTGTTCTTGTAAAAAGGCAGTTATTGCCTCATTTGGATCACTGAGGTTGATGACAATCCCGTGAAAGCCACTATTTTTGATTAATGGGGCTATTTTTTTGATAGTCGCCCCATTTTCAATAAGTTCTCCCATTGGATTTTCTCGCAACACTCTACTATTTCCAAATGCAGTGACTAAGATATCTGCATCATGTAAGGCATCATAGTCCTGAAGAAGGAGTTTGGTTGAGCTGTTAAATGCTGTGGATGCAGCAAAAAGGTCAGTTTGTACCGCTAATGCCAAGTCATCATATTGGTCAATTAATACTAATTGGTCAGCCATGCCTGTCATTACCAACTGATGAGCGAGTAATCGACCAATATGACCTAAGCCAATAATTCCAATCTTTCGCATTCCCGTCACCTAATTTTAATAAATATTATTCCTCGACAGACTCTTGAAGATCACGTGCTTCTGGAAAGGCGTCAAAAATTAATTGACGGGGATCTTCTGGAAATTCAATTTGTTCCTGCGCATTGTATGATTCTTCGTGATTACCAATACGAAGAGTTACCTTATCAGCGTAGTAAGAAATCTGCACACCCGTTTCGATTGCCATCTTAATTAAACGCTGAACGTCATCAGAATATTTATCACTAATTGCCTGTAATGGATGACCTAGGTTCATATTAGCTGTGTAACGATCATTAGCTAATTTCAAGCCAAATGAAAGAAGGTTACCATTTTCAATTTGGTCTGCTAATTGGCCGCTAATTGTCAATGAAGGATCATCTACTCGTCGTTGAACAAATTTAAGGGCCAAATGATATTCCTTAGGTGCATTAAATTCTTCAACGATCTCTTGTAACTCAGCGATAATTTCATTGGCCTTAGCTTTCATTTCTTCAGTCTGTTCCTTTGGCTTTTGTAAGGCAACATCATTGTTCAGCTTACGTGCTGCAGCCAATTGCTCTGATAGATCATCCGGAAGTGGCTTGATGAGACTATTAATCATCAAAAGTTCAAGGAAATTGATTGTATCATCACTTACCCCTGTCCGTGATAATGGGTCGAGGTCAAACGACCTGAATTCAAGATAATTAATCCCATTTTTAAGGACACTTTCTACATCATTATTTTCGTGATTATGACGACGGCAACGAACAGGGCCAAAGAATTCCTTTAGACTGTAGTAAGTGCCATTATCCAAATACTTTTGTAATTGAGCGAAATGCTCCTCCAGAGAATTATAAGTCACTTGTTCATTAGGCAAGTTATCGTCCCCATAATCACTACACCGCAAACTTCGCACTGGCAATTCGAGGTGAGCTGGAATATGCATATCCTCAGAAACTGGACTTGCACCATATAGGTAAGTAAATAGCCATTGGTAAAGTACAAAACTTTGCGCCATTTTAAAATAGAGATGATTTTGAAAGTCTACTAGAGAAGCATATTTATTAGTGTAGAAACGCTCATAAATCGTTTTAATTAACGATTTGTCAATACTAAAATTGACGTGAACATCACCTAATAGTTCTTGGGTAATTCCGTATTTTTTCCCTAAATAATCATGCGTTGCACGGTCCCAAGGTTTTGAATTCGCAGTCATTAAATAATCTAAATCATGATTATATACAGGCGCTGGAGCCAGACTTAAAGGCCATAAGCGCTCATCTTCGCGGAGTTGACCAATCATAATCTGTTCAAGCATTTTAAGCTGGCGAACCGCATTTTTACTTCCAACTACTGGTTCGGTTTCCAAATCAATCATGTCATCTGTAAAACCTGAGTTTAGATATAGGTTATGTTGACGGGAACGAAGAGCAGCTGGATATGGATAACGGCTAGCACGTCCATTAGTCAGAACACGGTGCTTTTTCACCTCTAACCCAAACTCTGATGCAAAAATCTTGGCATTGAGTTCTGGTTCTTTTAACGCTTGACGGACTACTTCAAATTGATCAGCCATTCCAAATCACCTCATTTCATCATATACATTCAAAGATACCACTTTTGTCGCGTGATTCGCAATATAAAGATAAGGCTTCTAGTTAATTTCCCAGGAAATAAAAGTGGGGTTAGGTTCACCCGTTGTTTCCAATTCCTAATTATTATCATATTTATTTGCATATTACCGCAATAATATATAATAGAAGTATAGAAAGGAGCGTGCTATTTATGGATGACTTTTCACCAAACAGACGCAATGTTGCCGATATTACTGATGTTAATCGGTTCTTATCTAAAATGTATGGGCTAATGACCTTTGCTGTCTTGCTCTCTGCTCTAACAGCATGGCTCGTAATGAGCGTATTTGCTAGACAATTTGCTACCTTCATGGTTAACAACCGTTGGGGAATGTGGTTAATTCTCCTATTGCCAATTTTCTTAACCTTAGGAATAAGCTTCAATGCAATGCGCAGCCCTGGATTAGGTCTCATATTGTTGATTATTACTGCTATTGTCTATGGAATTACATTTGCATTTGTTGCAGGGGCCTATACCCAGACTGATATTGCAACTGCTTTTGTTTCCTCTGCGGGAGTCTTTGCTACGATGTCTCTTATCGGTACTTTTTCACACAGAGATTTCACACGGCTGGGATCGTATGCCTCAGCTGCTTTAATTGGGTTAATTATTGCGATGTTAGTTAACTTCTTTGTTCAAAGTCCAATGATTAACTATATTTTGTCCGTAATTGCGGTTATTATTTTTACGATTTTAACTGCCTGGGATGCCCAACGAATGAAAAATATCTATATTGAAAACGCTGGAGAAGTTTCAATCAACGGGTTAGCAGTTCTTGGTGCTTTACAGCTCTATCTTGATTTCGTCAACCTCTTTATCAATCTCCTTGATATTTTTGGTTCAGATAATCGTTAACTGAAAGGAGTATATCATGGAACGCCAAGCTGACATTCACTCATTGTCATTCAAACTATCTCTATTGGCAATTTCGCTATTTATTATGATGTCAGCTGTTATTTCCCCTGCTCTTCCTCTCATGATGAAAGCATTCCCGAATGTCGATCGGGTTAATATTGAATTGCTGACAACCATTCCTAATGCAGGAATGATTGTCGGTTTACTTTTCAGCCCAATCATGATTAGAAAGTTGCATCCGAAAAACGTTGTCATCATTGGCCTTCTATTTGTTGGAATTGCCGGAACGTTACCTGTATTTTTAAATAATTACTATGCAATTATTCTCTCGAGAATTTTCTTGGGAGTTGGGATCGGAATCTATAACTCATTAGCGGTTAGCTTAATTTTGCAACTCTATCGTCATGACCAAAAAGACTTGAACCAGATGATTGGTTTCCAAAATATCATGAACAATCTAGGATATGTTGTTGCATCGCTTGCTATCTGTTATTTAGTTACTATTTCTTGGCATGCCGTCTTTTGGGTGTATATCATTGCCCTACCTGTTTTATTGGCTTTCGTTGTTTTTGTTCATCTACCACAAAAGTCAAAGAACAGTCAAAAACAACAAATTAGTTTCCGGACTGCATTTTCCCACACTCCGCCAATCGTAGTTTGGATTGGTTTAATTGTTTTACTTATTTATATTTTTTATATGGCAATGGCCTACAAACTTCCTACCTTAATTGTTGATTCAAAATTAGGAACTGAAAGTACCGCTTCATTAATGCTAGCTCTCATTGCTGGGATTGGAATTCCTTTTAGTGCAACATTCAACTGGTTTGAAAGAGTTTTTCATCAATTCGTTTTTCCTCTTTGTTTGTCTTTTAATGCAATTGGTTTTTTCTTTCTTAGTCATTCACACCATTTTATTACCTTATTATTTAGTTGCATCGTTCTTGGGAGCGGTTTTGGCTTGGTAATGCCATTCATCTTTAAGTGGATTGATGAGGTTACTGACCAGTTAAGTGTCAATCTAGCAACCACTTATACGTTAATCATGATGGATATTGGTTGTGCTATTTCACCACTTATCATTTCAATCATTGATAGAAGTGCTCGTGGCGCTCTCCTCTCATCCGCTATCTTCTTTACTATTTTAACTATCTACGGATTTTTTAGAACACTAAAGGCAAGAAAGAAAGTAGGATAGGAACAAGGACCACCCTCCTAACACTTATGAAGAGTACAAATAGGACCTCATAGCCCGGAAAACTCCGAACTATGAGGTCCTATTTATATATTGAGATTTATTTTATCGAACAACCCAGAGAAATCCCGCTCTTCATAATTACTTCTTTATAAAACATCTAACGGCTTGCTTATAAATTTACTAACTAAGTAAAGCTTAAATTAATTTTTCCTATAATTAGTGGCCTTTGAGGACATAAAAGTAAATTATTTATCTTCCTTATCCTTATCTATTCGACTAGCAGTTAAGGGATACTTTGCATCTAACTTTGGATCAATCCACTTAATGGTAATTAACTTCTTTAATGGTCCCATTAACATCCAGCCACCAATCCAAAAAACTCCCATAACAGCTGACCAAGCATCATTATGAATAAAATTAAAGCCTACTCCCCATAACATCATAAGAATTATATAGCATATTGAGTACATATGCTTAAAGGTCTTAAATTCATCATGTCGACTTTGAAGCTGGTATTGTAGCTTTTCTTCCGCATTTTTAATTTTGCTCTCTTGATCTGTTGGGTCACCAAAAAGATCTTTAACTGGTACACCCAAAGCACCGGCAACAAGGTTTAGTGTCTCAATACTAGCTTCATCCCCTGCTTCCAACCGTTGAATCGTCCTAACTGAAACTTTCGCCTTCTCTGCTAATTGCTCTTGAGATAAATTCTTACTAAGTCTGAGTTGCTTGATTCTATTGTCAACCATTTTATAAATCTCCTCTCTATCTAAGTTCACTTATATTTTAACTTTTCCCGGGAAATACGAACACGACATCAGCATGACAATAAGGCGACAAGTAGACGACAGGAAAACTGATTTAATATTCATCTTTAACGAGACATTGTTTGTTATTAATTAAGAGCTTGGTTAAACAGTTAAATGTTATTTTATTAACTCTTGCAAATTTCAAATCTGAGACCACTTAATCTGTAACACAAAGAACTATTTTCTGGTAACGCTATAACCGTTTAAAACTAGTAATCCCAGTTTCAATTTGTAATTTATCATTATTTGTTATTGCTAACACAGCCTTCTCCTTTTTTTATCATTATAGCAGGAAGCTGCTAACGAGCTCACCGCAAACGTTTACAATACATTCCCCAATTTTACAAAGCGGATGAGAAATTTTATCAATTAACTAGCAACAGCATCATTTGCTGGATTTTTTACCAATATATTTAACAAATAGGAGTTCGATAACAACCGTTAACACAAGTAAAAAGATATAAGCGTGTTGTGTTCCTACTTGCGTTCCGATAGATTCTTTCACTCCAGTTTGTTTTTGACTAAATGCCACAATTGCAGAGGTTATCGATGTGCCGACAGCACCGGCAAATTGTTGAAAAGTATTTAAAATGGCATTACCTTGAGCACTCTGATTTTTATCCACACCAGTCAAAGTATCAGTCATAACATTTCCCAACGCCATCCCCATTCCAGCCATATAAATCACATAAATAACCATAATAAAAATATTATTCATATAATTGGGGCATAAGGCGAAAAGTGCTGTTTCAATCATCATCATTGTTATGCCCGTTAATACTGGTTTACGAGCACCGTACCTGTCAAGTAAGCTTCCACCAATTGGTCCCATAATTGCCCCCGCAACACCAGCGGGAAGAACAATCAATCCAGCAACCAATGCCGTATTACCATTTACCAACTGAATATAATTGGGGAGCAAAAATGCATTTCCTAATGAAATAATCTGAATTAAGAAGAAACCACAAACATGGGCAGAAAAATTTATATTTTTAAATAAGGTCAAATTTAAAATTGGGGTAGTTAACATTTGTGACCGTAAAATTAAAAAAACTAAGCCAATTACTCCGATGAATAAAGGTAAAGCTACGGTAATTAAAGAAACATTGCTTAAATTGCTAAATCCAACAATCATTCCGATAAAGAATATCGCAATGGCTAAAAAGCTGGCCTGGTCAACTTTAACCTTTTTAATTACGGATTTTTGTTGAATTCCCCATAGTCCTAAAATAAAGGAAACAACAATTAATGGCAACAACATCCAAAATACCCAGCGCCACCCAAGCGCTTGTAAGACAACACCACCAAATGTTGGTCCGACTGCTGGCGCAATTCCGGTAATCATGTTTCCTACCCCCATCATTGTTCCTACTCGGCTTTGGGGAACTTGTTCTAAAATAATATTGAACATTAAAGGAAGAGCAATACCCGTACCAATACCTTGAATAATTCTTCCTAGGAGTAAAAACACAAAATTAACGGCGAGCGCATCAATTAAAATCCCAAAAAAGAAAAGAATATTAGCCACAATAAATAAAGATTTAGTCTTATAACTACTTTTTAATGCAGCTGAAATTGGCACAACGATCGAAACCGCCAGTAAATAAATTGAAGTCATCCATTGGACAATATTTGTTGAAACATTAAATTCACGCATTAAAGTGGGAAATGCAATATTCATGGAAGTTTCCACTATTACCCCACAAAATGATAACAACCCAGTTGCAAAAATGGCTCCATAAACTTGTGGCACGATTTTACTATCTTTATTCATCATATTCGCCTTTCTTTATATAATTAAGAACTTCAGTTGCAATATCCATCTCACAATCAGTAAATTTCTTTCTTAGATTTAAGTCATCAACTTGCATATATTTTTTTATTTCTGGAATTAAGTTAATACTTTTGTTCGTTAAAGCAACTAACTTCTTTCTTTTATCCTTTTTATCATCCAGTTTCTTAACCAAATCTCGTTTTTCCATGCGCTGAAGCATGATGGTAACAGTTGACCGCTGTAAATCAAATTCCTTTTCTAAATGATGCTGTGAGGCAATATGGCCTGATTGATTAAAAATAAAATCTAGTACCGTCATCTGTACCCCAGTAATACCAAGACTATTAGCAAATTTTTCTCGCTCACGGTCGATTTGGGTCGCTGCTTGTTTGATTAATTTCTTAATTGGTTCCATCTTTTCCTCCCGATTGTTTTACGTCTAACATAATTAGGATTATACAAAATTTTAGTTAGATGTCAAACAAGCCGTGAGTTTAGATCGACGAAAAGCTTAAATTCATCCCAATCGTACCACTAGATCTTACTACTGTACCTTTGATTAATGATTTATAATGAAAACAGATTGGAGGGATAAAATATGACTAAACGTTATCAAAAATTGGTAAAAGCTTGCATGGCCTTTGTAATCATGCTGTTTGCCCTCTTCTTTATTCCCCATCAACCCACTACTAGTATTGTTAATCTGATTGGCTCTCTGTTATTTTTGGATATTTGCTTACCTGAAACGCAGTCCGGCACTCATTGGGTCAAAGTCTGTGGATCCATTGCTACTATTGGCTTTATCCTATCAATTATCCTTGATTTAGTAGAACTCGCTCGTAATTTCTAAGTTTCTTTATCTTTTCACAAATCTGTATTTTCTTGTTTGATTTCAGAAAAATCACTATTTTTCATATGCTATATAAAATTAACGTTAAGAAATAGCGTAAAATATAATATTTTATTAAACGGTATTCAACCTTTTGGCTGGCTACTGCTTTTTTATCGTTTAAAATCGCTAAAATAAAATTTATGTAGCGACGTATAAGCGCCCTTTTTACTAATTTGTCTGATATTCAGCTACCAGGTTTTCACCTAATGAATCGAACCAAACCAAATTTTTAGTTAATAATGAGTACTAAATTTTTTGCGCTACCTCGGCCATAAAGTCTACCAAATCGTCCTATTATGATTCTTTCTCACTCTCCCTTATACTTAAAAGAGAGACTTTTCACGTTGTTGGGAGGAAAAATTATGCTACATAGTCTTAACGCTATTTTTCAAACATTTGGTGCGCCAATCATCGTACCAATAATCATCTTCATTATTGCTCTTTGTCTACGAATAAAAGTCAAGACAGCGATGATGAGTGCTTTTTATGCTGGTGTTGGACTAACAGGATTTACGTGGATTATTGCTGAATTCACTCCGGTCGTTACTAAGATTATCCGTCAAATGGTAGAAAATACTGGGATTAAGTTGCCTGTGGTAGACATTGGTTGGCAAGCCGGCTCATTAGCTGCATTTGGTTCTACAGTTGGTCTAGCTTTTTTCGTTTTTGGCCTTCTTGCAGAAATTTTTTTGTTTGCTATCGGTGTAACTAAAGTATTCCTACCATCAAATATTTGGAATAACTTTGGCTATATGGTTTGGGGGACATTAGCTTTTTATGTAACTCATAACTTCTGGCTATCGTTAGGCTTAGAATTCTTTATGCTTCTCTATTCCCTGGCTTTAGCGGAAATTCAAGCAGATCGGTGGGCAGATTATTATGGAATAGATAACACAACAGTTGACGCGCTTCATAATATTGAACAAGTTATCCCAATAATTATCTTAGATCCTTTATGGAATCTCTTAGGATTTAATAAAGTAAAACTAACACCAAAGGATTTTAAGAGGAAGCTCGGTGTTTTCGGGGAACCGATAACGATGGGAATTGCTTTAGGATTAATAATTGGTTTGCTTGCAAATTTTAATTCCCTGGGAAATATTAAGGCGTGGGCACAAATTTTACGATTTGCAATTGAACTAGGAGCCGTTATGGAAATCTTTCCTTTAGTAACAAACGTATTTGCGAAAGCTTTTACTCCTCTCGCAAAAGAAATTAATGCTAAAAAGAAATTGGATGCTCAGCAAAGTCGTTATGCTGCTAAACGTTGGTTTCTTGCTGTTGACGATGGGGTTGGGTATGGTGAATCAGCCACTTTAATTGCCGGAATTATCCTTATTCCACTTACCATTCTCCTTGCCTTTATTTTGCCAGGAAATAAAACGCTCCCTATTGTAGATTTAATCGCTATTCCCTACATGATTGAATCAATTGTTGCTTTAACTCGAGGGAACATCCTTAAAATAATTGCAACAAGTATCGTGTGGTTTAGTTTTGGTCTTTATGCCGCTAGTTGGCTTGGTCCATATTATACAGCTGCTGTCACACACTACGGTACAGCTCTTCCTACAGGTGTAGTCATGGTCACTAGTTTCAACCTAATCGCCCGTCCACTAAATGCACTTGTATTTGCCGCCTTTATATCTCAGAGTCCTATCTGGATTACTATTGCAATTGTTATTTATTTAGTATTACTTTTCTCCCTTCGTAAATATCGCTCACAAATCTGGCACTATTTAAACCGAATGGCAGATAAAAATAAGTAACAGCAAGACATGTGACATATTCCCTGCTTTTATGTTATTACTAACCTATAAGACCTTATGATTACCCAAGATTAGCAACGGTTGTTAAATAAATTAATTTATGATATTATACTTACATAAAGTAAGTAAATAGAAGGGAGTATCTAATTATGAACGTCGAATTAGGAATCTCAACATTTGGTGAAACAACCCCACTCGAAAAAACTGGAAAAGCAATAAGCCATGATGAACGAATTAGAAATCTAATCGATGAAGTAGAACTAGCCGATCAATTAGGAATCGATGCCTACGCTATTGGTGAGCACCACCGAAAAGACTTTGCAGTTTCAGCCCCCGAAATTATTATCGCAATGGCGGCTGCCAAAACAAAACAAATCCATCTTTCTAGTGCAACAACTAACTTACCAACGATTGATCCAATTCGGGTTTTCGAACAATATGCAACCATTGATGCGATGGCTCCCGGACGAATTGAAATCATGGCTGGACGAGGATCTTTTACTGAAGCTTTTGACTTGTTTGGCTATGATCTCGATAATTATGATGAGTTATTTAAAGAGAAGTTAGATATGTTAGTTAAAATTAACCGGAATGAAATTCTTGATTGGCCAAAGGGAAAGTTCACACCGAAAGTTGACCACATTGGGATTTATCCACGTCCCAAGAAACCATTAAAAATATCACTAGCTACTGGTGGCAATCCTAACTCTACTATTAGGGCTGCAGAAATGGGACTTCCAATTATTTATGCAATTATTGGTGGTCAGATGGATGCCTTTAAGCCATTAGTACAGCTCTATCGTGTTGTTGCTGAAAAAACAGGCCACAAATTAAGTGAAATGCCTGTTTCTGCTCACTCGTGGGGATGGTTAAGTGATGATAAGGAAAAGGCAATCAAAGAATACTTCTATCCAACTAAATTGCTTGTTGATACGATTAGCAAAGAGCGGCCGCAATGGACTGGCATGACATATGAACAATATCTTGAAAGTATCGGTGAAAATGGTGTTATTTTTGTTGGGGATGCCGATACAGTAGCTGACAAGATTATTAAAATGATGGAATTACTTGGCCTGAAACGTTTCTACCTTCATTTACCAATTGCCTCAATGCCTCATGAAGATGTATTAAAAGCAATTGAAATTTATGGAAAAGAAGTTGTACCAAAAGTTAAAAAATATTTTAAGGACAAAAGCAAATTGAATGACTTTTCAATTAAATGGAAAGAATAAAAAGATAGACAGTTCAATGCACAAAATTCTGTACATTGAACTGTCTTTTTTGCGTTCAAGGTTACTACTATAACCTGTTAATTTATCAGTAATATTTCCCAGGAAATAATTACTTAACCGTATCTTTAATTAAAATGTAAAATTTCATTTACAGGACGGCGCTCTGAATGATAACTATTAATTGTCGTATCAGCAGAATAACCAACCGAGATACCAACAATAAACCGTTCATCTTCCGGCACATTTAAGACCTGGTGAAGAATAGCTGGGAAACGAACACTATTGTAGGTTGGAATCGTTCCTAAGCCATAAGCAGTTGCTGCTAACATAATGTTTTCAGCAAACAAACCCGCATCAAAAATCGACCAATCTGGAGAGGCTTTTGGAATAGTAATATAAAGAATTACTGGTGAATCATATAAAGTTTTACTAGCATTTGTCATCTTTTCATGTGCTTCATCAAAGTTGGCGAAATGATGGACAATCCCATGTCGCCATTGTTTCATATTATCTTGGGCTTGTGGTGCCCAATCTTCACGACTCATCACTGGCAAGTCCGTTCTTCCTTGATTACCTGCAATATCTTGATCGTGATAAGCTTTTTTAATTTCTTGTAATGTATCACCCATCGCACAGTATACTTGCCAAGGTTGGGAGTTTACCCATGATGGAGCACGTTGAGCTAACTCAACAATTTTAGTAATCATCTTCTTTTCAACAGATTTATCCGTAAACTGTCGAATTGAATGACGTTTGTTAATCGCATCTTGTAAATCCATTAGATGATTCTCCTTCTAAATTAATTACTCTTACTAAAGTTTAGCATATTTAAATTTACTTTAGTAAAATCTTGTATTCGTCACTTTATCTTGTTCTTTCGCCGTACTGCTTTCCTAATCTTGGGATAACGAATCATCAAGCAAGCACCATAAGTAAAACTCGTAGCTACATTTAATACCCAAATGAACCAGGCGTTGTGACTACGGAAAAAGGTAATTATAGATAAATCTTTAAGAATCTCTTCAAACAGTTCATGTGATACTTCTGTAGCATCAATATGCGCACCATAAAACACTTCAACACTAATCCCCAGAGCAAATGAAACAAGCCAACCAGCAAGATAAGGCCAATTCCTTTTGACCTTTAAAATCGGTCGCTGATGAGAATCTAATTTGTTGGTATCCTTAATTTGTGTCTGGCTAGCTTGAAGAAAGCCAATTGAAGCTCCTAAGATTAGAAGAATAACTGTAAGTCCAGCTGCTGTTAAAGATCCCACTCTTTCTAAGCTCAAGACCATCATAATTGCGGAATACAGTGGAATAATTACTAGCTCAAACCGCGTTACCTTTTCATATTCAAATGTTCCCTTAACAAATTTATAAATTAAAAGAATTATAAATATAGTCATTGACAATACCCTAACTTTTAAGACTGTATTAGTATTGTACTACATGACAAAGACGGAATAACTCTATTCCAATCCACAGAAACTAATTTTATTACTTAAGGCAACAATCCAGCAACCTTATCGCCTAAGGTAGGATAAATTGCCATTACTTTTTGCCGATACTCGTCCCCATTAATCTCCAAACCAATAATCGGCAAGAAGTTATTAATATCATCAGCTGCATAATCACCAATTTCACTTACCCCTACCAATTGCTGACCTTTAAAGACCAAGGTAAGGGAACTGATTTGATCATTTTGACCAGCATAAAGGCTACTGTACTTTAGTGAAACTGTCTTAACCCGATATTGTGAACTCCCGGAGACATCATCTGGATTAACACCGGCACGGGCAACTTCAGGAAAAGTAAAAAGCTGCTTGACCAATTGTCGGATAAACAATATCTTGATCCGTTTTACCTGTTAAATAGTCAAAAAGATATTGACCTTCGAATTCAGCGACCGGGGTGAGTTTAGGTTGTTTCCGATTAACAACATCTCCAATTGCGTAAATTCCTTCTACTGATGTCATTAAGTGGCCGTCAACGTCAATCCCATGACGATCATACTTAACATCCGTGTTTTCCAATGCTAATTTTTCTATATTTGGATGACGCCCCGTTGCATCAAGCACATAGTCAGTCAGTACTTCGCCATGGTTAGTTGTAACAACTAAGCTATCTTTCTCTTGACTTACTTTTTGCGTATCAGTATTAAAGCTAAATTTTATTCCTCGTTGCTCCATCTCATTAACAAGCGCTTCATCTTCTGCCTTTGTAAATTCGCGAAGGACGCGGTCAGAATGAACAACGATTGTTACTTCAGCGCCTGCAGCTGCTACAAGGGTTGCTAACTCTAAGCCCACAAAGCCAGCACCAATTATCGTAATCCGTTGGGGAAGTTCTTTTAGCGAGAGAAGATCATAACTGGTATGAAGATACTCTTTACCAGGAATATCCAGAATATTTGGTGTTTGCCCCGTTGCAATGATAATATGAGTAGCTTGGTAGCGGTGACCATTTACACTAATAGTTTGATTATCCACAAAACTTGCGTAACCGTCTTCAATATCATGATTTTTCTTAATAATATTGCGAGTTTCGCTTGGCCATGGATCAAATCGCTTAAGCTTAGTTTGCATTAATGCTTCCCAATCTAATTTTGCTGGTTGACTAATACCTCGACCAAGAAGTTGTTGAGATTCTAGAACAGTACGGGCTGCTCCTTCCAGAAAAATTTTTGGCTCGCACCCATAATTAGGACAAGTTCCCCCATATTCGAAGCCTTCGACCACCAATACTTTACGATCGGTTTTAGCTAAAAGATTAGCCATTTTATAGGCAGCTGGTCCTGACCCAATTAAAATATCATCATACTTTTGCATATTTGTCCCTCCAGAAGCTTCCATTATTGAATCAAGTGTAACTTAAATAATGGATAAGGTACAAAAAGTTTGCTTTAAAAAATACTTTCCATATTTTCTTTGAAGGATATGTGTGATATTTTAAAAAGCATCTATATGAAGGCGAAAGTTATAATGCTAAAGCAACTTTTTAAAAAGAACAATAATACGTTAGTCGCTCTTCTTTCATTTGCAAGTAGCTTAATTGGGGGATTTTGTGCTGAGCAAAGCGCTATTTTAACTCTCGGCTTATTGCTCATGGGAATTATTTTTTTACTCGATAATCTCAATCATCGCTATCATTACTTACAGGCACTTGTCATTATCATGTATGGTGGAATTGTCTACATAATCCGACCTGAGTTATGGCTCGGCAGTCTAATCTGCATTCTCTGTGGAATTATTGGGCTAATTGTCTTTACTATTCATCATATTCGAAAAATAAAAGGAAATTAGCAATCTATCCGGAAAGAAGAGCAACCTCTCTAGTTAAAGGTCTTACTGTATATTTTCTTTTTTATTCCTTATGCTTAGATTAAAGAGGTCGGCGAAAATACTTTGTATTTTCGCCGACCTCGTATTATTTCCGAATGCTGCAGAGTCTAATCGCGGGAAACAACCAATTTGCAAGAAGAATTATCTATTTATTGTCTTTTAATTTTTTGATTTTTAGATGGGAATTATTTAATATCTAATGTCCACTTGTTACTTTAATTCCGATGATACTAATCACCAATAAAATAACAAAAATCCAAGTTAGTGGAGAAAAATGATCCTGAAATAGACACACACCCACAATAATTGCTCCAACAGCGCCAATTCCCGTCCAAATTGGATAAGCAATACTTAAAGATAGATTCTTTGTTGCTAAAATTAAACTACCAAATGATATTAACATTCCGATAAGAGTAGCTAAAGAATAACTTAGAATTGAGAATCCATTGCTTAACTTCATTGTTGTTGCCCATACAACCTCAAAAATTCCAGCAATCAATAAGTAAATCCATGACATAAAAATATCCTCCTAAAATAAAAAATGCCAAGCAATTAATTACTTTCTTCAAAGACCTAATGAAAGTAACTATTACTTGGCTTCCCCGGTGGGATTAAAAATTATTGTGGAGATAGTCTAACAAAACATGGAATAAAAGTAAAGATTTTTCTATTTTAGGTACTGCAATCAGATAATCTTTTGGCCAAGAAAAATGATTTTTTGCAGTATTCTTTAATCATCCATATTGATTAGCTGATGTGTGGAATCATTAAATACATCACAAACTATATAAATATTCAATTAGTTTTGTTGAGTCTTCTATCTTACCCGCTTTTCTCTTTGCAAGAAAGAAAACTGAGAAACGATACTAAGCGAAATACTTTTGGTGTAGTCTAGAAAGATACTTTTTACGCCGTTTCACAGATGAATTGGAAATCATTCCAAAATTTTGCCAATGACGAAAGCCTAGTTGTTTTAATGTTTGATTGATAAAAATTTTCTTAATTGCGTTACCACTTAAATATTTAATATAAAACGTTGGCGAAGTGGAAGTCGTTAGAACATAGCAATGCTCAATGTTGGTTAGCTCCCCTTTTACCCCAACTTTACTAATGGTATGCGATAATCCCTTTCCTTCCATCATCACTTTATCAATAAAGCCTTTTAACATTCCGGGAATACTATTCCACCAAATCGGGGTAATAAAGATTACGGTTTTTGCTTGCTTTAATAAATTGAGATATTTTACGACTAATGGATCTGTTGTCTTTCCTGCATGAAAAAGTGATAGGTCTTTTTTGTATAAACGGGACTAAAGTGCTCAGCATATAAATCAACAGTTGTAAATTCAATATTCTTTGAGCGTAAATTATCCTGAATTGCTTGGAGGATCGCATGGTTAAAACTCTGCGAATAAGGATGACAATAAATAATTAATGTGTTCATTATTTTTCTCCTGCCATTTGGCTGAGGGTTACTTTAACAACTTTGGGATCATAAGTGGTAACCCTATTTTTGATTAGTAGCGAATACCCTTGGATGAAAGACCATAATTGTTCAAATAATTGCTGATCATTTAGAAATCCGGGATTAACTTGATGTACCAATTGTTGAATCATTTGTAAAAAACTAAAGTCATGATTGTCTGTTTGATAAACCTGAATAATTGTTGGATTGAAGAACAGAAAATCCATTACTTGTGACTGCTCTTGAAATTCTTTGCAAAACTGTTGTGCAATTTGTAAGATCTGGTCAAAAGCTGATAATTCACTGTTAATTGATAATTTGGTAACAAATTGCTGCGATAAAATTATCGCTGTTCTATAAAATAAAACATCCTTATTCTTGAACCGCTGATAAAACGCTCCCGTTGTAACTCCTGCTGCTTGAGATATCTTACGCAGCGAAACGGTTTGATAGCCATTTGTACGGATAGAATTAATTGTAGCGTCTATTATTTTTTCTTCAATTTTGTCATTCATTTACGTTGCTCCTAGATAACAGTGTTATTTACATTTTAAAACAGCATATGACAAATCTCAACTACAAACTTCTTGAGGAAAAGATTATAAATAAAACACCATCTTTTAGCGCTACATGGAATTCGCGTTCAAAGATAGTGTACGTAATAAGATATAAATGCAGCCCTCAACTATTTTTGCTGGTTGCTACTCTTTAATTTCTGAATTTTAAAATAACAATATACCAAACCAATGGTATTCAACAGCCATAGTCCCACAAAACCATAGTGAAGCCATACCAAACGATGAGCCATCGAATAACTTGCCGGGGCGAACGCAGCAAGGAAAAGAATTAGCCAAAACGCACTAAGATTCCTTCTAATTCGCTGATACCATTCAAGTTTATCTGGATTAGCATAGTATGAATTCCTCATTGTTTCTTGGTTATAGTCTCCATGTTCATACTTCTTTTTAATCTCATCGTGTAGTTTCATAGAATAGTGCTCCTCTCCTACTTTTCAGCAATAATAACACTCGTCGGAATTCCTCCCCAAATTCCATCAATTCCTGCATGGCGAAGTCTCACCCTGCATCCTTGTTGGATCAAAGTACGCTTAAATTCACCAATATGTTCCATGTCTATAATCACTAAATATCCACCTTTTTTCAACACTCGCAATGACTCGTTAATTGCTAATTCACGTTGACTTCTAGGTTTAACATTATGAATGGCAAAACTAGCAAAAACATAGTCAAATTCGTTATTGTTGAATGGCAGTTGAGTCATGTCAGCCGTCTGTACCTTCGCAACTTTGGCTAAGTGAGCTTGCTCAATATTTTGCTCGGTTGCTCCCTGAGAATTATAAGATTGATCGGCGGATTTCCAAATATCAACCCCAATCACTTCTCCAGGTTCTTTTAGGGACTTAGCGACCTCTAACAAAACTGCTCCATGGCCCGTCCCTAAATCAAGCACTTTACTATTACCAGGAATATCCAATGATTTAACTACCTGGTGAATAATCTTGTATTTACCGTACAGACTAGTATGAATAAATGCGATGGCCAAGACAAACATCAATGCAGGAAAAATAAAGTTGTATGGATTCCGTGAATGCCATGCTGGTATAACGCCAATTATCCCAACGATAATAAAGATAATTGGTACGATAGGGGCATCAATTCCCTTCTTCATTTACTAATTTCCTCCTAGAATTTCAATATAACATCAACATTTTACCAAAAAGTAAGTTGAATTAATATACCGCCTTTCAATCCTATATGAAGTTCACGTTCAAAGATGGTGAGGTAATTAAGATGAAAATGTGGGATTTAGCTATTTTTGCTGGGTGCTATTTTTTGTCATCTTTTAAATCTTTCAACTGGTCTTTCAAGTATTGAACTACTGCCCGATATTCAGCTAATCCATAACCGACAGTTATTTTTTGCAACTTATCAATTCCCTGCGACTCCCAATGCTCTAAACTATCTTCCAAATAACTAATTTGTTCTTCTTTAGTTTTAATTTCGTTATTAATTAGCTTAATAACGTGTTCTTTACTCAAAGTATCGCCAAAAAAGAGCTTCATTAAGAAGTCCGACTTAAATACTTCACTCACATCATCAGAATCTAAGTATTCTTTTAACTCATCTTTTCCCTTACTTGTGATGGAAAAGACGTTCTTATTTGGCTTGTCATCCTGAATAATCGTTTCTTTCTTAACTTTTCCCTCCTTTTCCAGCTTTTTTAGTGTCGGATAAATCATCCCATACGTTCCATCATAAAAATATGAAATCTGGTTCTGTAAAATATCATTAATCTCATAACCTGTACGTGGTTTCTTTTGTAATATGCCCAGAATGACATCTCTTCCCTTCATTACTAGTCCACTCCTTTTTTTCTAATGATACCATCAAATGCTAATATCTTCATCATTTATATCATTGACAATCATATTAACATTATGTATATTGACAATATTAATATAAAAAGGAGAGCAGATATCTTGAAATCAAAATCAATTATAATTGTTAGTGCGATGTCAATAGGTATTTTCTTGTGTATGCTTGATACCACTGTTATGAATGTTGCTTTACCTGCCATTCAATCTAGTTTAAACGTTCAATTAAATAATGTGTCATGGGCATTAAATATTTACACCATTTTGTTTGCCTCACTGACTATCCCACTTGGTAAAATTGCCGAACATTTTGGTATTCATAAAACCTACATTGTTGGTTTAATTACTTTTATTTGCGGATCTGCTATTTCAGGTTCAGCTAATAACCTAACCATGTTAACTAGTGGACGCGCAATTCAAAGCATTGGAGCAGCCCTAGTATTTCCACTCTCTATGACAATTGGGATTAGTAGTGTTAGTCTTAACATCAGAAAACAGGTTATTGCTGTTTTAGGAATAACACAGGGATTAGCTGCTGCATTAGGGCCAACTATCGGCGGTTGCTTAACTCAATTTCTTTCCTGGCGATGGATTTTTATCATTAACATCCCATTGAGTATTATTTCAGTAGTTATTTGTTTATTTACGCTAGAATTGCATGAACCTACTCAACCTGAATCCATCGATTTTGTGGGCTCTTTGTTAAGTATGGTCACACTTTTTACACTGACTTTAGGACTGGTACAAGGAAGAATATGGGGATGGCATAGTCTAGTAATTATTAGTCTATTTGCTTTATCAGGAATATCATTACTCTTATTTATTATTTGTGAATACAAATCCACTCATCCAATGATGCCGTTAATACTGTTTAAAAATCGAGAATTTACTGGTTCAGCTATCACTATTCTCCTCAGCAATCTCTTTCTTGTTGCTGTAACGGTAGTTCTACCAACATATTTTGTGAAAATTCAAGGTAAAACCGAATTAGAAGCAGCATTATTGATTACGCCTATTACTGGAATGATTTTTATTTTCTCACCTTTAGCTGCCATTATTATTGATAAGCTCGGTGCTCGATTGGTAATTGCTACTGGTTTTATATTGATGACTATTAGCTTTATTCTTTTCGCCACAATCAACATGAAGAATTTAACCTTTGTTATCATCACTTGTATAATTTTAGGAACCGGATACGGGATTATTGCTGGCCCAATTACTGTGCTCGCCGCCTCGGATTTTAAGGGATCATTATTAAATGCGTCCCAGAGTGTTGCTGGGGTTTTACGTCAAATTGGAATCTCATTAGCAATTGCAATCTACGTTACGGGGTTATATGGTAATTTAGTTACGGCGAAAAATCACTCAATACAATATATTAAGACGGAAGTAACAACATTAAATATTCCAGAAGCAAAGAAAAAGGCTGTTAGTCAAAAGGCCATTCATTCACTATCACATAGTTCTAGCAATACACCTAAAAATCACTTTACCTCAGCAGAGAAAGAACGGCTTATTTATAAAAATTATAATGATGTATTGAAAAAGGAGCCTAGTTCGATTTCTAATGCTGCAAAGCGTCAAATTTATGTTCAAGTTACAACACAGGTAAATTCAAAGCTGAAAATCGTAAATCAAGATATTAATGCTGCAATTACAAAAATAAAAAGCTTTGCCATTAACGAATATGGAAAAGCCTTTACCAAACTATATAGCTATTCAATTATTTTTGTCCTGCTTTCTTCCTTTACTTGCTTCCTTTTCCCTAAAAAGCGAAAGAACAATAAGCTATGATATTATATTTTTGAAAGTAAAAACACTGTTCGGTTGATCGTCCGGATGTCCCTTCAAGCTAATCAGTATCCTTCCCCTTCCATGATGTCCATCTTTCATAATTTAACTTAAGGAGGGGACATGATGGTTATTCGATCTTGTCTAACGATTAGTTTTGACAATAGTTTCTATAAAGCAGCCTTGGAAGCCCACAATGGAAAAAATTACTCAATAGCATCTGTTATACTCGATAGCTCTGAACCAAAGATAGCATTAATTCTAAAGCTAGTTAATAGTGATTATCAGCGATTTCATTTTCACCACGTAACAGATAAAACACAAAGAATTATTAAACATGTTAATCGCAAACGTGCCCAGCGATTGGCTAATAAGGTAATAAAGCATCAAGGTATTAGCACTAAAGCTCAAAATACTTTACAAAAACAATTTGAAGAAAAAATTACGAAAGATCAAACACTCTACTGAAAAACGACTGATAAACAATCTTCGTTATCAAAAAGAGTAGCAAAGCGCCGCAAGAAGCATCGTGGTTATTAATATCAACGCATGGTTGTCATTTAGGGATAACCATGCGTTTTATTTTTAAATATTATGACAAAAACAGCTCGTTTTGCCTATAGTATAAATTGGGATCAATAAATAATGTTTCGAAAGATAAGATCATCAAGCCTGGTCAACCTACATAAGTGTGGTTTGGTTGATTTCGATGAACAACTAATTCGTTAACTGGTCAAAAATCACCATCTTTTAACGCTACGTGAGGTTCACGTTCAAAAATGGTGAGGTAATTAGAGTTAATAAATAAGCAATATCTAGGATTGACGGCACTCGGCTATTTCAGCTGGGTGTCGTTTTTACATTTTTTGATTTTAAAACAGATAAATAATAATGCTGCAATGTTCAATAGGAACAATGCTATAGAAATGTAACGAAGCCAAATTAGTCTTCGAACTAAAGAGTAGGCAGTAGCAACAAATAGTATTATCAAAACTGAAAATAGTTGTCTTCTAATTTGATAATACCAACTAATTTTGTCTGGATTGTTTGAAACGTAATGAAAGTTATAATGATAGTCCGCATTAATTTGCTTATCGTATTCGCCATTTTCATAGTTAGCCTTAACTTGATCATGAATGTCTTTTAAATTCATTTAGTCCACTTCCTTTTGCATAGTTAGTACTTTAGTTGACAAATAGTAGCTTAGTCACATCAGATGTTTTAACTTCAGAGACATCGGTGGGACCGGCCAAGTCAATATTATGTTGAATAGCCGTCTGCAAATTATTAGATTGATCGGCAGATTGCCTAATATCAATTCCAATCACTTCTCCTGGTTGGCGCAGCTTCTTAGCAACCTCTAGCAAAAGCATCAAATTCACTCTTCACTTGCTAATTTTCTCCTTGAATTTTAATATAAAATCAAAATTTTACCAAAACGCTAATTAAATTAAAATACCAGCATTGAGTAGTAGTTACACGGAAATGAAACTCAATGATGGTGAGAGATTAAGGTATTAAATTAACTTTGTATTCTTGAATTTCATTGTCATACTTCTCCAGTAAATCGTGATGATACATTTTGTCTTTCTTAGACATCCGGACCTTCTTCCATAAAATTGAAGCTACTTTCAATCGTTGCCTATATTGAGTAGTAGTTTGGTCCTTAAAGAAATCTCGAATAAAATTATTCCACTGATATGTCCTCTCCTCAGCAGATAAAGCCGTTTTGTCTTGATTCCAGCTTTCCATTTGATGAATTAAATCGCCAACAGTTATTTCTGTATCGTGCTCTGCCTCCGCTTTTCGTTTGATAATAGCCATCTTCTTACTAAATGAGAATTTTTCAACACCAAAATAATTTGCAAACCATTGACGGGCAGCATTGTTAAAGCAGAAACCAGAGTTAATTAACTTTGTATCCAAGCTAATCTCGCTATATTGTAATGGATGACGATTCCTATTGTTTCGAATCAGTTTAATTTTTGAAGAAGGTACTCCTTTTAAGTATTTTGTAATGTACGAATTTAATTCTGCTTTGGTTCCCGAAGTAGGCAGTGTATATTGCTGGCATAACTTAATAAATTCTGTTTTATAGTAATACTTTTGTGTGAATTCAGAAAGAGTATTAGGGATTTTCAAAACAAACACCTCTTTAAAAAATTGCGATGATTTTAAACTTAGTATTATCCAAAATTATGATACTATATCTAGGAAAGTAAAAACACAGTTCGGTTGGTAGTCCGGACGTCAGTTCAAGCTGATCAGTATCCTTCCCCTCCGGGATGTCCCTCTTTCATAATTTATCTTAAGGAGGGGACACGATGGTTATTCGATCTTGTCTAACAATTGTTTTTGATGGTAGCTTTTACAAGGCGATTTTGGAGCGTCACAATGGCAAAGATTACTCAGTAGCATCTGTTATACTTGGTAGCTCTGAACCAAAGACATCACTAATTCTAAAGCTAGTTAATAACGATTATCAGCGGTTCCATTTTCACCACGTAACAGATAAAACAATAAAGATTTCTAAGCATGTTAATCCCAAACGTGCCCAACGATTGGCTAACAAGGTAATGAAGCATCAAGGAATTAGCACTAAAGCTCAAAGTGCCTTGCAAAAACAATTTGAAGAAAAGAAAAAATTACGAAAAGCCGAGCGCTCTGCTAAAAAACGGTTATCGAACATCCTTCGTTATCAAAAGAGAGTAGCAAAGCGTCGCAAAAAACATCGTGGTCATTAATACACTGCATGATTGTCATTTAGTGATGATCATGCTTTTTTATCTAAACATAGTTGAGTGTACAATTCTCCTGAATTATAGCTGTCCAATATGATAAGTTCTGAGTTTTGCTTCAGTAACTTGGTCAACTCAACATTCAATTATAATTCGACCATAATTGTATTTCTTCTCAACACCATCATATCAACCTCAACTCCAACTTTCACTACCCTAATCAACACGACCTGCCAAACTGGACATTCGCCTACTCGACTATCGAAATAGGACATAGAACACTCGACCCGCCAGCTTCAAAGAGAAAAAGTGTACTAATTCCAATCGTTCAGAAAGGAAAAAGTACACTTTCAATCACCTATAGATACCGTTACGTCGGCGTTTGTAGGCTATTTTTCTGTACGTTCAAGCACAGTAACACTCTCAACGTGCAGTGACTGGTGTCTGCCAATTGCACATTGAGGATAAACGGCCATGTGTCGCGGTTGCCTATGTCTGTGTAATAGTAGCTTTTATGTCTACACAACCGTTGTGCCCCATGGACTTGGGAATTATCGGCATTACTCAGAGACAAAAATTTTAATCAGTCTGTGGGAACCTATTAGTCCTATCGATCAAAATCATACGTTTGTGGGTAACTAAATGCCTAACTTCATCTGAAGTATTAAGCCCATGATTGTAATTGCCACATCAGCACCTTTATCCAATACAAATGAAATAATAGGTTTTACTTTTTCCCACTTCTTCTTTTTAGAAATTTTCTCACTATTTATTTTTTCTAATTCATCTATTTTAGTCTTCAGCTTTTCAGTTTCCACTTCATTCAAGCCTGGCATCTCTTCTATTTGCTGTCTAGCATCCTTAAAAGATAGTCCTATATTTATATCATTTGAATTGGTAACTGGAACATTTACATTAATAGCCTGATTTAATTTAGAATTCTGAGTCACCGGAAAATTATAAACATATCCCTCTAGTCTTCCCTTCATAATACGCAGATTATGAAGTAAGCCTTCTTTTCCAATATACTCATAAGCAAATCCATCAGTAGCACTATAACCATACATACTTTTACCAAGATTCGGTATATAAGTTGAATATTTGCCATCCATTTTTATATGAACAGTTTTCATCTTTTCTTCATCGCCAGACTCTATAGCCTCTTCAATAATTTTGATATCAGGGCCTATCACTTTAACTAAATCATCATTGTTTTTAATCGGACGCAGATTATCATTCATTATTGCTTCACATCACTTTCTCGCAGTGATTTGTAAATTTCTTCAGCAAAAGTTCCCAGGACTTCTTTTTTCAATTCATCATTGTTAAGCAGCAACGTAAAGAACTCTTTGTTATGCTCCAGACCTTCAATGAGCATATTATCAATCTGATCAAAATATGAGAGTTCAAAGTCTTGCTCACTATTATTTTGGGCACTACTCCGTAGGTTACCAGACTTCATCATTATGTCCCGCAATTGCAGCATCGATTTAACAGCAATGTCTTTGTCAAAGTTTGAACCCGTAGCTTGATTAATCTCTTCAATGATTGCCGATAACTTCTTTTTCTTGTCTTCACCTAATTCAATATCATCAGCCATTGGCAGCTTAACCACAGGATTCGACCGATCAGTACCTTTGCTATGCTCACCAGTTTTCTTTTGAGTAAACTTGCTAGCTTTAATCTTGCCCGTTAAGTCGTACCCTTGCCCTGGTCGACTAATGTTAACATACTTGAGTAAATAAGAAATGTAGTTATACATTTTTTGCAATTCTGAATCATTCAAGCTAGATACTTGTAGCAAGAATTCGTAGCAACGAACAAAGTGTCGTAGTGTAACAACCGCTTCACGCTGAGTGTGTTCATCCAATTCTTCGATTTTCTTTTCCGTCGCCCCAAAATAGAAATTCAGCTTCTTTTTATCGCGACTATCAATGCTCGATTTATGCAGAATTAGATTAGCACTCTCTACATTCATCGGATCAATGATGTAGAAACCCTCAATTTTTGCCACAAGGTTATAAACTAATTGCTTATTCACTGTATCTGCCAACAAGGTCGTGGTGTAGTAAGGTGCAAAGGCCTTTTCTATATCCTCATAAGTATTAGCAAAATCCAGAACAAATGGTGTTTTTTCATACGGTGGGAAAATCCGGTTCAAGCGAGATAAAGTTTGTACCGCATTCACGCCAGCAATTTTTTTCATTACATACATTGCCGTCAGCTTCGGCTGATCAAAGCCCACTTGATACTTATTAGCTACCAGTAAGAAGCGATAGGCAGCCTTGTTAAAATCCTGAGCAGTTCGATCTTCACTAATTCCATTAATCGATGCTTCTGTGTACTCATGCTCGTCATCTAACTTCACTTTGCCAGAAAAGGCTACCAATAAGCCCATCCCATTGTAATGGTGTTCTTCAATATACTTTTGGAAAGCTTGCTGATATTTGACAGCTGCTTTTCTGGAAGCCATGATCACCATTGCCTTCGCCTGGTTACCAAGCTCACCCATTACATGCTGCCGAAAATGCTCGATGATAATCTTGGTACGTTGTGCAATATTAGTATCATCGAGGTCGATTTGTTGGGCGATTTGCCGCTTTGCATCAGCCGTTTTCAGCTCTGGGTCATCAACCACTTCCTTGTTTAACTCATAATAAGTTTGGTAAGTGGTGTAATTAGCCAAGACATCCAGGATAAAGCCCTCCTCGATTGTCTGCTTCATGCTATAAAGGTGGAAGGCCCGGTAATTACCATGTTTATCTGGACGACCGAACAAACGGAGCGTAGTTGGCTTAGGAGTTGCCGTGAAGGCAAACATGCTGACATTCTTTTGCTTTCCCGCACTTTGAATCTCTTGAGCCAACTGATCCTGAACATCTTGTTCATAGAAATCATCGGTAGATGATAATGCACTCGTTACCGCCATCATGTCTTTTCCAGCGGTTGATGAATGAGCTTCATCAATGATCACCGCAAACTTCTTATCCTTTAAGGCAATCCCAGATTGATTACTCTCATCTTTAATTAAATCCACTACGTAAGGGAACTTTTGAATAGTAGTAACAATAATTTTAGTATTACTTTCTAACGCCACTTTTAAATCGGCTGAAGTACATTTATCATCCATGACCCTAATCAGCCCCGCCTTATGCTCCAATCCCATAATGGCTTTTTGCAGCTGGCGGTCAACTACTACTCGGTCGGTCATGATGATGACATTATCAAAAATTATCTGGTCATCATTATCGTGGAGACTAGCTAAACGGTGGGCTAGCCAGGCAATAGAATTGGTTTTCCCAGATCCAGCTGAGTGTTGAATTAAATAGTTTTGACTGGTCTTATTAACCTTCAAATCTGCTAAGATTTTCCGAATAACATCTAGTTGATGATACCGTGGGAAGATAATTCTCTCCTTTGCCTTGATCTTACCGGTCACTGAATCCCGTACCTTCTTAGATTCAATAAAGATGAACTTGGTAATCAGTTCAATTAAAGTGTCCTTCTTGAGGATGTCTTCCCACATATAAGAAACACTGTACTTGTCATCATAACTCGGGTTACCAGCACCCGCATTTACTCCTTCACCTTTCCCCATATTGAATGGTAAGAAGAAAGTCTTCTCTTTGGCTAATTGAGTTGTCATATAAACCTCTTCGGTATCCATCGCGAAGTTAACCAGGCAGCCGGCCTTGAAACGGAACAGACGATCCTTCGGGTTACGGGCTGTCCGATATTGGTAAATTGCGTTCTCGTAATTTTGTCCTTGACTATTGCTCTTGAGTTCAAAACTAATTACTGCAAAACCGTTAATGAAGATTACTAAGTCGACCCGCTCTTTGTTTGCTTCATCCGGATAAACCTCTTCCATGACAGAGAAAATATTTTCCTGGTAGAGCCGTGACAATTCTGGGTTAAAGCTGGTCGCTGGCTTCGGATATAAGAGGATCAGATGCTGGTTATTAATGTCAATACCATGCTTCAAGGCGCTAAGTAGGCTACCCTTTTTACTGATGACAAAATTATTAATGGTATTGACAATCGTTTCTTCTAAATCATCACCGAAGATTTTACCTAATGCTTCTAGTGTCTCAGCTTGAGTATCCTTTAAGAACTCAAATAACATTTCTCGGTCAAGGGCATAATTTCTATCAAAATCACGGTGGTTACGTTCTACATAGCCATCTTCATTTACAAGGTGGTTAATAATTTCTCGTTGATATTCATATCGTTCATCAATTTGGCCGCGCATTTAATTCACCCCATTCTACTTGTTTTTTACCGGTCACGTATTCGAAAATGAGAGAGTTTTTGTATTCAGTTAACTGATCAATTTGTTGTTGCTTAGACTTAATTAGCATTTGGATCTCAGCGGTTTTATGATCAAGGAATTTAGCAATTTGCTGCTGCTCTGATCTCGAAGGCAACAAATAATTTAAATTTCTTAATGTGTCCCAGCGAGTATCTGCTGTTCTAATACGTATTCCCTTTGCCAATGCTTGAAAAACACCTAAACTCGCGCAAACACGCAAATAATACATAATGTACTTTTTATTTTGGTTAGAATCCAAAACATTTAAAACTGGAGAGGCTTTCCCATTCGAGTCTGAGATGCCAATAGCTCCTGCGAAGCCGTCCATTGCATGAACTACCAAATCATTCACTCTAACACCTTGATAACCAATTTCTTTTGTTGAAATAGTGAATCCGTCTGTCCTTCTATTTTTTCGTAATGTAACCTGTCCATCTCTAAATGCAGTTACTATCTCATCTTGGGGTTGTACCTCTCTGTTAAGCAAAGTCAGAATATTCTTTCCTCTAGCCACTTCCCATGTCTCTGGTATCTCACCGATCCATGCAATACCACTATTCTTCATAGGTACGTTTGGATCTAATCCCTTAATTACCACCTGATTAATAATACTATTTTGATATTGCTGAAGGACTTCAATTTCAGCGTTAATTTTATCAATCAACCCATCAATTTCAGCTGTTTTGCTGTCAAGAAAATCAGCTATTTGTTGTTGTTCTAATTGAGATGGCAACAAAATTAGTGTATTTTCAAAGTCGTATGCCTGCAGATCCCATTGTCCATCTCTAATACCTGTTGACAGTCTCCTGAATTCATCTTTGTAACAGTTTCTTATCAAATAATGGAAATACGCTTTATTCAATTTTGAATTTGTAAATCGATATACATAGTAAGCAGGGCTAACAATTCCTGTATATCTCGAAACTGCTAGTGAACCCTGCCAGGCCTTCATTTTATTAATCACAAGGTTCCCCTTTACAACATATTTATAGTTGGAAGTATCACTTGACGTCACATTATGATTATCGTCTCGACTATCTTTTGGAACAACTCCATAATCTCTATAAACAGACAAAACTGTTGCATTGGGATGATTTTTCTTTTCGTTACGAGAAAGACAATACTTAATCTTTACGGTTTTCCAATTTTCAGGTATCCGGCCAATCCATGCAATACCACTATCTTTCATTTTCACCTATTCTTCACCTCCCTACTTAAGCAGGTCCTTCATTTCCACATTAATTTCACTTTCCAATTTCTTAATTTTGGCTGCTAATAAATTAATTGCTTCTGGCTTTTGATACTGATAGAAATAACGAGTAAATGGAATCTCAGCACCCGTTTTAATAATCGGCTTTTTCTTACCTAAGTCTTCTTTAAAGAAAGCTTTCGCATCAGGAACAAATGGTAATACTTCCTTAGCCATATATTCGTCAATTGGGGTCTTGATATTCACAATTTCAGTATCTTCGGTTTCTTTGTCGTAAAGGATGTTTCCCTTCTTATCCCTTTGAATTTCTGCAGTCTTGTCCATCTCAGATAAGCCATCAATGACCTTCTTAACCATCTTTTTATCAATGATATCGCCTAATAAGTTTGTAATTACTGGCTCAAATTTGCCTAATGATTTATAAACTTTTTCTGACTTATTAGCCTTCAAAGTTGCTAGCAGTTGATCATAAGCCGGTTTGTTCCTTTGCAATTTAGTGAGTTGTTTTTGTTCCTTAGCTGATAACTTTTCTTCCTTATTAATTAGGTCATCAAATTTAACCTGGTCAAAGAAGCTTCTTACATTACCAAGCATTGCTTCAATCCGTGCGTCATTAATAGCATAGCCCCGTTGAAGTGGTTGCATGACTGAATACTCACGATAAATGAACTCTGAATTATCATGAATTTGGGAGAGTTCATTTTCTTGGTAATCCGTGTACAACTTCGTAATCTTGTCTCGGTTATCTTTTGAAAACTCATTCTTTTTCTTTCCAAGTGGCTTCCTTAGTTTTGTATAAATGCCAGTTGCGTCAATAAACTGAATTTTCCCCTTACGCTTCTCTGCCTTATTTTTAGTTAAAATCCAAATGTAAGTAGCTAATTCCGTGTTGTAGAAGAGGTCCGTTGGTAAAGCTACAATGGCGTCCAAATAATCATTTTCTAATAACCATCGCCGCACTTGGGATTCTCCTGAGGCAGTCCCTCCGGTAAAGAGCGGTGATCCATTTTCAATAATAGCGGCGCGACCATTCTGATCGAGCTTATTGAGGGCTGATTGAACGAAAAGTAACTGGGCATCATTGGATTTTGGTAGTCCTGCTCCCCACCGACTATTTTCTCCTTTGAGATACTCTTCATTAACCGCTTCTTCTTGACCTTGTTTGGCATCTTTACCACCCCAAGGGGTCCCAAACGGTGGATTTTCCAAAACGTAACGCATTTTCTGGTTAGGAAAGCAGTCTTCTTTTAAAGTGTCCGCATGCCGGAAGTTATCAATATTTTGGTTCTTAATCAACATTTCAGCTAGACCGACCGCATACGATTGCCCCATTAGTTCTTGTCCAAAGAGGTGCACATTAGCCGTCGGATTAATATGCTTAAGATACGTGTAGGCCGTTGATAGCATACCTCCAGTCCCGCAAGCCTGGTCTAAAACAGTAATAACCTTATTATCTTCGGTGATGTCCTCACTACCTTCCGCCAGCAGTAGAGAAACACAGAGACGAATAATGTCACGACCAGTATAAAATTGCCCTGCTTCTACATTCTGGTAAAAACGAGCAATTAAATTTTCAAAAATGTAGCCCATCTTGATACTGTCGAATTTTTCAACACTCAGGTCCAATTCAGAGAAAGCTTTAACCACTGAGTAAAGGCAGCCACCCTTATCCATCTTGTCGATATTGCTTTCAATATCGAGATTTTGTAGGATTTCTTGCACATCCGAAGAGAAGCCATTCAAATATGCCTTAAAGTTAGCCGCAATATTATCTGGATCATTGCATAGTTCTGCCAAGTCAAAGCGACTCGTATTATAGAACTGATAGCCACTAATTTTGTACATTGCCCGAGCTGGATAGGTAGGCATGGCTTCAAACTGGTCTAACACCTTATCCTTAGTTGGTGCTAGGACACTTTCAAAGCGCCGAATAATCGTCATCGGGATAATGACATCCCCATATTTATCTGGCAGGTAGGTCCCACGTAGCTTATTGGCAATACTCCAAATAAAATTTGCTTCGCTGGTAATATCAACCGGTTGCTCGTCCCATGTTGTCATCATTTTTGCCACGTTACTTTTCCTCATTTCTTTCAATTTCCATAATGTCGCTAATATTGCAATGTAAAGCACCACAAATCTTTAATAATATATCAGTCGTAACATTACCATTTCTACCTAACTTAGCAATAGAAGCAGCGCTTATTCCACTAGCCTCTTGTAATTCTTTTTTCTTCATTCCACGATCAATTAACAGCTTCCATAATTTGTTATAACTGATGCTTAAGTTTTCGTTATTCATGATTACTTCCTCTAAATAAAAATTTCTGGAACGTTTATTTCAATTTCCTTAGTCTCACTAACAGCATCAAGATCGTTCGCTTTTAAAATATTCTTGGAGACAAAGTAATTATTATCGGCTTGAATGATAAATTCATCTTTATTGTCTTCTATATATTCTGAAGATTCTCTGGAATAACCATTCTGCTGTAACCAAATCCGTAAGTCACTATCTGTTCCATACTCCATGAAACGATACCAGTCATTCTGAGGTGGCATTCCACTCTTAGTTAACTCCTGGGTAACTTTCAAGAAATATTTACCTAATACAAACTGAAGATTTTGCAATCTTTTCATCACTAAATTAATGGTTATAGTCTCCCAGTCAATATTAAGGGTATTCTCATGGTATTGCCTTACCCTACTAAGAAATCTTGTATCTCCACGCTCAGGATCACGGATTTGAATTGCAAAGTCGCAAATCCGTTGCAGGCTGTACCCACTCATCCAAAGTAAGGCTAATTTAGCGTCATCCTCGATGATCTTATCTTGAGTTTCCTTGTCTTGCTTTGACTTAACAAAGTCGGATTCATAAATAGCCCAGTTAAATATTTCTGATAGTTTAAGTAAAAAAGCTTTGGCTTCCGGCCACCTCAATTTTTCCCCATCATGAATATTAGGATATCCTTTAATATTTTCCTGACTAATCTTGTTTCTAAGACTTTCAGACTGATCAGAAGAGAAATTAATATCATCCTCTAATTCGTCAGCGTATCGTTCTTGTAAGGATTGTAAAATTTTTCGTTCTTCTTTGTAGGTTATATGTTTTGCTAAATGGGTTCTAACTACTCCATGATGATCATTCCGTAATTCCTTGACATAAAGTAATGATAATTTACGAATTAAATCATAGTTCTTATCTTTTTCAATGTTATCTAAACGCACATCGCCTTTCTCTAGGCTCTTCTTAATTGCTGCCGCTTGCTTAGGCTTAATAACATCAACAGATAACTTAGCTTTTTTTAGTCTGTTATTCATCCTAGATAAATAAGCAGCACGATTACTATGCGAATTCTCTGTATCGCCAGTAATTAGAAAGACATTTCCTAGCATGGAGTGACCTAACCTACCCACTCGACCAATTAAGTTCAAGAAGTCTAATTGACTGAGCGTCCTTTTTCCATTTTGCAGCGTAGTAACGAAAATATTATCAGCCGGCAAATTTACTCCCTCCAGTAGGGTACTGGTGCAGAAAACCAGCTTTAATATTCCTTGCCGACAGGCTTCCTCGATTCTAATGCGAACGTCAACTGGCAATTCTCCGGTGTGGAAGGCTATTCCTTTTCTAACTAGTTTTACCAAGATGTATTTAGGGTGAATTTTACGTGAAATATAATCAGCTAACTCTATCAACCTTGGATCGTTACTTTCTTCCATTGAACGACTAACAACTACAGCATCTGAAATGGCATTGACCTTTGAACCATAATAAACCAAGTTGCAATTACTATTCCCTAAAATGCTTATCATCTTCTGAATAATATCTGGTACTGATAGCGTTTCTTTAAATGTGCCTATCGGAATAGTATTTCGATTCAAATCATCATATACTTCCGCTTTATTAGCGTAGCGATCAAAGATAATTTCCACCTGGGTTACTGGGGATTCGACAATGCGAAGGCCATCACTTGCTTCGGCTGTTTGTACTAATTTTTTAAATATTCCTGGATTTGGAATCAGTGGTGATGCAAAGGTTACCTTCGGCTGACTTTCCCATGCACTAATTTTGTCAAATATCTCATAATAAAAGGCGCTGCGTGAACTCGCTTCTGTAGCTTTTTGAGATTCATCAATAAATAGATGTATTAACCGTACTTCTGAATATTGTGTTAACAGGGCCAATAGACGTTCTGGCGTCATCACACAAATGTAGCTGCCCTCATAATCTGACCGGTACTCATCAGGATGAGAAATCACTCGGTATGTTTTTTCTTTCAGTTTCATGCCTAGATCATCAATAAGCTGAACCTTTACTTCAGTAATGAGTGCCTTGCTTGGTACAGTGATCGCAAAGTTGCCTACGACACCCTCCTTCACTTGAAGCTCAATATACTTCTCAATTAAAAAGGTTTTCCCCATCGATGTTGGAGCTGAAAAACTAGTAAGTTCATTACCCAAAGATTTAAAAATTATATCTTGCTTACCGATAAACGACTTACTTTCTTCTCCAGGAATCTGACGTTTTTCTTTTTGGTAGTTTATTAAGGTCTCATTCCATAACCGTTCAATTGTTGGAACTAGCGTATAGCTTTGTCCTTGACGAGGCAAAAAGTTGTTAAAACTGGTCAAAACCTCATTAGTAATCAGTGCAACCTCAGGATCGTTAGGATACATTTTGGATAGAGTGGCAATAATTTTCAAGGCACTATTTTTTTGCCTACTGTCTCCCTTTTTATTGATTGATTTTGATAACAAATCGGCGAAGCGTAGAAGATCATGCTTCTGCTTACCTGTTAACTTCCAATCTAGATGAAATAGCCAACAAGCATACTGCTTAGACAAAATACTCATCAGCTTGTGTAAGTAATCATCATTTTCTAAATACTCGTAAAGATATTCGCCCAATCTTTTTCCTTGTTGTGGCATACTCTTATTCTCCTATCAAATCCTTCATTATCGCATGAGTATCCTCTTCAGCATTAGTAAAAGGTAACAAGTACACATAAAACGACGATTTTTGCCAATGATGATGCTGAATAACTATATTCAATTGCCTAATCGCTTGTTCCAAATCACAATTAATAGCTTGACGACACTTCTCTTTTGCTTCTTCTTGCGTGCAATCGTCTAAATCTAATTGGGTTCTAAACTTATAGCCAATAAAGATCCCATATGATGCAATATCTTCAAAGTCTGTTTCAGTTGGTGCCATTAACTTAATAATGGCATTACTCTTATCCTCACCAAATTGTGTCTGAAGAATGGAACGGTCAACTATGTCGGTAGCCAGTACCATCTCATTGGACCGATTATTATCAAAGGTTGCTATCTTTTTCACTACATTATTAATTGCATCCTCGAGATTATTGTTTAATTGTGATGCCCCAAGGATTAGTTGAGTTTTACCTTGGTCTCTTTTTAGGTATATGCCTTCGCTGTCGATCGTTCGCTTGATTTTTAAAATTTCCGCCCTGGTATAGAGTTTGAGTGCATTATCCTCATGCTCTAAAAAAATATATGCTAGCAACTCACCTAGTAAATTATTTGGAATACCGCTCTTGGCATATTTTCTCAGCAAACTCGCTGCCTGTATACCTACAACAGCTGTTTTACTAACTCCACGAGCTACTGCGTAGTTAGCAATATTAGATGTCACTAAATTCTTTAGGTTTGTGTAGCTGAATGGTAACAATTCAGGTTTCAAAACAAAAGCATGGATTGCGTTTCTATTTTTTACCGCATCTATCTCACTAGCATTAACTTGACGAAAAACGGTCGCAAACGCCTCATCCGAAACCGTCTTGGTAAATATATCCTCATCCTCACTTTTGGTGGGGATTTTTTGTTTTACTGATCGTTTGTACTTTGCTTCTTCTACTAATTCAGACATCAGATTGACGCAAAAATAAGCAAGACTCTCTACCGAGATTTCATCCTTCAACCTCAATTGTTCCGCAAGGTAATCCCTAATGGAATCCTTCTGAGATTCTGAAGCCTTATTGATAAAATTTTTGAATTTATCTTTAGTTATACCACTAGTTTCAAGTTTATGAACAACCGAAGAATTTAACCCCTTGTAATACAGCCTTTTATAGTTTGATTCTTGATAATTATCTGCATTCCAACTTTCTGTGTAGTTATTGAATATCGCTATCACTGCATCTTGGAGAGGTATTGACTCATCAACTTCACTTAAAGGTCTTAATGCATCTACTAATACATGAAACCTATTAATCCCCAATTGCCCCACTTCCTAAAAATAACTTTCAGTAACTTCGCGTATCTAAAATGACTGAGATAACTTAAACATCTTGTTACTATTCAAATATCAGCTAGAGGTTAGTGCTTTACAATAACAATTATACCAGACTGGCACCGCTTTCTCGGATAACTATTTTTGCATTCGCACATTTTTTTAGCTGATAAGCATGTGTTGCTTGATCAACAACTTTTACTAGCATGCGCCTAATTGAATAACACTCTGTAACAAAGCCACTAGTAAGGCGCTGTTGCAGTACCCAAGCGAACTTTTCGTTTAGGTCTGTTTAACACACCCCTAGTGGTTTTTTGTCTACCTTCGATTCCTTCGCTTGGGAGATCCAAGAGGAGGAATTTTTATGAAGTTGAATAATAGCGAGTACGAATTAGTCGGTGAACAAGGTGACAACCTTATTGTTCGAGTAAAGCATATGGGCAACCAAACAGTAGTGATCACCAAAGCTGAAGGCAACATCATCTTTGACCTCGACCATCAACAATACAATTCTGATCATCGAAACGAGCGCCATCAAGATAAGTTCTTTAAGCAAGATCCGACCAATTCGGATATGAATATGATGGACACCCTAGCAGATCGAGAGTCTATTGAAGTTAGCTCAGTTTATGGCAAGGACAATTTGCTCGACAAAATCGTTGAAAAAGAGGGCTTTCAAAGGCGACAAATGTTGGCTAAGCAATTACCGGCCGCCTTAGCTACTTTAACGGACAAACAGAAATATGCCGTCATTCAGTATTACTGCAAGGGTACTAAGAAAAATCAAGTTGCCAAGACGATGGGAATCAGCAAGGTAATGGCTGGTCGACATGTGAAGGCAGCCATCAAAAAGTTGCGTCAATTTTACGGCATTGAAGATTAATAAAAAAGTGGACCACAATAGGTTCACTTTTTTGCTGTCTCTGGCAAATAGGTGTGAGGAATAACTCACTACATCTAATGAAAGGAGTCCAGATAATGGCAAATAAGGTATCAATCAAGGTTACTAAGCACCCCAGCCAAGATGGTGTTGTCAGTATGCGTAACATCACAATCCGGGAACGATTACTCCGCTTGCTGCTTGGCAAGCCGCATCACTTGATGGTGATTGCGCTCGGCAAAGATGTTCAGCAGTTACAGATTAATGAAGTAAAGGAGGCTTCCCATGAGTGCAATGAATGATTTGGACCTGCAACTAAAAGAACGCGAAGAATTCTATCATCGCATGGCTGAAGAAGCGGTGGAAGGTCTTAAAACCATTAAGGCTGTTCGTCAGCAGTTATCTGGCAACAATAATGAGGCCGTTGATGAAAAGCCGAAGCGTAATCCCATTCAAGATAAGGTCACGATCCGTCAATTGCTGGCTAAAAAGTGCCAAGAAGGTTACACCGGCCAAGTCAAAAACCTCCTTCACAAGTTCGGTGCTGAAAGGCTGTCGGATGTTGCCCCTAAAGATTACGAGGAGCTTTACTACAGTGCGGAGGGGATTGGTCAATGAGTTCACCTAAACACCATGCCTTACTATCGGCTTCCAGCGCCAATCGTTGGCTAAGTGCTCCGCCGCTACCACGCCTAGAGCAATACTTTCCGCGCTCCACTTCAAGTGCAGCCGCTGAAGGAACTGCTGCTCACGCCTTGGGTGAATATAAAATCCATCGATTGCTTGGTGACCAATTCAAGCGCCCTACTTCTGATTACCAGTCAGATGAGATGGAAAGCCTGACTGACGACTACGCTAGTTACGTCTTGGAGCAATACCAGAAAGCCAAACGGTATGCCAAGGATGCCACCATCAGTATCGAACAGAAGCTAGACTTCTCCAAATATGTACCAGATGGCTTTGGCACTGGTGACTGTGTGATTGTTTCCGACCATCTGCTCCATATCATCGACTTCAAATATGGCAAAGGTGTCCGTGTTGAGGCTAAGGACAACTCACAAATGAAGCTTTACGCCATCGGGGCCCTTGAGATGTTCGGTAGCCTTTACCACGTTGATGAAGTCGAAACCACGATCTTTCAGCCCCGCATGGCCAACATCAGCACTTGGACCATCAATGCCAAGGAATTGATGCATTGGGCCAACACCGAGTTGAAAGAAAAAGCCGAACTTGCCTTCGCTGGTCAAGGAACGGTTCAATACGGTCCCTGGTGTCAATTTTCAGCCTGCAATGCAGTCCTTCGTGCCCGCTATGACTACCATCACAAACTCACTCGTTTTCAACTCCGTTCACCAAGTTTACTGACGGACGCCGAAGTGACTGAAGTCCTGGAACATATCGATGATTTGAATCGGTGGGCGCACGAAGTTAAAGACTTCGCCGCCGACCTGGCAATCAACCATGGCAAGCAGTGGCCCGGCTACAAAATTGTCGAAGGCCGCTCCGTCCGGCGTTATAAGGATGAAAATGCGGTCGCCAGGATTGCTGAAGCTAATGGCTATCACGACATTTATCAGAAAAAGCTGCTTCCTATTACGAAGTTAGAAAAACAGCTCGGCAAAAAGAAATTCACCGAACTGTTCAGTCAAGAGGTTATTAAACCCGCGGGCAAGCCAATTCTGGTGCCAAATTCCGACCGGCGGCAGAGTATTGGAAAATCAAACCCGAAGGATGAATTTAAGGAGGAACAATAATATGTCACAGCAAACAAAAGTCGTTACCGGTATCAATACCCGTCTCTCATATGCAAACGTCTGGGAACCAAAGTCCATCAATGGCGGCAAAGAAAAGTACTCAGTCAGTTTGATCATCCCCAAGTCCGACCAGAAGACAATTACCGCTATTGAGAAAGCCATCGATGCTGCCATTCAAGAAGGCATTGGAAAGTTTGGCGGTAAGAAACCAAACAAGGCTACTCTCAAGCTTCCCTTACGTGACGGCGATGTTGAACGAGATGATGAAGCATACCAAAACAGCTACTTCATTAACGCTAATTCCATCACGGCCCCACAAATCGTGGACAAACATGTCCAGCCCATTCTCGACCGCAATGAAGTTTACAGTGGCTGCTATGCTCGGGTATCAATCAACTTCTACGCCTTTAATACCAATGGCAACCGCGGAATTGCCTGTGGACTCGGTAATATTCAAAAGATTCGGGACGGAGAGCCGCTTGGTGGTCATGCCAGTGCCAGCGATGACTTTACCGCCATTGACGACAACAATGATGATTTCTTAGCTTAAATCAAAAGATGGGCAGTCGAATGCGGCTACCCATTTTTTGTAGAAAGGATTTTTAATGAAACAACTTTCGATCGACATTGAAACTTATTCCAGCACTAATTTAAATCAAACGGGAGTCTACCGTTATGCTGATAGTGACGCCTTTGAGCTATTGCTATTCGGTTATGCTGCCGATTTTGGGCCAGTCAAAGTCGTTGATCTAACCCAGGGTGAAAAGATCCCGCCTCAAATTATCCAAGCCCTGGATAATCCCGCCATTGTCAAGAGCGCCTTCAACGCGCAGTTTGAACGGGTCTGCTTATCCCATTTTGTTGGTCATCGCTTAAAGCCTGCCGGTTGGCACTGTTCACGGGTTTGGTCGGCTACCCTTGGTCTGCCATTATCACTCCGCGATGTCGGAACGGTTCTTGGACTCCCTCGGCAAAAGATTACAGCTGGCAAAGAACTCGTTCGCTATTTCTGTACCCCTTGCAAGCCTACGAAAGCAAACCAGCATCGCACTCGCAATTTTCCCTACCATGCACCCGACAAGTGGCAGCAGTTCAAACAGTATAACCAGCGTGATGTGGAAGTTGAAATGGAAATTGCTCAAAAACTCAGCCGCTTTCCGGTCCCGCAAAACGAATGGGAAAACTACTGGATGGATCAAGATATCAACGACCGTGGAATTCGGATAGACCAGCGGTTGGTTAACAATGCTATCAAGTGCCAAGAGGAATTTCATGATCAGTACTTGCAAACTTCCCAGCAATTAACCGGTCTGGCGAATCCGAACTCACCGTTACAGCTGAAGGATTGGCTCCACCGACAAGGTGTGGAAACTGATTCACTCGCTAAGGCTTCTGTGGCCCAGCTCTTACAAACTACTACTGGTACCGTGCGTCAGGTTTTGACGTTGCGTCAGCTGCTCTCCAAATCCAGTGTCAAAAAATACCAAGCAATGCAAAAAGCCATGTGTAAGGATGGCCACGTTCACGGGCTCTTGCAATTCTATGGTGCGAATCGAACTGGCCGTTGGGCTGGGCGTCTGGTGCAAGTTCAAAACCTTCCTCGTAATTCAATGCCTGACCTCAAGGAAGCCCGTGAACTGGTTAAGCAAGGCAATACCGCTGCTCTGGCAATACTTTATGATTCGGTGCCAGACGTCTTATCACAATTAATTCGGACTGCCTTCATCCCCAGCAAAGGTCATCACTTCTACGTGGCTGACTTTTCAGCAGTCGAAGCACGAGTGATTGCCTGGCTGTCCGGTGAAGAGTGGCGGCAAGCAGCCTTTGCTAAGAATGAGGATATCTACTGTGCATCCGCCAGTCAGATGTTCGGTGTTCCAGTGGTCAAACATGGGGTTAACGGTGAACTTCGGCAAAAAGGAAAAATTGCAGAATTAGCCCTAGGCTATGGTGGGTCGATTGGCGCTCTAAAGGCCATGGGTGCAACTAAGCTAGGTTTGACTGAAGACGAGCTGCCGCCACTGGTTCGGATGTGGCGTAATGCCAGTCCCAATATCGTTCAGTTTTGGTGGGACGTCGACAAAGCAGCTAAAGAGTGCATCAAAACTCACCTGCCTCAAACTACTCACGGAATGAGATTTGTCTACCGCTGTGATTGCTTGTTTCTCCGTTTACGGTCAGGACGCTATCTTTGCTACCCCAAGCCGAAAATCGGCATCAATCGCTTTGGTTCTGAGTCCATTACTTTCATGGGGATCAACACGGTGAAAAAATGGGGTCGGATCGAAACCTATGGAGCAAAACTAGTTGAAAACATTGTCCAGGCTACCAGTCGGGACCTATTGGCTGAAGCCATGCGCCGGTTAGAAACAGCTGGCAATCCGGTCGTCATGCACATTCACGATGAAGCAGTCATTGATGCCCCAAAAGACAGTTCACTAAATACGATGGTCAATATCATGACTGAAGTTCCTAATTGGGCTGACGGCTTGATCCTGAATGCAGCAGGGTTTGTTAGTGATTTTTACAAAAAAGATTAATTTTGATGGTTTACTTTCTGCCCTTATCTGGCTTATCGGTGAGGGCTTTTTAAGTACTCAAAATTTTTATGAAAGGATCTGAACCTATGTCAGAAGCAACCAAGGCAATTGCCAAGCTGCGTCAGGGCAAACCGAACCCACACTACCGATCAATGATCTTTGTAGTCGCTCCCTTTACCGAAGTGGTGAAAGGCAGCCCAATAAGTCTCAGAGCAGTACGCTCTTACTGCCGTTTTGTATATCAACACGGTGGAATTCCCGTTTGCCCGCAGCTCTACTTGCCACAATTTATTAACCTGCATCGTTCCAGTGAGTTTCAAGTCGCGGCTTTTATCAACATTGTCATGCTCACCAAGTGTGCTGAAGTCTGGTCATTTGGTAAAGCAACGCACGATATGCGTTACTTCATCCGTTTAGCTAAGCGTAAAAACAAGAACATCCGCTACTTCAATACCGAAATGGAGGTCCGCTAAAGATGCACTTTACCTTATCAACTGCGACTAATGCTGGTCAGGCTAGCAACACGATTTATCCCCGTCAATTGACGGTCACTAATGCTAAGGAACTAGAACAGGCTGTCCACTACGATCATGTCTGCGGCCAATTCAAAAACAATCAGCGCAACATTTCGAACTTCATTAAAGCCGATTGCCTAGTCATGGACTGCGACAACGATCACTCAGATGATCCTACAGTCTGGATCAAGCCCGCGGATATTGCAAATTACTTTGATGGTGTTGCCTTTGCTATCACCCTGTCACGCAACAACATGAAAGCCAAGAACCAGAAGGCACCCCGGCCTAAGTTTCACGTCTACTTTCCTATTGTTGAGATTACAGATGCGAAAACTTATGCCGATCTGAAGCATGAACTTCAGAAATACTTCCCCTATTTTGACGATAACGCCCTCGATGCTGCCCGTTTTGTCTTCGGTGTTTCAACTACAAAAGCTTCTTGGCATGAAGGAACACAAACGGTGGACCAATTTATGATGGCCCAGCGTTACTTTGCTAAGCAGGGTATCGGCACCATTCGCGAAGGCAAGCGCAATGCGACCCTTTCCCATTTTGCCGGACGGGTCATTATGCGGTTGGGCGATACCGCTGAAGCCCGTCAGGCATTTCAAGACGAAGCGGCCAAGTGCGATCCGCCATTAAAAGAGCAAGAGCTAAGAACTATCTGGCACAGTGCCATTAAATTCGGGAGGCGAATGGCCAGTCAAAAAGGCTATATTCCGCCTGAACAATACAACCAGCCGAACGATGACCTGCAACCTGATGACTATTCTGACACTGGCGAATCCTATGTCTTTGTCGACAATTGCAAGAACCAGGTCTGCTACACTAACCAGTCAGGCTTCATGTGGTTTGATGGCAGGGTTTGGCAGGAATCAGAACCGCTAGCTCTCGGTGAAGTTCAGCGTTTCACCGATCAACAACTAGCTGACGCCCAACTCCGTGTCTCTCAAAGTTACCAAGTAATTAAGAACAATGGGGTTGCCAACGCCCTGCAAACAATGGGCAAGACGAAAGCCAGCCGGACTTTTAATAATGAACAACAAGCGGCGTTCAAAGACTACGAGAATGCTAAAAACTATGAGGCTTTCATCTTGAAAGAGCGCAGTACTCGGGGGATTAACGGGATCTTAACCAATTCAAGGCCAAAGCTCGTCAGAGAAATCAACGAGTTTGATGCTGACCCATTTTTACTGAACACCCCGATTGGTCCTTTCAACTTAAAGAAAGGGATGCACGGCCAACAGGATATTCAAGCAAGTAAATTAATTACTAAATCAGCTTCCTGTATTCCTGGTAATCAGGGGATGGACCTCTGGCAAGAAGCATTGAAAACCTTCTTCTGCAACGATCAAGCACTAATTAATTATGTTCAGGAAATTGTGGGGCTGGTTGCCATCGGTCAAGTTTACTTAGAAGCCCTCATCATTGCTTATGGCAGCGGCCGAAATGGTAAATCAACTTTCTGGAACACGATTGCTAATGTACTCGGCACTTACACCGGCCACCTCTCGGCCGATGCTTTAACGACTGGTGTTCATCGTAATGTCAAACCAGAGATGGCCGAAGTAAAAGGCAAGCGGCTGATCATCTCCGCAGAGCTGGAAGAAGGCAAACGGCTGAATACCTCCATCGTCAAGCAGCTCTGTTCGACCGATGAAATTTACGCCGAAAAGAAGTACATGAAGCCCTTCTCTTTTACCCCCAGTCACACCATCGTCCTTTACACCAACTACCTCCCTCATGTGGGTGGTAACGATGAGGGAATCTGGCGGCGGCTAATCGTGATTCCTTTTAAGGCTAAGATTGCCAAACGGAACGACATTAAAAACTATGCCCAGTATCTAACCGAACAAGCTGGTCCGGCTGTATTGCAGTGGATCATCGAAGGCGCACAGCATATCATTCAGCAAAATTATCGGTTAACCACTCCAGCGGCAGTCGAGAAAGCGGTCAAGGCTTATCATGCCGACAACGATTGGCTCGGACATTTTCTCAATGAAAAATGCGAATTGGACCCTAGCTATGAGCAAAAGTCCGGTGACCTCTATCAAAAATACCGTGAGTACTGCCAAGCTATCGGTGAATATACCCGAAGTACCACTGACTTCTACACCGCTCTCAAGAATGCCGGCTTCCAACGTCTGCGAAAACAACATGGGAGATTCGTCAAAGGACTGCGGCTAAAGGTTAATGCTGACGAGTTTCTCAGCTGAGTGTCATTGACCGTCATTCTCAATTAAGGAAAAAGCTTGTTCCGTCAACCTTCCTTAACAACTATGACACTCATGACAGTCTATTTTCTTACTTGTATATAGAAATAAAACATAGAAAAAAGAAGTATAGAGAAGAATAGTAATTCAACTGACATGACCGTCACAAATCGTGTGAAAGCGTTGATGAATCAGCGATTAGAAAGGATTATCAAAAATGTTAGAAAAACGAATCGAGGCAGCTTTTGTGAAAGCTACTCAGCATCGCGGCGGACTCTGCTTGAAGTTCACCTCTCCTTCCATGGCCGGAGTGCCAGACCGGTTAGTTCTGCTTTCTGATGGCCACATGGGTTTCGTGGAAATGAAAGCTCCAGGTAAACATCCCCGCCCACTGCAGATACAAAGAATTAATCAGTTGAAACAATTGGGCTTTCAAGTCTTTGTCTGCGACCAATTAGATCAGATTGGAGGAATGCTCGATGCAATACAAACCGCATGAATATCAACAATACGCCACTCAGTTTATCCTGGATCATCCAGTCGCTGCCATCCTGCTTGACATGGGTCTGGGTAAAAGCATTATTACCCTGACGGCCATTAAGAAACTCATCCAAGAAGGCAAAGTTCACCGGGTCCTAGTTGTGGCCCCGCTAAGGGTCGCTAAACAAACCTGGCCAGAAGAAATTGAGAAGTGGGATCACTTAAAGGGCCTGACCTATTCGGTCGTAACAGGTTCCAAGCCACAACGCATTAAAGCACTTCACCAAAACGTCGACATTTACATTATTAATCGGGAAAACTTAAAGTGGCTGATCGAATCATCTGGCGTGTCCTTCAATTACGATATGCTGGTAATTGACGAGTTATCAAGTTTCAAGTCATATCATTCTCAACGCTTCAAAGCCCTCAAACGAGTACGACCATTAATCAAGCGCGTGGTTGGTTTGACCGGCACACCATCCTCCAATGGATTGATGGATCTGTGGGCAGAATTTCGGGTGCTGGACATGGGAAAAAGACTCGGCCACTTCATTTCATACTACCGAGCCACGTATTTTGATCCAGACAAACGAAATATGTATCAGGTTTTTACCTACAAGCCAAAGCCGGGTGCTGAACAAAGTATTTACCGAGCCATTGATGATATCACAATCTCCATGAAGTCACAGGATTACTTAGACCTGCCGCCGCTAACCATGAACACGGTGCCGGTCAAGATGAGTGGCAGCGAACAAGCCATTTATGATGAACTCAAGGCTCAGCTGGTAGTTTCAACCCAAGGCCAGCAAATTGATGCACTGAACGCGGCCAGTCTCTCCAACAAGCTGTGTCAGATGGCCAATGGCTGTGTCTATGACGATCAGCAACAAGTTGTTCAAATCCACCAACGTAAGCTCGATGCTTTAGAAGATCTAATCGAAGCCGCAAACGGCAAGCCCGTGCTAGTTGCTTACTGGTTCAAGCATGACCTTTCACAGATTAAACAACGTTTCACGGTTCGCGAGATTAAAACACCTAAAGATATTCAAGACTGGAACGCTGGCAAGATTCCGCTCGCACTGATCCATCCTGCTTCCGCGGGTCACGGACTCAACCTGCAAGCTGGTGGTGCCACCTTAATCTGGTATGGACTGACTTGGAGTCTGGAACTTTACCAGCAAACCAATGCTCGGCTCTGGAGGCAGGGTCAGCACCAGCCCGTGGTGATCCACCACATTATCACTGAAGACACAATTGATGAGAACATTCTGGCCGCCTTGAAGCACAAGGATAAAACGCAGCTGGCATTGATCAACGCGGTGAAGGCTAACTTGAGAGGAAGTGTTGTGGCATGAGTATCATGTGGAATTACCTAGATAAACGAAGAGCTACCGTTGCAGCTTTAAAAGACTACGATGGCATGAAGTTCATCATTGATTCTTACCAGGATGATTTGAAGCTGGCCAAAGAACAGATGCTTGGTGTCAGTTCCCCACAGTATGGCTTCGCCCCAAGCAGCAGCAACAAAGATAATCCTACCGAGCACCGGCTGATCCATGGCATTAGCCAAACTGCTAAGCTGAACGAACGGTACCAGCAAGCCCGGCTTTACTTCAAATGGTTTGAACCAGCCTGGCAAGAGCTGTCTGAGGACGAGCGTTTTGTTCTCGACGTTTGTTACCGAACCCCCAACCAGTCAATGAACCAAGGACTAGCCATCCTGATGGACAAGTACTTCATTGCTAAGACCACTGCCTACAATCGAAAGAATAAGGCACTCGACCACCTTACCCTCCTGCTTTACGGAACACACCATTAATGAGGTAAAACGAAGAACAAATAGAAACCTTATTCATGTTACGATGATAGTGTAGAAAATTAAGAAAAGGCATTTGCTTTATAACACTGAGGCCTGGCAGCTTATCCTGCTGGGCTTTTCTTATGCCTGCGGAAAGGAGGAGTGCCATGCCTTATTCACCCAAGAAACCGTGCCGTTACCCCGGCTGCCCGCGACTGACCCACAACACTTACTGTGACATTCACGCCAGGCAAGTCAGCTCCCACTACAATCGTTACCAACGACCAAAGCGAAGCCGACCACGTTATCATCGTGGCTGGCCAAAGATCAGGCAGCGGTATCTGCTCCTCCACCCTTTCTGCGAGATGTGCTTGAGCCAAGGCAGGTACACCCGGGCCACTGAGGTCCATCATGTTCTTCCTTTAGAACACGGTGGAACCAATGATTTCAAGAATTTGATGGCATTATGCAAGCCTTGTCACTCCCGGATTACCGCCCAGATGGACGATCGTTGGCATCAAAAGCCGCGTCAATATCACTATTAATCAACGGAGGGGGCCAGCAAATCGTTAAAAATTCTTTGCGCGGGAGCGGGGCTGGGCCTTCGTGTACAAAAAATCGAAATCAAACAGGGTATTAACCCCTACCGGAAGGAGGGAGAGATTTGGCTAAAGATGGTACAAATCGTGGCGGGGCTCGGATCGGTGCTGGCCGAAAATCTAAATCACTTCACGATAAGATCGAAGCTGGCCAGGAAGCAACTGTAATTGATTTGCCTACTCCAACTAATCTTGAAGGGCACGTTATGCCGCCAGTGAAGAAGTACCTCAAAGCCAAGCAGAAGAATGGTTTAGAGTTTGATGCCGCTGATATCTTTAAGGAAACCTGGGAGTGGCTGGTGGAACGCGGGTGCGAAAAACTAGTCAACACCCAGCTGATCGAACAATATGCAGTTAGTGTTAGCCGGTGGATTCAATGTGAAGAATGCATCTCTAAGTTTGGCTTTCTTGCTCGCCACCCAACTACTGGAAACGCAATTGCTTCTCCTTATGTATCAATGAGCCGCGACTACATGAAGCAGTCTAGTCAGCTATGGTTCCAGATTTTTCAAGTGGTTAAGGAAAACAACGCAACAGCCTATCAAGGATCTACACCACAGGATGACGTCATGGAACGGCTCTTGAGAAGCAGGAAAGGAATGAATTAGAAGCATTATTTAAATTGGCCCCAGTACTCATTTTTTGCCTCAGTAACGGGATCATCTGATAAAACGTGTCGCTGAATAAGCTGATCTCGAGCAATGGCATAATCTATTGAATCTTTTTCAGACTGTAGTGCTTTTTCCATCCAGTACAATTTTTCCTGTAACATAACAGCAACTGATTGATTATTAGTTCGAGAAACATAAACTATCTGATCGTTCTGGCAAATTTAATCTAAATAAGCACTCATATGAGCCTTAAACTCACTTTGCTTTACTCTCAACGTCACAAATATCAACTCCTTACATCATATTAATAGCATTAAATAATTAGAGAGGGATATTACAATGAAACTTATCAAAAAGAAAATCACCGACTTGATCCCCGCAGATTATAATCCGCGTAAAGATCTCAAGCCTGGTGATGCTGATTATGAAAAACTAAAGCGATCGATGCATGAGTTTGGCTACGTTGACCCAATTATCTGGAATAAGCAAACCGGGCACGTGGTTGGTGGTCATCAGCGCTTAAAAATTCTACAAGATGAAGGTATTCAAGAAGCTGACTGTGTGGTCGTTAATCTCAACGATGAGAAAGAGAAAGCACTCAATGTCGCATTAAATAAAATCAGCGGTGATTGGGATAAAAACAAGTTGGCCTTGCTGATGACCGACTTGCAGGCTAGTGACCTTGATGTGTCATTAACTGGTTTTGATGAGAGTGAAATCAGCGATCTGCTGGGTACCGTTGATGATACTCACGATGACGACTTCGATGTTGATAACGAATTGGAGAAACCTACTTTCTCTAAATCTGGTGATCTTTGGCATTTAGGAAAACACACCTTGCTATGTGGTGATGCAACTAAGAAAGCGAGCTATCAACGATTGCTGGGTGATAACAAGGTCAACTTAGTGCTAACTGATCCGCCCTACAATGTCGATTACCAAAGCAAGGCTGGCAAGATTAAAAATGATCACCAAGCAAACGATCAGTTCTATCAGTTCTTACTAGCTGCTTTTCAAAATATGAATCGAGCTATGGCAAATGACGCCAGCATCTATGTATTTCATGCCGATACGGAAGGACTTAACTTCCGCCGTGCTTTCCAGGATGCTGGTTTTTATTTATCCGGTTGCTGTATTTGGAAGAAGCAATCACTGGTGCTTGGTCGTTCACCGTACCAGTGGCAGCACGAACCGATCTTATATGGCTGGAAGAACGATGGCAAGCATGAATGGTACACCGGCCGCAAAGAATCGACCATCTGGGAATTTGATCGTCCAAAGCAGAGCAAGGAGCATCCGACTATGAAGCCGATCCCGCTGCTTGCCTACCCAATCATGAATTCCACCATGTCCAATTGCACCGTGTTGGATCCGTTTGGCGGTTCAGGCTCCACTCTGATTGCCTGCGAGCAGACCAATCGGATTTGTTACATGATGGAACTGGACCCGAAATACTGCGATGTCATCGTCAACCGCTACATTGAACAAGCTGGTTCTGATAAAGAAGTCAGCGTAGAAAGAAGTGGTAAAACGCTCCCTTATAGCCAAATCAAAGCAAGCACATAATATCGCTAAAGTGCTTGCTATCTGTGCCTTCTAGAGTGATGTATACAGTAACCAAACAAGGAGGTACAGATGATGGAAGTAAATTTCAATGTTCAAGGTCAAAGACGCAAGAAGCTAGTAATGTTAATCGCAACTTACACTGAGCAAAAAGCTGAATACCAATACACACCAACCTATGCTTACAAAATTGGCAAATACAAGGTTGATCAGCATGGTACGTTAAGTTCTCCAGATGACATCCCTGATAGTTTACTAGAATACCTAACCAATCTGGGTTTCACTGCAACGAAAGTCATCCAATTGAACGTTTCCTACCCTTGTGATGCATTCACCGATCAAGCCTTAGATAACTTGCGGCACTTAGTCTGGGCTAAAAGTCAGTTAATCAAAGATGCTTTTGACATTAAAGCTCTACACATAATTGTTGATGACCAGCAAGTATCTTTTGACTGGTTCGACAAGGTAAATCCTGATGAAGCAGCTGCTTATCAGCAATTTATTGATAAACTGGTGCAATATGCCCAGAATCACCGGCGAATATTGTCAGAACCACGGGAGGAAAACAACGAAAAATATGCCTTCCGTTGTTTCCTGCTGCGACTTGGCTTCATTGGCCCAAGATATAAGAAACAACGGAAAGTATTGCTCCGCAATTTAACTGGCTCAGCCGCATTTAAGAATCGGGAGGCATAATTATGAATCGGATTAAAGATGAATTGGCTAAACGAAATCGGATCCGTCAACAGGTCCTTTTAATTCGCAATACAGGCGAAACAAATATGTTTGATGTCGAAAATGTGAAGCGCCTGGCCTATTACTATAATTGCCATGACTTGATTAACTATTTGAATACTGATCGCGCTGGGTACGTCAACCTGATTTTGACCGGCAAGTTCAATTAATCAATTTAGCATTGGGTTAAAGCTCAGTGCTTTTTTAGTACTACCGAAAGGATGTGATCTCGCTTTGCGTAAACTAAAGAATTACCAGCCAACTCGTTTTATGGCTAAAGACTCCACCTACAACAAAGATGCAGCCGATTTTGCAGTTTCGTTCATTGAATGTCTTTGCCATACCAAAGGTACCTGGGCAGGAAAACCTTTTGATCTGATTGATTGGCAAGAAAAAATTATCCGTGACATCTTCGGAATTCTTAAACCAGACGGCTATCGGCAGTTCAACACTGCTTATGTGGAAATTCCCAAGAAACAGGGCAAGTCCGAATTGGCTGCTGCGGTCGCCCTCCTGCTTTGTTGTGCTGATGGTGAAGAACGAGCAGAGGTTTATGGTTGTGCCGCTGATCGTCAACAGGCAGCGATTGTATTTGATGTGGCTGCTGATATGGTGCGAATGAATCCAGCCTTAAAGAAGCGTTGCAAAATCTTAGCTTCCCAGAAACGATTGATTTATGAGCCAACTAATAGCTTCTATCAAGTTCTATCTGCTGATGCTTATTCCAAACACGGATTTAACGTTTCCGGGGTTATCTTTGACGAATTGCACACTCAACCGAATAGAAAACTTTACGATGTGATGACGAAAGGTTCTGGGGATGCCCGCACCCAGCCGCTTTACTTTTTAATCACTACCGCCGGCAACGATGAACATTCCATCTGCTACCAAGTTCATCAAAAAGCCATCGATATTATGAAGGGTCGTAAGCATGATTCTCGTTTCTATCCGGTTATTTACGGAGCTGGGCGTGACGAGGATTGGTCCAGCCCCGAGGTTTGGAAAAAGGCTAATCCCTCACTAGGAATTACCGTCAAAATGGAAAAAGTAAAGGACGCCTACAATTCAGCCAAAGAAAATCCGGCTGAAGAAAACACCTTCCGGCAACTCCGACTAAATCAATGGGTTAAACAGGACGTTCGTTGGATGCCGATGGATAAGTGGGATGCTTGCGCTTTTCCGGTTGACCCCAATGAGTTGCGCGGGCGCGATTGCTATGGCGGATTGGACTTATCTTCCACCACTGATATCACGGCCTTTGTCCTTGTCTTTCCACCTCGTGATAAATCGGAAGGCTACACTTTGCTCCCCTACTTTTGGATTCCTGAAGACAATGTCGACTTACGGGTTCGCCGCGACCATGTTCCATACGACATCTGGAAACAGCAAGGATATCTGCAAACTACCGAAGGTAATGTCGTTCACTATGGTTTTATCGAACATTTTATTGACGATCTTGGTAAGAAATGTCATATCCGAGAAATCGCGTTTGACCGCTGGGGAGCTGTTGAAATGGTGCAAAACCTGGAAGGAATGGGCTTTACGGTCGTGCCATTTGGCCAGGGCTTTAAAGATATGACGCCGCCAACCAAGGAGCTGATGCGGTTAACCCTCGAAAAGAAGATCGCCCACGGTGGCCACCCGATACTGCGCTGGATGATGGATAATATCTATATTCGGACTGACCCCGCAGGCAACATTAAGCCCGATAAGGCCAAATCCACTGAAAAAATTGATGGCGTAGTAGCAACTATCATGGGTTTGGATCGGGCAATCCGAAATGAAGACAATGGTGACTCGGTTTATGACGGACGTGGACTATTGATGCTTTAATCATCAAAATAGAACGCATTTGCATTCTGATGTGATATAATAGCATTAATAAATCCGAGGAGGTCTAAACATGGCAACTACTACTAAGTCCACTACTATCCGTTTTGATGAAGATGTCTTAAAACTGATTCACAAACAAGCGGATCTTGATGGTCAAACTTCTACTGAATTCATGCGAAGTGCCGTTCTAGAAAAGCTTGAGGATAGCCTTGACTACCAAGATGCAGTCAAAAATATCCGCGAATCCCATGGTCAAACCGTATCTCGCAATGACGTTAAGAAGCAATTAGGTCTTTAATGATGAAATACACTTGGTCATTTAATCAAAAAGCACTAAAAGATTTTAAGAAAAATCTCGATAAACCTGTTCAGCGACGAATCATTAATTGGCTTGACAAACATATCGAAGGTTCTGATAATCCTAGAGTTTGGGGCAAAGCCCTGGAAGGTGAACTCGGTACTCTGTGGCGTTACCGAATTGGTAGTTACCGCATCATTGCTGATATTCAAGATGAAGTCTTTACGGTTGTTGTTGTCAAGGCAGGTAAAAGAAATGACGTCTACAAACGAAAAAGGTAAACCACCATTAGATCTATCAAAGCTATCAAAAAGTGAATTTAACCGGGAAATTCAAAGGGGCTTTGATGATTTCAAGCATGGTCAGACATTTGTTGCCCAAGGAATTGAAAAAGAATTAAAAATTCAAAATTAGCATCGGCTTTTAATAAGTCGGTGCTTTTATTATGCCCTGAAAGGAGTTGATGCTATGGGCTTTTTCAATAAACTATTCCACACCAACAAAGCTTCACCTAAGAATACCTTGTCTAGCACTATGTCTTTTCTTTTTGGCAGTTCGATGGCGGGGCAAACAGTAACTGAACGCACAGCAATGCAAAACACCGCAGTTTATGCATGTGTTCGGGTTCTAGCTGAAGGATTAGCAGAATTACCACTTCACATTTATCAATACACTAGTGATGGTGGCAAGCAACGGGCGATCAAGCACCCGCTTTACTTTTTACTGCATGATGCACCTAACCCAGAGATGACCAGTTTCATCTTCCGGGAAACTTTGATGAACCATCTTTTGCTTTGGGGTAACGCCTATGCCCAAATCATCCGGAATGGTCAGGGCCAAGTCACGGGCCTCTATCCTTTAATGCCGGATCGAATGGACGTTAACCGCGCTGCCAACGGTGAACTCTATTACACCTACACCAGAAATTATGACGATTACCAGGCGAAGAATAAATCCAAGCAAGTGATCCTTCTGTCTGATGAGGTTCTCCACATTGCTGGTTTAGGCTTTGACGGCTTAATTGGTTATAGCCCAATTGCAATGGCCAAAAATGCGATTGGCTTATCGATGGCTGCCGAGCAATATGGCTCGACCTTCTTTAAAAATGATGCAACACCTGGTGGCGTTCTCGAACATCCAAATGTTGTAAAAGACCCGGAACGCCTGCGTAAAAGCTGGCAAGCTCAATTCTCTGGATCTAACAATCATAGTATTGCAGTTCTTGAAGAAGGGATGACCTTTCACCAGCTCTCCATTCCGCCAGACCAGGCTCAGTTTCTCGATACCCGGAAGTTTCAGCTTGACGAAATTGCTCGGATCTTCCGGATACCCCCTCATATGGTCGGTGATCTGGATCGATCAACCTTCTCCAATATCGAACAACAGTCACTGGAATTTGTGAAGTATACCTTAAATCCCTGGTGTGTACGTTGGGAACAGGCCATGAATCAGCAATTGCTATCCCCTGACGATCAGCAGAAATACTTTATCAAGTTTAACGTTGACGGCTTGCTTCGCGGTGATTATGAAAGCCGCATGAATGGCTATGCCATTGGTCGGCAAAACGGCTGGTTGTCCGCTAACGACATTCGGGAACTGGAAGATCTCAACCGAATTCCGACCAATGAAGGCGGTGACCAGTACTTGGTTAACGGCAATATGCTGCCGCTAAGTCAAGCCGGTAATTTTTACAACTCAAAGTCAAAACAAGAAAGTGAGGATGATCAGCTTTGAAAAGATTCTGGAACTGGAACCATGATGGCAGCCAGCGTCAACTAGCAATTTCAGGAGTCATTGCCCCGGATAGCTGGGTTGAAGATGATATTTCACCACAAGTTTTCCTGGACGAACTCAATGAAAGTCAAGGACCAATTGATCTCTGGCTTAACTCTCCTGGAGGTGACTGCGTAGCTGCCAGTCGTATTTACATGATGCTGATGAATTATCCCGATGACGTGAATGTCAAAATCGATGGGATTGCCGCTTCTGCAGCATCAGTGATTGCCATGGCGGGAACCAATGTTTCAATGGCACCGGCTGCAATGTTAATGATCCATAATCCTTTAACAATTGTTGGTGGTCAAAAGAAAGACTTGGATCAAGCCGCCCAAATGTTAGCCGAAACCAAAGAATCAATTATCAATGCTTATGAGCTGAAAACTAACCTGCCCCGAGAAAAGATTTCAGCCATGATGGATGATGAAACTTGGATGAATGTCAACAAAGCGATTGAACTGGGCTTTGCGGACGAAATGCTTGGTCAAGATAAGAACGTAACAGATTGTTACTCTTACTCTGGCAAGCAGTCAGACCTTGTTTTACTCAACAAGCTCAAACCAACAGTCAAATCAACTATTTCTGTGAAGTCGCTGCAAAAGCGGCTTTCTTTGTTATTGCACTAATTTGAGGAGGAACATACCTATGAATAAGATTACCGAACTGCAAAAGAAGCGTGCCCGGATCTGGAAGCAAGCCAAGGACTTTCTTGATACCAAACAAAAGGAAGCCGACGTATTATCCGCAGAAGATAATGCTACCTACGAAAAGATGGAACAAGATGTCGTTAACCTTGGCAAAGAAATCGACCGTCGCCACAAGCAATCGGAAATTGAAGCCACTCTCAATCAACCGACTACTAAAATTCTTACTAACAACCCGGCTACCAGTGAACTTCCTGGCCAGCAAAGTTCCTATGCCAAGAACTTTTGGCAGATGATGCGAGGACACGCTGTGGTCGATTCCTTAAAAGAAGGTGCTGATCCTGATGGCGGCTTTTTAGTTCCTGATGAGTTTGAAAATCAGTTAATTCAAAAGCTGCAAGAAGCTAACGTTTTGCGGACCATTAGCCACGTTATTCAAACTAACAGCGGCGAACATAAAATTCCTGTTGTTGCCAGCGAAGGAACCGCGGCATGGCTTGATGAAGAAGCGGCCTACACGGAATCTAATACTCAGTTCAGCCAAGTATCACTCGGTGCGCATAAACTCGGTACCCTGATCAAGGTATCGGAGGAGTTGCTGAACGATTCCGCCTTTGACTTAATGACCTACCTTTCCGATGAATTTGGCCGCCGGTTAGGCAATGCCGAAGAACAAGCTTTTTTAACTGGTACGGGCACGGGCCAGCCGTCTGGCATTCTTACCGATACAAACGGTGCTTCAGCTGGATCTACTGCTGCTAAAGCAGATTCACTGACTTTTGATGATTTAATCGACCTCTTCTATTCCTTAAAAGCACCATACCGGCAAAATGCTGTCTTTCTGATGAACGATGACACCGTTAAGGCAATTCGCAAAATGAAGGACAAAAACGATCAATACATCTGGCAGCCATCTGTCCAAGCGGGTCAACCCGATCGGATTCTCAACTGCCCAGTTTATACTAGTCCGTTTATGCCAACACTAGCTGCCGGTAACAAGCCGGTGCTCTTTGGCGACTTCAATTACTACTGGATTGCAGATCGCCAAGGACGAACCTTCAAACGTCTTAATGAACTTTATGCCGTAACTGGGCAGGTTGGCTTCTTAGGCTCACAGCGTGTTGATGGCAAAGTTATCTTGCCAGAAGCTATTAAGACACTTGCAATGGCTGCTAAGTAGAAAGGAATGATGGAATGTGGCTGCTATTACTTTGGCCGAAGCAAAAACCTACCTGAGGGTTGATGGCACTATAGAAGACGACCTCATCACCAAACTGATTGGTTCCGCGACTGCTACTGTCGAGAATGTACTCCGGCAGCCTTTGTCAGCATTTGACCCTCTCCCTGACGATATTCACACAGCGGTGCTCTATACGATTGCATACCTTTATGAGTACCGAGAAACGGCCGACTTTGATGCCATGATTAAATTTCTCCGCGCTATTTTAGCGCCCTATCGGAAGGAGGAATTTTAATTGCAACAGCAAAATAAACGGGTCAGCAAAATAGCTGATATTGGCGAGCTGAACAAGCGAATTCAGTTAATGAAAATGATGGATACTGGAAAAATCAATCCCAATACTGGCGAAGATATTCGGGAAAACAGTATTTTTGCAGAAGTATGGGCTAAAGTTTCAGCTCTGCATGGCCAAGAATATTACACTGCCGTTTCCGTAAAACTGGAAAAACAGCTTTCTTTCATTATTCGCTATCGTAACGATATTGACGAAAACACTAACATCTGGTTTGAAGGCCGAGGTTACAACATTGGCTTTATTGATGACGTCAAATACGGTCACGAATATATGGAAATCAAAGCTGAATACTCGAGAGGAGTTTATTTACCAAGATGAAAACAAGTTTGCTTACTATCAACTCCTGCTGTGGTGCCATTGGTGCTTTCCTTGGCTGGTACTTGGGCGGGCTGGATGATTTCTTGTATGCCCTGCTAATCTTTATGGCGGTGGATTACTTAACCGGAATTCTCTGTGCCATTAATGAGCATAAGCTATCGAGCGAAATAGGCTTCCGCGGACTCACCCGGAAAATTCTCATCTTGGTTTTGGTGGGAATTGCCAACATCCTGGACATTCATTTATTGAAGAACGGTTCGGCTATCAGAACAGCCACCATCTTCTTTTACATTTCCAACGAAGGTATTTCCCTACTCGAGAACGCCAGCCGACTCGGCTTACCAGTTCCAGATAAGTTAAAAAGCGTCTTGCAGCAATTGCATAACAAGGACGATCATCAATGATTGCTATTAGCCTGTGGACTTCGGTCTGCAGGCTTTTTTTGCTGCCATGGTTTACTTTTTAATTTTAACTGGCTTATCAGTGGAGGTAATTACAATGACTAAACAAGTTAAAACCGTAACTCACCAACCACTGATGCCTGTTAAAACCGGCATAACACAACATCAGCTCTTAGATGAACTTCATTACCAGCAGTCTCGACAAGTCATCACAAAACTATTAAATAAGGGATTAATCTCTGAAAAAGAATTCAAGCAAATTGACCAATTAAATCAGCAATCCTTCCCACCCTTAATAGGGTCAGAAAACGTTGATACATCAACCATTCAGAGCTAACATACCACACTGACGAAAGGAGGTTTGCCATGTCAACCATTACGAAAATTCAAGGATACCAGCGTGATGTCAAACACTTAAGAGTGGCGGCCTATTGCCGGGTATCCACTGACAACGTTGCACAATTGGAAAGCCTAGAAAATCAGCGGCAGCGTTATCAAGAATATATTAATCGCCACCCTAATTGGCAGCTAGCTAGGATCTACTTTGATGAAGGCATTTCAGGCACCAAACTGAATCACCGTAATGCCTTAAAAGAACTATTGGCTGATTGTCATAACCACCGGATCGATTTGGTGATTACCAAGTCAATTAGCCGGTTATCGCGTAACACTACTGATTGTTTGAAAATTGTTCGCGAGCTGCAACAATTAAACATTCCAATTTACTTTGAAAAGGAACGAATCAATACTGGTGAGATGGCCAGTGAACTGTTTCTTTCCATTCTCAGCAGCATTGCTCAAGACGAATCGCATTCCACTGCCGGCAATTTACGCTGGTCCATTCGGAAGCGGTTTGCGGATGGTAGTTTCAAGGTTTCTTCAGCACCATACGGTTACTCTATTCAGAATGGCAATTTAGTAATTAAACCCCATGAAGCTCGGATCGTTAAACAGATTTTTGGTCGGTTTCTACGAGGGAGCTCAACTGGTCAAATTGCCAAGCAGCTGAATAATGAACATATTCCAACTCAGCGTGGCCATCATTGGTGGAGCAGTACGGTCATTAATATCCTTCGCAACGTCAACTATACCGGTGATATGCTGTGCCAGAAAACCTACCGTGATGATCAATACCACCGTCATGTTAATCAAGGTGAATTAGCACAATATTTAATTGAAGAACATCATCCAGCATTGGTCCGCCATCGCGAGTTTAATGAAGTACAAGAACTGTTAAAGCAAACTGCCCAACAGCGAAATATCGAATCCGGCAGTCATAAGTATCAACAACACTACTTATTTTCTGGCAAGATCATTTGTGGCCATTGCGACTCCACTTTCAAGCGTCAAACCCGCCCTAACAAAATCTGCTGGGCTTGTCAGAAGCATTTGCACTCGGCAAAGCTATGTCCGGTGAAGTCGGTCCCTGAAAAGAGTATTCAAAATGCCTTTTGCACCATGATGAATAAGCTGATTTTTAGCAAGAAGTTTTTATTTTCCCCATTGGTACAAGAGTTAAAAGAACATTTCAACGCTCCAGACGGAGAGCTAGGCAAGTTAACTAATCAGATTAAGGCCAATGATCAGAAAGCCGAAACTCTGATGAGCTTGTTGAGAGAAGGCTTAATCGATAAAGGACTATACATTAATCAAACCGCTGAACTGGAGCAAAGCAGCTACCAATGCCAGCAACAGATCAAGCAAATTAACAGTAACAATACTGACAATGCCAATAACCTAGAGGATTTCAGCGACCTCCTTCGCTGGTGCCAGCAGGGGCAAATGTTGGGCAATTTTGACTCTGAATTATTCAAGACCTTTGTCCAGGCCATCAAAGTTAATAGCCAACACGAGATTGTTTTTCAACTCAAGTGCGGTCTGCATTTATCTGAACTCCTGCCAAAGAAAGCCAGTGTCAGTCAGCATTTCTATCGTGAGGTAATTCGTCAACGTTTTAACGAACCATTAAAGCAAGCAGAATATCTGTATAGCATCATTAAAAGCGAGGTAGATTTAATTGGGTAAAGTACGTATCATTCCTGCTCACCAGCAGCGTGGCAACAGCATTAACCGTTCTCCAGATGAACCGCAATCAGAAAGGTTGCGAGTCGCTGCCTACTGCCGGGTTTCGACCGAACTCGATGAACAGGCTAATTCCTACGAAACACAAGTTAGCCACTACAAAGAATTGATTCAAAAAGACCCCAGCTGGGGATTTGCCGGAATCTTTGCCGATGATGGGATCTCGGGGACTAATACTAAAAAGCGTGATCAATTCAATAAAATGATCAAGGCTTGCAAGGCAGGCAAAATTGATCTGATTGTCACCAAGTCAATTAGCCGTTTTGCTCGAAACACGATCGATTGTTTAAAATACATTCGTGACCTTAAAGCCATCAACGTTGCCATCTTCTTCGAGAAAGAAAATATCAATACCATGGATGCCAAGGGTGAAGTGCTCATCACTATCATGGCTTCCCTGGCCCAGCAAGAAAGCGAGTCGCTATCGCAAAACGTTAAGCTCGGCTTGCAGTACCGTTACCAGCAAGGCAAAGTTCTGATCAACCATAATCACTTTCTCGGCTACACCAAGGATAAAGATGGCAACCTGGTAATTGAACCAGAGGAAGCCAAGACAGTTAAACGGATCTTCTACAGCTATCTGCAAGGGATGACGATGAAGCAAATTGCCGAATCACTCAAAGCAGACGGTGTATTAACGGGCGGCAAGAAAACTAATTGGCACTCTAGCGGGATTGCCTTGATCCTCAAGAATGAGAAATATATGGGCGATGCCTTACTGCAGAAAACCTACACCGTTGACTTCTTAACCAAGAAGCGCGTTAAGAATAATGGCATTATGCCCCAATACTATGTTGAAAATGACCATCCCGCCATTATTCCCAAGTCCGTCTTTATGCAAGTGCAGAACCTGATCCGGCGGCGCCATAACGGTATCACCACTAAGAATGGCAAACACCGGAGGATTAACGGCAAGTATTGTTTTTCGCAACGGGTCTATTGCGGCAAATGCGGTGACATCTTTCAGCGAAATATGTGGTATAACCCCGTTAAGGTTGCCGTTTGGCGCTGTGCCAGCCGTATCAAACGCAATAAAAAAGGCCGGCGTTGTATGATCCGGAATATCAAAGAACCCCTTCTCAAAGCTGCTACCCTTGATGCCATCAATCAGTTAATCGAAAACCATGAGTTAGCGGATAAGCAAATCAAAGCAAATATCATGAAAATCGTTAAGAACTCTAAAGGGCCTACAATTGAGGAGCTGGACAAACGACTAGAAGAAGCGCAGTTGAAGCTGATCCAAGCAGCTAACCAGCATCAAAAATGCAACGACCTCACCCAACAAGTTATGGAGCTACGTGAACAAAAGGAAAGGGTTCAGGAGATTGAATCCGAAAACCAAGTCAAGCTCCACAATATCGACCAAGTCAGTGACTTCGTTGATGAACACCAACACGGTATTCAAGATTTCGACTCGCAGCTAGTTCGCCGTCTAATCGAAAAAATCACCATCTTTCAACGCTACATGGAGTTCACGTTCAAAGATGGTGAGGTAGTTAAAGTTAAAATGTGATACATTAGTTCTTAGAACTTAAAGGAAGGTGACAGGAATCAAAAAGAAACTATCAAAAGAAATGATAGAAAAATTGCACCAAGACATTCTATCTACTGTCCGTCAATCTTACCCTGGTAATGGATATCAAATTGTTTCTGTCAGCGCTTCCTCAAGCAGTGAGAGCCTTTACGTTTATATAGTATACAAACAAAGACTATATTATTTAAGATTTTCCGCCCATAATAACGAAATCAAGGGGCATGGCTATACTTCATTTAATCTATTGGAATATGAAAACTTACCAAAACTAAGAGCACAGTTACATTCTTATTTTATGGTATCTAATCAAACTAACGCCTATAAAACGATTGGTTACCATAATTTTGTCTGGTTAGCATTGGCCTACCGGTGCTCAACTAATCCTTCTTTTCAGATGAAATTTGAGCCTGCTGATGAAGTACGAAAAGTAACCATTTACATGGAAGGAGTATTCTTTGCGAAAATTACTAATTCCAAAGCTATTAGAAGGCTACTGGCTGACATATTCACCGGATTAATTACTTCAAATACTCATATTGACAAGGTCTATCGCAAAGAACCATGCTGGATCAGCATTACACCATCCGGTATTAAGCTTTTAAAGTATTATCCAAACGTTAGTAAGTATGGAACAAAGCGTCATTGGCTAACCAATCCTTCGTCATTAAATACTCAGGAATTAGTCAATCTATTAAATAGCATCAGCTAATCTTGCACTCAGTTATTTTGCTGAGTGTTTTTTATAATCTTATAGAAAGTAAAATCAGATCAATCAGAATACTAACTAAAAAGGCAGCTACTCCAACATAACCCCAAATAACAACTTTTCGAGTTCCATTATTAAACATCCTCATTACCTGTTTCAGTAAGATAAGCGATGCCATAATATTAATAATGTCACTAGCCATTTCGTTTTTTATCAACCATGCACTAAATAAATACATAACAACCGCAGTTAATGTCCAAATTAAATTCCTAGTTCCTTTATTCATTTTCTACCCCCAATTAATTAATCCTCGTCCAAATAAAAGTTCTTCAATCGATAAGTAGTCACTGGCTCCACATAATAGTTATACTTGGCGACTAGATCACAAATCTGATCACCATTAATCAATGTGATAATTCGGGTTCCTTGTTGCGCCGTCTTAACAGCATCTCTTGTGAAGTCCGAATTGGTGATAAAAATCCCAAATTCAGCATTAAATTTATCCATCGCACCACGGAACTTATCGATCTCTGGTGCTGAAACCTTTCCCTGCCAACGTTTTGCTTGCAGCGCTACTCTTGTAGTCCGATAGTCATCAGAACGAACATAACCAAAGCCATCTAATCCACCATCAGCGACATATTGAACCCCAATCTCATCATCGACGTCAATCCCCATTTTTGTCAGCAAACCGCGACAAAAGAGCTCAAATTTTTTAGGACTCATCCTGATTAACACATCTAGCAGTTGTTGACGCCAAGGTTCTTCCAAGTCTTCCGAATCGCCTTGATTAGAGTTGGTGCTATCGGAAACTGAGTTAACCTTAACTCGAGTTGTCTTCCGGTGGAGCATTTTGCTTTCAGAAATTGACCTAACGTCCCTATCAGCGTCAAAATCATCAATATCAACAGTGCGTCCCTTTTTGGAAAGCTCTAAGTCGTGTCCATTATCAGTATCAATAAACCCAGCAAGAATTAGATGCTTTACTGCAAAATTAAACTTCCAATGGAAAGGGTGATACTCTTTACCACTCTTTTTGGATGTTCGAACCTCATCAATTTCTTTCTCGCTGAATACCTTTGAATTATCATGAAGTTCCTGCAGCACTTGTTTTCTAGTAACCTGTCCACCAAGGTTATGCATTGCAATTAAGATTTCTTTCATTGCTTTATTTTCAATCTCTATTTGACGATTTGCCATTTTATGATTTTCCACCCTTATAACTATCTTTTCCTAAATTATAGTTGAGTGTACTATTCTGCTCAATCATGGTGACTAAATTAAGCAAAATCCGACACCGTGACAGTGTCCTAATCCACTCGGCTTGAGCACCCCAAAATTGGATATTTTAACACCTCGCATTAGCCCCGTCATACCAATCATTACAGCGTCTTTCATAACCTTAACCAACTCAACTCTCCAAAATGGACACTTGTACACTCAACCCGAAAATCCAGCACGCTGTCCACTCGACCCTCTAGCTCAATAAGCAAAAAGTGTACTAGTTCCAATCATCAAAACAGGAATTAGTACACTTTTCATCTATCAAGAATGCCATCACACCGGCATTCCCAGGCTATTTTTCTGTACGCTCAAGGACTGTTACGGATTCGACATGCGTCGTTTGTGGGAACTGGTCCACTGGCTGAATTGGCTTTGTTACATGGTAGCCTTGATCAGCAAACCGCTTGATATCACGAACTAAAGTAGCAGGATTACAGGAAACATAAATTACTTTCTTTGGTCCCATCTTACCGGTGGCCTCAATTAATGATTCTGCTAATCCCTTCCGTGGTGGGTCAACGATGACAACATCTGGTTTGAGACCCTCTGCTTGCCACTTAGCAAATTGTTCTTCCGCCTTACCAACAACAAATTTGGCGTTCTTAATATCATTCCGTTTAGCATTATGTTTGGCATCTTCAATGGCGGCGGGAACAATTTCGACCCCGTAAACTTGCTTAGCGTGCTTAGCTACTGCAAGGGAAATCGTGCCAATCCCACAATAGGCATCGATAACGGTTTGATTACCGTCCAATCCAGCACTGTCGATGGCTGTTTGGTAAAGACGTTCAGTCTGTTGCGGATTAACCTGGTAGAAAGATAATGGTGAGATGGCAAAATCAATCCCGAGGAGCTGGTCGTGAATTTCATCAGCACCCCAGAGTGTATGATTCTTCTCCCCTAACAAGCAATTGGTCCGCTTATCATTGATATTTTGCACAATGCTCTTTACTTCTGGAACTCCGGCAACGATCCCGTCTACAATCTGCTTTTCCATTGGTAACCGTTTCGTATTCGTCACTAAGACAACCATCACTTCATGGCTGTAGTATCCCCGCCGAACCATTACTGTCCGAATCACACCTTTACCAGTTTGTTCATCATATGGCCTAATGTGGTATTGGCGCAGTAGGTCACGAACAACCACAATGGCCTTATCAATTTCTGGATCCTGGATATAGAAATCTTCAATCGGTACTAAATCATGGCTTCCCCGCTTGTAAAAACCGGTTTCTAATTGTCCCCGCACCATTTTTACGGGTACTTGGGCCTTATTACGGTAATGATAAGGCTTTTCCATCCCCATCGTTGGCAAAACTTCAATCTCATCTAAGTGTGCTTTGGCCAATAATTCTTGAATTTGGTGTTGCTTGAATTTCAACTGGGCCTCATATTTCAAATGACCAAGTGGAGCGATTCCCGTTTGAATATACTTTTTATCCTTAACATCAACGCGGTCTGGACTCTTCGTCTGCCATTCCATTACTCGACCCCAAGCAAAATGACTGGCAACCTTGGTGATCTTTACCGTAATCTCTTCACCAGGAAGGGCATTAGGAACAAAGACGGGGAAATCATCAATCTTAACGACCCCGTTTCCCTCATAACTCAAATCCACAACCTTAGCTGGATATTCTTCATTTTTATGTACTGGAATATTTAGTTTCAAAGCTATTCCTCCATTTTTCGTAATTAGCTTCCCCTATTATAACAAACAAACGGGCCACTTCTTCCTAAGAAGCTGCCCCTTTATTCCTTTACACAACGTTTTTCTAAGAGGTGAGCAATTCTTACCATCTCTTTCTCACTATCATCAGCCAGTGTTATTTGCATAACGAATGCTTCTCCCTCATCGATGGTTAAATGTAGCTTCCAACCATTCTTTCTTAAAAATAAGAGTAATGCTAAATAGGCCGTTCTTTTGTTTCCATCAACAAAAATATGCTTTTTAGTTATTTTTTGTACTATATAGGCAGCTTTAAGCCAAATTGTTGGATATAGTTCACGATTAAATATGATCATCTGCGGTTGCTCAACTATAATTGACAAGCCCTCAGGATATTGAATTCCTCTGCATTTTTGCCCGGTGCGTGTTAATACTTGGCGGTTGACCATTATAATATCTTCTTTTGATAAATAAATCATTTATTCTTTAACCGTTCCATTAAATCTTTATTCTCATCAAATAGCTCATTAATTATTGCAATTGTTTGATCGTCAACCTGCTCTTTTTTCTTAAAAGTTATCACTTTACCGTCTGGTGATATGGTCTTTTCATATTCATCTCCCGGCTTAGCACCCATTTTTTCTTTATCATGCTTAGTTAAACGTAAGCCAAAAGAATTACCGGTTTTAAAGAATTTGGAATTATTATTTAATTCTTGCATGTCATCACCTCGTAATTACATTATATCATATTGTAATTACACCCTATAACAAACAAACGGCCAACTTCTTCCTTAGAAGCTGCCCGTTTGTTTTATTCAAATTTATTTTCCTTCTTGTTCCTCAATGTCACCAACACCCTTAATAAAGTCTTCTTCGACTCGCTTAAAGTCATCACTTGTGGTGATAGCATCATCAGGAATTTCATCCAAGTTGGCCACAACCTCAATATGTTGCTTCATATCGTGAAAGGCCATTGGAGCATCTCCACCATATTCCCCATCAAGGTTGATCATTACCCGGTTATCTTCATTCAGTGGAGTAATTTCAATATTAGTCGCCTTATCATAGATGATTCGTTCATCATCAATGTGCTTTCCTTGTAATGCCTTGGTCATCAAACTCAACATGTCTAAAACACTACTCTTCTTAACAATAATCATCGTAAACTTACCGTCATCAAGAGCGGCATCAGGAACAATTTGTTCAAAGCCACCAACAGAGTTAGTTAAGGCGATTAAGAACATAGAGGCCTCTCCCCGGTATTCTTTGCCATCGTACTTAATGGACATATTAACCGGTTTAATCCGCGGCATTAGTTCAGCTCCCTTAGCAAAGTAAGCCGCATAACCAAACAAGGACTTCATTTGCGAAGGCACATCATAGGTTAGCTCAGTCAGTGTCCCTCCTGCAGCAATGTTCATAAAGTAGTTTTTACCAGCTTGCCCAATATCAATCTTAAATTTCTTGTTGTCTTTTAAGATTAACTTAGCGGCAGCAATCGGATCATCACGCGGGATCCGCAATGCCCGTGCGTAATCATTAGTAGTCCCGGCAGGAATGATAGCCAAGGTAGGCCGCTTCTCTAAACCGGCGATCCCATTAACGACCTCGTTTAAGGTGCCGTCTCCACCAGCAGCAACAATCAGATCAAATCCCTCTTTCGCTGCCCGCATGGCTTCGTTTTTGGCAGAATCCGGTGCAGGAGTAGTCGCAAAGGCACTGGTCTCGTAACCAGCTTTTTCGTAAATTGAAAGGATATCAACCAGGTCACTGCGTAAAGCTTCGCGGCCTGATGTAGGATTATAAATCACCCGAGCACGTTTGCGCATGGTTATCCCCTCCTACTTTTCGTTCAAGGACTTCATCAATAATTGAGTAACAACTTGTGGATTAGCCTTACCGCGAGTTTGCTTCATGATTTGACCCATCAAGAAGCCAACAGCACGGTCCTTACCATTCTTAAAGTCTTCGATTGATTGTTCGTTGTTATCAAGAACTTCATCGACAATTGGTTGTAATTGAGCAGGGTCAGAAAGCTGAACCAAACCGTGTTCCTTAGCGTAAGCATTTGGTTCTTCACCTTCAAGAATTCCCTTGAAGACCTTCTTGGCCATCTTGGATGAAATAGTACCATCTTCAATTAACTTCACCATTCCGGCTAAGTTGGCTGGCGTTAACTTAGTATCTTGCAGGTCAACTTGTTGATCATTAAGATAGCTGTTAACATCGTTCATCAAGTAGTTGGCAACACGCTTAGCATCCCCACCATCCTTAACGGCTTCTTCAAAGAAGTCTGACATTTCCTTGGTCTGGGTAAGAACCATAGCATCGTAGTCAGAAAGACCAAGATCCTTAACATAGTGCGCGCGCCGTTCACCAGGCATTACTGGCATTTCTTCCTTGATTTCATCAATCCAGTCTTGACTAAGGTTCAAGTCTGGAATATCTGGTTCTGGGAAGTAGCGGTAATCATCTGAGCCTTCCTTAGTCCGCATTGAAATGGTTGTTCCGGTTGGTTCATCGTAACGCCGGGTTTCTTGGGCAATCGTGCCACCGGACATAATCACGTTTTGGTGACGCTTTTGTTCAAATGCCAAGGCCTTACGAACATAGTTAAATGAGTTGATGTTCTTCATTTCGGTCTTAGTTCCTAACTTATCAGAACCGACTGGACGGATCGAAATGTTAGTATCAACACGCATTGAACCTTCTTCCATCTTCACGTCAGAAATACCGGTAAATTGAATCCGTTGACGCAATGCTTCCAAGTAAGCAACGGCTTCTTCCGGAGAAGCAATGTCAGGTTCGGAAACAATTTCAATTAGAGGAGTTCCCTGACGATTAAGGTCAACATATGAGTACTTGTTTGTATGGGTATTCTTACCCGCATCCTCTTCAATATGCATTTCCTTGATCCCGATCTTTTTCTTCTTACCGTCAACTTCAATTTCAATCCAACCATCATGAGCGATTGGTGTATCGGACTGGGTAATTTGGTAGGCTTTCGGGTTATCTGGGTAGAAGTAGTTCTTCCGGTCAAAGTGCATATGACGGGAAATTTCGGCATGAAGAGCTAATCCGGCCATAATTCCATCATGAACTACACCCTTATTCAAGGTTGGCAAAACACCAGGGTATCCCCAATCGATTACGTTGGTGTTCATGTTAGGTTGGTCACCATATTCAACTGGTGATGGACTATAAATCTTTGAATTGGTCTTTAATTCCACGTGGACTTCTAGCCCGATCGTTGTTTCAAAGTTCATCTTAGTTTTGGCCTCCTAACTTAGGTGCTTTCTTATGAACATCTGTTGTCTGTTCAAAGACGTAAGCAGTGTTGTAAATTGTCTGTTCATCAAATGGCTTACCAATGATTTGAAGACCAACTGGCATATTGTCCTTAGCAGAGAAGCCAGCTGGAACTGACATTGCGGGAAGACCAGCCATGTTAACAGGAACAGTCAAGACATCGTTCATGTACATTGCTTCTGGATCGTCAATTTCTGCACCAATTTCAAAAGCGGTTGTGGCACCAGTAGCCCCGATAATTACATCGTGATCTTTAAATACATTTTCGAAGTCTTGTGTGATCAAACGCCGAACCTTAGCTGCCTTGTTAAAGTAGGCATCGTAGAATCCGGCAGAAAGGGAGAAGGTTCCCAGCATGATTCGGCGCTTAACTTCTTCACCAAAACCTTCAGTCCGAGTGCGAACATATACGTCTTCAAGATTCTTAACATCCTTGGCACGGAAACCGTAACGAATCCCATCATATCGTTGAAGGTTAGATGATGCTTCTGATGAGGCCAAGATATAGTATGCTGGCACACCGTATTTAGTATGAGGAAGGCTAACCATGTCAACGGTTGCCCCTAATGATTCAAGGTGGTCAAGAGCAGCCTTTACGACTTCCTTGACATCATCATTAATGCCCTCATAGTATTCCTTAGGCACAGCAATCCGCAAGCCCTTCACACTAGTATTTTCGTTTAACTGAGCAGCCCAGTTTGGCACTTCTTTGGTTGATGAGGTCATATCATGTTCATCGTTACCACTGATCATTTGGGTCAGGTAGGCGTTATCCTTTACAGTCCGAGTAATCCAACCAACTTGGTCAAAACTTGAACCAAAGGCAATAATTCCCCAACGAGAAACCCGACCATAAGTTGGTTTCATCCCTACAACACCATTAAATGAAGCAGGCATCCGAATTGATCCACCAGTATCGGTACCGAGAGCACCTAAAACATCCCCCGCGGCAACCGCAGCAGCTGACCCACCTGAAGAACCACCAGGAACACGAGTAAGGTCCCAAGGATTGTGGCTAGTAAAGAACGCTGAGTTTTCTGTTGATGACCCCATGGCAAATTCATCCAAGTTGGTCTTACCAACATTGATGTAGCCATTCTGATCCAATGCTTTTACAACAGTAGCGTCATAAACCGGGTTGAAGTTTTCTAACATTTTGGAAGCAGCTGTTGTCCTTAAGCCTTTTGTCAAAATGTTATCCTTTACTGCTAGCGGTACCCCCGCGATCAATTGGTCATCCTTGATCCCTGATTGATCAATTTCTGCCGCTCGCTTCATGGCAGCCTCTTCGTTTAAAGTGATGAAAGCCTTCACGTCATCTTCTGTGGCTTTAATGTGGTCAAATGTTTCCTTGGTTAACTCAGTTGCACTGATCTTTTTATTTTTTAAATCTTCATGCAATTGGGTTAAATCAGTTTGATAATAATCCATTACTCACCATCCTCACTTTCATCAATGATTGCAGGCACTTTGATGTAAGTACCATCCGTTTCTGGGGCGTTTGCTAAGAGTTCGTCAACTTCCTCTTTAGAACTCTTCACTGCCTTATCTTCCCGCATAACATTTTCACGGTCAGATGCGGAGGTCATTGGGTCTACGCCTTCAGTATCAACATCATTAAGTTGTTCTACCATATCAATGATGCCGTCTAATTGATCTGTAAATTTTTCTAGCTGATCTTGAGGAAACTCGAGCTTAGCAAGTTCAGCAACGTGCTTTACTTCTTCCTGATTAATTTTACTGGTCATTAACTCTACCTCTTTTCCAGTAATGATGGATTAAATCCAAAATTATAGTACATATATTCAATAATTTTAGCACAGAATCACGGGTATTTTCACTATTCAATGATGATAAATTAAAAGACCGTGAAAATACTTTTGCATTTTCAACGGTCTAATTTTAGTTCCTAATATGAGTCAAACACATGGGACTGGAACGTATCAGAACCAGAGTTACGGTAAACAACCGCTTGCATTTCGTTACTTGATTGAATCTTAATGTCAATTGGAATACCGCTTGGCAGATATTTTTTGGCTGCCCGTGCAATATATTGAGTGAAACTGGTAATTTCTGTTTGACTGTAGAATTGAGTAGTAATAGTAATATGCATCCCAGTCAAAGTGCTTCCATCATATTGTGCCTGAGCAGTCACACCACTTAGGTTAGGGAAGAAACTTTGTACTTGACTCTTGAAGTTAGAGAAACTGTCACTATCAGTTTGACTGGAGCTAGTTTCAGAATCTGTCCCACTGGCCTTTGGTAAGACAGCTGTTTTATAGTTCAATTTGTTCCAACTGCTAATTGTACTTCCACTATTCTTGCTGTAGGCAAAGAAACTTCCCCCAACCAAGCTATCATCTGGTGCTTGTTTGTAAAGGGCAATCACAATTGGACCATTCTTAAGCTTCTTGTTTTTCCGCAACCGCTTAAGAATCTTGGCAGCTGCTGCCTCCCCTTGCTTCTTAACCTCAGCATCACTAATCGTCTTAGTATAGTTTGGCCCATCAGTCTTCTTTTGGTAATTATATTCAGAATTAATCCCAATACCAATTGTAATTCCCTTCAACTTCATCGAATTACCACTTTCTTGCATATAGTCTTGTTCTTCGATTTGTTGAATGTAAATTGGATTAGGATTAGACTTCTTGCCTTGAGCTGGGTTTAGCCCTTCTGGATTACTCTTAGTTTTTCGGCCTAACCAATTTTCAATGGTGTCCGTAGAAAGGTATTGACCTTCCTGGAAGATATAACTCTTTGTTGAGAAAACCTTCTTAGAAACTTGAGTTAAGCCACTTTCAAAACTCTTAAGATTATATTGGTTACTGTTTTGACTGACGTTAACTCCGCGGGCCTTACTTACCTTATAACGCCCGTTCTTGATAACCCCTTGATATGCACCATTGGATGATCCAGTGGTACTGTAATTTTTTGATGATTTACTACCAAATCCACAAGCTGTCAAGGTCACAGTTGAGATCAACAGGGCGATCCCCACCGTTATCTTTTTAAATCTACTCTTCACGGTTTATTGTTCCTCCTTCATTGCCTGGCTAAAGCGGGCCTCATCCCATACCTCAATCCCAAGATCTTGGGCTTTAGTAAGTTTGCTTCCTGCCTTTTCACCAGCAATGACAATGTCTGTTTTCTTTGAGACGCTCCCGATTACTTTAGCACCGTGATTTTCCAACCACTCTTTGGCTTCATCTCGTGTCATTTCAACTAGCTTACCCGTAAGAACTACTCGTTTTCCGTTCCACTCGCTAGAAGAATTTTCTTCTCCGGTTGGACCAAGATATTCAAAGTTCAAGCCAGCATCCCGTAATTCACTAATCAATTCTTTTACCTGATCGTTAGCAAAGTAGGTTTCGACACTCTCACCAATTGTTGGTCCAATGCCTTCAACCTCCGAAATCTCCTCTGCTGAGGCGTTGAGAAGGTTATCGAGGTTTTTAAAATGAGCCATAATCAACCGGGCAGCTTTTGCTCCAACGTGACGAATTCCTAGACCAAATAAAAGACGCTCGACTGAATTATTACGACTATTATCTATCGAAGTCAATAGGTTTGTCGCTGATTTTTCACCAAATTTATCTAAATTTAATAATTGATCATGTGTGAGGGAATAGAGGTCAGCTACATCATGGATTAACTCTTTATCCCATAACTGTTGGATAATCTTGGGACCAAGCCCCTCAATATTCATCGCATTGCGGGAAGCATAGTGGGCAAGTCCTTCCTTTATTTGAGCTGGACACATTGGGTTAATACAGCGTAGGGCTACTTCTTCGTCTAAATGGACTAATTCCGATCCACATGCCGGACACTTCGTTGGGATTTCGTAAGGCTGACTATCTTTAGGACGCTTGGTTAAATCAACCTTTGAAATTTCCGGAATAATATCTCCTGCCTTATGCAATAGGACCGTATCACCAATCCGGACATCCTTGGCCTTGAGGTAATCTGGATTATGCAGAGAAGCACGACTAACCGTTGTCCCAGCTAACTGAACCGGATCCATCACTGCAGTTGGGGTAACATTCCCCGTCCGGCCAACTGTCCAAACAATATCTCGGACAACAGTTGCCTGCTCTTCTGGTGGAAACTTATAAGCAATCTCCCAGCGAGGCACCTTAACCGTATTTCCTAAGGCTTCTTCAGTCTTTAAGTCATTAACCTTTTCTACAATTCCGTCAATACCATAAGATAACTGGTCACGCTTTGCCGTGTATTCGTTAATATATTCCTCAATTTCCTGGCGATTATGAACGACTCGATTATTAGGATTAACCTTAAAGCCAAGCTCGCGCAACTTATCAAGGGCTTCTGCCTGGGTCGTTACGCCAAGTTTTTCGTATTCAGGAACATAGTAGATAAAGGTGTCCAAATCACGCTTTGCTGTCACCTTAGGATCAAGTTGACGAAGACTCCCGGCAGCAGCGTTCCGCGGATTAGCAAAAACCGGCTGACCATCTAGTTCGCGTTGGGCATTTAACTTGGCAAACGATTCTTTAGGCATGAAGCATTCGCCCCGTACCTCAATTGAAATTGCTTCTGGTAATTCTTTAGGGATAGAAGAGATTGTTTTGACATTAGCCGTCACATCTTCACCGATTAGACCATTACCACGGGTTGATCCTTGCACTAATTTCCCATTTTCATAAACCAATGAGAGTGAAAGACCGTCAATCTTGAGTTCTAAGTTATACTCTGGTTCTACCTTAACTGATCGATTATCTTGTTGTCGCTGGTTGAAGTCCATTAGCTCATCTAAGGAAAATACGTCCCCCATAGATAACATCGGAATATCATGCTGAACTTTTGTCAGTTGACTTTCAGTATTCCCCCCCACTCTTTGTGTTGGAGAGTCTGGCGTTACTAATTCGGGAAAGCGCTGTTCTAATTGAACTAGACGCTGATATTCCCGGTCATAAACATAATCCTCAACGGTCGGTTGGTCTTGCTCGTAATATTCTTTTCCCCACTGTGATAATTGTTCTCGCAGCGGTTTTACTTCTTGTTTGGCCTGTTCTAACGATAATTCATTAACAGGAACTTTTGCCTTCTCCATTTTATGGCCTCACTTTACTTATATCCACAACTATACCCGTGTGATGGGGGCAAAACTAGCGAGCAAACGTTTAACTCCTTGTTGTGGGAAAGCAATATCTAACTCCATGTTACTACCTTCACCACTGATCTTCACCACTGTTCCTTCTCCCCACTTCTTATGGGTTACCTTATCGCCAGTCTTCCAAGAAACTTGATCTGCACCAGTTCCAGTATTCGTAATTGGTTGAACACGTTTACCAGCACTTCGGTATTGGTGTTTCTTTTGTGACTGATAAGTAGTTGCGGTGGCAGCTGCCTGATCAAACGGCAACTTTTGCTTACCAGCAATTTTCATTGGATCTTCATTCTCATATTCTAACAATTCTGAGGAGATTTCTTCAACAAATCTGGATGTGGGATTACGTTGAATACGACCATATAAGAGACGAGAATATGCGTTAGTCAAATAAAGCTTTTTCTTGGCCCTTGTAATTCCCACATAGGCTAACCTGCGTTCTTCTTCCAATTCATCATCTTCCTGGAGGGCACGAGCAAGAGGAAAGATCCCTTCTTCCATCCCCACCAAGAAAACAACTGGAAATTCAAGCCCCTTAGCCGCGTGAAGGGTCATCAATGTTACAGCTGGTGCTTGTTCGTCAACGTCATCTTGATCAGAAACAAGGGCTAAGTCTGCCAAGAAGTTAACGATCTTTTGCAAAGGATCAACATTTTCACCCTCGTGCTGATGATCGTACTCCTGAGTTACTGACTTAAATTCTTCTAGGTTCTCTAATCGGGCTTGTGCTTCCAGGTTCTTATCTTGCTTCAACGACTTCGTATAGCCTGTTTTTTCAAGGATTTCATCAGTTAATTCAGTAATCGTTAGGTGTTGTGCTTGACTAGATAAATCCTTCATTATTTGGGCAAAATCATCTATTTTGGCCTTAGTTCTGCTAGTAATTTCGTTGGCAACATCAATATTTTCCGCTGCTGTCAAAAGTGACCAGCCATTTTCATTAGCAAATTCACGAAGGTGGTCAACACTCGTCAACCCAATTCCCCGCTTTGGCGTATTAACTACCCGTTCAAAACTCATTGAATCTTGGGGATTAACAATCAAAGTCAAGTAAGCCAAAATATCCCGGATTTCTTTACGGTCATAGAACTTATGGCCCCCAACCATTGTATAAGGAACACTACTCTTCATCAAAGTTTCTTCGATCATCCGTGATTGGGCATTTGTTCGGTAAAGGATAGCAAAGTCATTGTAATGGTAATGGTTCTTTTGCCGTTCCTTTTCAATGTTAGCAACGATAAATTGTGCTTCATCGTGCTCATTTTGCGCCCGGTAATAAGAAATCTTCTCCCCCTTACCGTTTTCTGTCCACAAGTTCTTCTTCTTTCGGTACACGTTATTCTCAATCACTTTATTGGCAGCATCAAGAATCGTCTGGGTTGACCGGTAATTTTGTTCCAACATTACGGTCTTAGCTTGTGGATAGTCATGCTCGAAGTTCAAGATATTATTCATGTTGGCTCCACGCCAACCATAAATACTCTGATCAGCATCCCCAACCACACAAAGGTTCTTGTAGCCTTGAGCTAGCATATTAACCAGTTTGTATTGAGCATCATTGGTATCCTGGTATTCGTCAACGTGTATGTATTGGAACTTGTCTTGATAAAATTCAAGTGTTTCTTGATCTTTCTCGAATAATTCAATGGTTTTCATAATCAAGTCATCGAAGTCCATAGACTGGTTGGCCTCTAGTTCTCGTTGATAAATCTTATAAGCTCGTGCTACCATTTTTTCAAACATCGAGTTGGCTTCTTGTTCATACTGCTCTGGTGTTTGTAAGGCGTTCTTAGCGTTAGAAATTGCACTTAAAATGCTCCGGGGGTCGAACTTCTTCGGGTCAATGTTTAACTCGTTGCAAATCCGCTTCATCAAAGTTCGCTGTTCACTGGTATCTGCGATGGTAAAGGCCCGATTATAGCCGAGTTTTTCGATATCCCGGCGCAAAATTCGCACACACAAGGCGTGAAATGTAGAAACCCAGATATCGCGGGCACTTTCACCAAGTAGTTTTCCAACACGCTCTTGCATTTCCTTGGCTGCTTTATTCGTAAAAGTGATGGCCAAAATGTTCCAAGGAAGAACTTCTTTTTCCTCAATCAAGTATGCAATTCGGTGAGTTAACACCCTAGTCTTCCCAGAACCAGCACCGGCCATAACCAGAAGCGGTCCTTCTGTAGTTAATACCGCTTCTTGTTGCTTATCATTCATTCCCTCTAAAAGTGCCTGATTATTCACGCCATTTCCATCCTCTCTTAAAAATTCAATCGGCTCATATTATACCAAATTTATTGGCTACTGTGGTGGTTAGAGACCAGCTATTAAAAATCAAGCTAAATCATGCTCTTCAAAGACCTGTGTGGCTAATTGAAAATAAAAGCTATTCAGCATGAAATATTTTCCTGGCTAGACTCTAAGGCATGGAATATTTCTTACAATTTGATACTGTATTATTCGAAATGAAAGAAGACCGGCGAAATTGCAACTTCTGAAGTGCCATAGAAAAGTTAGACATTTTAAAAAGTCTTAATTGACGGATTGATTCCGATATTCAATCGGGGTCA
>JBCLSJ010000006.1:0-106749 GCA_041225415.1 Lactobacillaceae bacterium 24-114
CCTTAGCTCTACCTTTAGAATAACAAAAAAGTTCAGAACAAAATTATTTTTGTCCTGAACTAATCTTAGGTTGTTTTTATTTTCAAATATTATATGCATGATTGTTTACGGCAAATAATCCATCTGAATAGCATCCCGTCCCGATATTGAATGGTGTCCTTGGCTAACAAATTTCATTTTACGGTAAAGATTAATAGCTGGCATATTATCGGTAAATACATCCAAAGTCAAACGATTTAAGTTGCTATAATTGCTGAACCAATATTCAGCTTCATCAATTAACAGCTGACCTATTCCTTGATGCCAATACTTTTTCGCAACAATTACCCCTAATTCTCCTACAGACTCTTCATCCGGCAAACGCATCACAGTTACCATTCCGGCAATTTCTTCCTCTGCCATTGCAAGCATCATAATGCAGTCATCAGATTCATTAATAATTTTGATATTATCTGCTTCTTCACGAGAAGTAACTTTTTCTAAATGTGGAATTGTTACTGCATCACTCTCGGTTTTGGATTGGCGGAGAAATGCTAGCACATCAACTGCATCGTCTTCTGTTGCCAACTTAATCTTTAATGTTACATTCTCGTCCATTAAGCCTTGATCCCTTCTACTAATTTCGTAAAGTGGTCGCCACGAGGTTCAAATTCAAGGATCCGCTTACTATCATCACTTGTCCGTGTGAAATGAATGGCTAGATAATTAGTTGGCAGTTCTTCCGCTACAAATTCTGCCCATTCCACTATACTTACCCCGTCGCTATCAAAATATTCTTCTAGACCTAAATCTTCCCCTCCACCATTTTCAAGACGATAAGCGTCCATATGATAAAGAGGTAATCGACCATCGTGATACTCTCGAACGATAGTAAAAGTAGGACTTTTAATCACATCTGGAATTGCTAACCCCTTAGCAATTCCCTTCGTAAAGGTGGTTTTACCTGCACCCAAATCTCCATCTAATACTAAGACATCTCCAGAATTAAGTTTCTTACCTATCTCTTCTCCTAAAGCAATTGTCTGCTCTTGACTTGTTAATGTTACTTTTTTCATATTTCCCCCGTGCTGTTATCTTTTATTCTTTAATTTTACCTTTTTACGTTCATGAATGGGTAAAAAATGAAAAGAGAGCGTGCAGGACTCATATGAATTCCGGTAACACTCTCTTTATAATCAGTATTGCATTTATTTTATGATAATGCTTGAGCTGCAGTGATCATTGCTACTTTGTAAACATCGTCTTCACTGCATCCCCGTGAAAGGTCAGCAATTGGCGCATTTAATCCTTGAAGGATAGGTCCAATTGCTGTAAAGCCACCAAACCGTTGAGCAATCTTGTAACCAATATTTCCGGCTTCCAAGCTTGGGAAGATGAAAACGTTGGCATGACCTGCCACCTTTGAGTCCGGTGCCTTTAATTCACCAACTGCCGGCACTACGGCAGCATCAAATTGTAATTCACCATCTGCTGGTAATTCTGGGTCAAGTTGGTGCACAATTTCAGTAGCCTCTGCAACCTTAGTTACCATTTCACCCTTTGCAGAACCTTTTGTAGAGAAGCTGAGGAGAGCTACTCGAGGATCAATTTCGAAAATTTTAGCCGTTTCCGCACTTTGGATTGCTACTTCAGCCATTGTTGGTGCGTCCAATTCAATATTAATAGCACAATCCGCAAAGATGTAGCGTTGGTCACCTTTTTGCATTAAAAATGCCCCACTAATCCGATGTGCATTTGGTTTTGTCTTAATAATTTGGAGTGCTGGACGAACAGTGGATCCAGTTGAGTGAACTGCACCTGATACCATTCCGTCAGCCTTTCCCATGTACACTAACATTGTTCCAAAGTAGCTTACATCTTCTAACATCTTGTGGATTTCTTCTGGTGTATTCTTACCATTACGCCGTTCAAGCAACGCTTCAAACATGGCCTTCTTGTCTTCTTCAGGATAAGTTGCTGGATCAATAATTTGGAGACCAGTTAAATCAAAGCTATTTTCTTGGGCGGCTTCTTTAATTTCATCTTCAGCACCAAGAAGAATTGGTTCTACTAAATTATCCTTCTTTAGCTTAATGGCAGCGCCTAAAATACGTTTGTCCTCACCTTCTGGGAACACAATCGTTTGATTTTTACCCTTGATCTTTGCAGAAATTTCTTCAAATAAGTCCATATCTAAGAACCTCCTCGTGTTATCTAGGATGAGAATTTACAGTTACCTCATCTGGCAATTGCCAATCTATTGGCTTTTCTCCCATTGCTTGAAGTGCTTCATTTGTTTTCGAAAAAGGCTTGGATCCAAAGAAACCGCGATTAGCCGATAACGGGCTTGGGTGAGCTGACTCTAAAACAATATTAGTCTTCAAATTAATCAACTTCTTTTTATCCCGAGCTGCCCGCCCCCATAAAATAAATATAACTGGCTTCGGGCGTTCTGAAAGGGCATGAATTGCTGCATCAGTTAGTTGTTCCCAGCCCTGCCCCTTATGAGAAAAAGCCTGGCCATCTCGAACCGTTAAAACTGAATTAAGCAAGAGGACACCTTGATCGGCCCATTTCTTTAAATAACCATGCTGGACCGGATGACAACCAACATCATTCTGTAATTCCTTATAAATGTTTTTTAAGGATGGTGGGATTGGTACTCCTGGCAACACTGAAAAGCTGCATCCATGGGCTTGGTTGGGTCCATGGTACGGATCCTGCCCTAAAATAACAACTTTAACCTTACTATAAGGGGTCCATTCAAAGGCCTCAAAAATATGATGCATTTCAGGATAAATAGTGTGATGACTATATTCATCCTTCAGAAAATTATGCAACTGTGCGTAATATGCACTTTCAAATTGGGGCTTTAAAATATCCCACCAATCATTATGAATTAGTTGTTTCACGTCTTAGCACCTCAATCTCTATTTTAGCATAAGTATCTACTTGCTGTTAGTTAATAATCAAACACCTTGATGTTATCATTTTGTTGCACAAACTGGTACAATAAAAGATAATTACTTGGTTATAAGGAGCGATGGTTGGATGCGACAACTATACCTACGCGATCGTGACACAGATCTTCATGGAACGACAATCATTCGAAACTATCAAGGCCGGTCTCTATACCTGCTTGTTGGCAAATGGGGGATGGTTCATGATGTACTTTCTCTGTACTCTATTTCTGGCGATTTACTTGCGGAGGTAAAGCAACAGGGTGTCGGCATCATTCCTAAATTCACTCTATTTAAGGATCGCAAGAAGGTCGGTAGTGTTAGCAAGCCCCTGGGATTTGTTCGCGAGCTAATTTACATTAAAGGACTAAACTGGGTCGTGGTTGGTTCTCCATTTTCTGGAAAATACCGGGTTTACCAGAAAAACCACCTAGTATTCTCAATCCAACCAGTTGAATTAGCAGAAAATTACTACCATGAATTAAAGGTACGACACCAAGATGATGAAGCCCTCGCGATTCTGATTGCTAGTGTTTTGCAACATTGGGCTCGTCGTCGCTATACTTCTCCACTTAAATTACATTGGGGAAGCATGGCAGTTAATAATGATCTAAGTATGAACTTTGCAAAAAAAGAAGCTGAAAAATAGCTCATTACTTTACCACAATTAAGCTTATAGGATTTAAAATTGAAAAGGAAGAGAAGCTAGGAAATAACAAATTTGCAAGGCGTTGGGCTAAGGATAGAACGATGATTAGCGAGGAACGAGTTGATTATCGTTTGGATTTAGACTCGAGCCTTGCGGTTACGACGCAAAGCTAGCCTTCTAGGTTTCCTGCGATTAGACTTTGCACCCTTCGGAAATAATAAGAGGTCGGCGAAAATATAAAGTATTTTCCCGACCTCTCTTTCTCTTTTATTTTGAATGTTACATAGTTAATCGCGGGTGACAGGCTCAACGTCTTATTTAATAATGTTTCATTACTCGTTCAATTTCCCTGTTAACTTCACGCCGTTTAATTGATTCACGCTTATCATATTCGTGTTTACCCTTTGCTAAGCCTAGCAATACCTTAGCATAGCCATTTTTAATATACATTTTTAATGGCACAAGGGTCACCCCCTTGTCTTGCAAGGCTCCTGTCAGCTTCTTAATTTCCTTCTTATGAAGAAGAAGCTTTCGGTTACGTAATGGATCTTGGTTAAAATAAGTTCCATTGTCATACTCGCTAATATGAACATTCATTAACCAAGCTTCCCCATTTTTTACCTGGGCAAAACCATCTTTAAGATTCACCCGGTGTGCACGAACAGACTTAATTTCTGTTCCTGTTAACACCATCCCTGCCTCATAGGTATCTGTCACGAAATAATCATGACGGGCCTTTTTATTTTGTGCAATTAAATTATCATTATTTTCTTTTCTTTTGGCCATGCTTATCCTCCAGTTTGGGGATTCTAGTGTCGGCCTCCACGTGAGTTAACGCGTCGACGAGCTTGACCCCGATTTATTTGACGATTATTCCGGTGACCATTTTCATGAGCCCCTTCATTTTTCCACCGTCCTTGTGTATTCCGGTACTGACCATGTTCATTCTTTTTACCATTGCCTCGTGAATGGCGGTTATTTCCACCACGACGGTCATTGCCTTCATATGGCACACGAATTTTAGTTGTTGGGGCATCTTCTGGATTAATAATTTCAAAGTCAATCTCACGCAAGTCCTTATCAACTCTTACAAGTTTAACTTTGACTGGTTGACCAATTTGGAAAATTCGGTGGTGTGTCCGTCCAATTAATGCCATATGCTTATCAGAATATTCATAGTAGTCATCGTTCATGACACTAATATGAACAAGCCCTTCAACTGTATTTTCCAGCTCAATAAAGAGACCAAACTTCATCACAGAACTAACGACCGCATCAAAGGTTTCACCGACATGGTCTTCCATGTATTCGGCTTTCTTCATACTGTCAACATCACGTTCCGTATCGATTCCACGGCGTTCAGTGAAAGAAGTATGTTCTGCAATTTCTGGTAATTTATCACGCCAAGCTGCTTTAGCTTCCTCACCTTTACCATGTTTAGCGTACCACTTAATCAAACGGTGAACTGTATCATCAGGGTAACGACGAATTGGTGAAGTAAAGTGGGTGTAATAGCTGGCCCCTAGACCAAAGTGACCAAGTTCTTCATCCGCATACTTAGCTTGTTGCATGCTTCTCAAAAGCATAACTTGAACCATTTCTTCTTCTGGCTTACCAGCTACTTCTTTAAGAACATTTTGAAGCATCTTTGGCTTGATATTATTAATGTCTCCATGAGCATTGATACCAAAAACATTTAAGAATTCAAAGAACGCCTTGATCTTTTCCTTATCTGGTTGTTCATGAATCCGGTAAAGGAATGGAACATGTTCTTTATAATAATGTTCAGCTACCGTTTCATTAGCAGCTAGCATGAAGGATTCAATCATTCGCTCAGATAGTCCTCGATCGCGAAGCTCAATGTCTGTTGGGTGACCCTTGTCATCCACAATAATCTTTGCTTCAGGTGCTTCAAAGTCAATTGCACCCCGACGTTTCCGTGCATTAAGCAAGAGCTTGTGGATTTCACGCATCGTTTCAAACATTGGTACTAAATCTTTATATTCTTTTATTGTTTTAGCATCATGTGACTCTAAAATACGGTTAACTGCCTTATAAGTCATCCGAGCATGGGAACGCATTACACTTGGAAAAATCCGGTGCTTAACAATGCGTCCTTGTTCGTCAATCTCCATTTCACAGCTCATTGCTAAACGTTCTTCACCTGGATTAAGAGAACAAATCCCATTAGATAGTCGCTTTGGCAACATTGGAACAACTCTATCAGTTAAGTATACTGAAGTTCCTCGTTTAAATGCTTCTCGATCCAATGCTGATCCCGGTTTAACATAGTGGCTAACATCAGCAATATGAACACCTAGATGGTAGTGGCCATTATCCATCTTCCACGCAACAACCGCATCATCCAAGTCTTTTGATTCAATAGCGTCAATCGTAACTAATGGTTGGTCAGTAATATCTTCCCGCCCCTTCTTTTCTTCTGGTAGAACATGGAGCGGTATTTTATTAGCTTCCTCCATTACTTCTTCTGGAAACTTATGAGGCACATCATGAGCTCGAATAACAGAAAGAATGTCAATCCCTGGTTCATCTTTATTACCGATGACTTCAGTAACTGAACCGGTCATTATTTCTGGGGCTTCTTCACTTGGATAAGTAGCGATAGTTGCCGTTACTACTTCTCCATCCATTGGCTTTAAGCCCTTATCATTAACGAAAAAGCGGTATTTATTTAACTTTTTATCCTTGAGAAGTATTTCCCCAATGTAATCTCCAACCGTTTCTTGTTTGAATTCTCCCACGATTTCAGTGTAGTTGTGTTCAATAATTCGGGTAACTTGACCTTCTGGACCTTGGTCAGCTGAACGTGCTGGACGCAAAATCTTGACCGCCACCTGGTCACCATTAAGAGCATTCATTGTGTGATCTTGATTAATATACATATCGGGGAGATCAGGGTCATAATCAACAAAGCCAAAGCCCTTATCGTTAGAATGGAATGTCCCGACAATCTCTTGCTGTTCAATTACTGCTTGGAATTCTCCATCTGCTGTTACTTTTACTTTCTTTTCTCGTTCTAGTTCTGCCAACACTTGAACAATGGGGGTAAATGAATCCGCATCCCCCATTTTAAGTGCGTGGCTCAGTTTTTCCGCAGAATAACTAACATTAGCATTCTCCTGCAAATAATCTTGAATTTGATCTTTTAAGTTAATATTAGTTTTCATAGTTACACCTCAAATATTTTTTGTAAAAATTTATCCACGTCTGCAAATAATTGCTTATGGGCTTGGTCAATAGTCAACACGTGACCAGCATTTGGATAAAAATGATAGTCAACTGGAACTCCCAAATTTTTCAGTTTTTCCTGAAGTAGGCGGCCAGAATCAGGATTAATCATCCGGTCCTTTCCCCCTTGACCAACGAAAAACGGACGTGTGATTTGCCCTAATTGCTGATCAATTTCCTTAGTCATTTGACTAATAGCCGCTAATTGGTAAGGAAGCTTTTCCTTAATTTGTTCAATTTTATTTATAATTTCCTTTTCTGCTAACCCCTGCCGTTGATAAAAATCAGCTGCCAATTTTGGAAAAACCTTTGGAACATTAGATTCACTCCAAGTAACGATTGGCGAGGCAAATACCCCACCTCCAGCTAATGAAGAATCGTTCTCCAAAGCTTTTGTTGCTAATAGGCCACCTAGAGATAAGCCAAAAATAGCAATCTGACTGATATGTTGATCTTTTAGTCGCCTAATTGCCAATTGGGTATCTTCCCACCATTCATCGGGATTACCATCATTTAATACAGTTAACGGATCCTTCCCGTGACCAGAAAATACAGGAGCATAGACAGTATAATTCTTTCGTTCAAGATACCTCCCTAACATCCGCATATCTGCACTGCTACTACTATAGGAATGAAGGAGAATTACTCCCTTTGGTCCATGCGAAAATAGAAATGGTTTACCTGTGCTTACTTCCATTATATTCGCCCCTGTTCTCAGAAAGAAAATAAAAAGCCTCCTAAACAATTGCTTGCAGGAGGCATCATTTTTTAATATGATGAAACATAAACCAATGCTAAGGCAAGGATAAAGAAAATTGCACCACAAATAGTTGTTACAATTTGCATTACGGCTTCAAATCCACGAGCCTTACGCCGAGAAAATAGATCCCCAGCACCACCTGTTAAAGCAGACATTGCATCATTATCATTTTTAGCTGGTTGCATCATTACGCATGCAATCAAAACTACACAATCTATTAAAAACAAAGTCATTAATGTGTTATACAAGGATTCTTCCTCCTAATACTTGTCCACTATATCTTGTATAGAATACCATATTAATAATATAATTGCTACTTTTTCGTTAAATGGGCTGCCCGATTAAGCATTTCCTGGAGTTTATTTTTAGCGGAAATATTGGCCTGAAGCACTAGGGTATCCCCGGCCTCAATAATCGTTTGTCCATTAGGGATGATCTTATCTTCTCCACGGTAAATCAGAGAAACGATACAATCATCTGGCCAAGAAAAGTCAGCAATTTTGCAGTGATCTAGTCTAGTTCCCGCATACACTGTGACAGTCAACGTTTCCTGGCGAACATCCCCGCTCTTTTTGCGAAGACCAATAAAGTTTTCAAACATTTCGGTATAAATTGGCCGTCCATGAAGCACGTCAACTATTAAGTAGGCAGTAATAGAAACCATTGCCAGCGGCATTAAATGAGCTAATGATCCCACCATTTCCGTAATCAACAGAATTGCGGTAAAGGGAGCCTTACTAATACAAGCAAAGTAACCAGCCATTGCATAAATAATGAAGTTTGGCAAATACTTGGCTGGTAAAATCCCTAGCATTGACATTGCTGAGCAATAAACTGCCCCAAAAACGGCCCCTAACGTTAAAATCGGTAAAAAGATTCCCCCAGGGAGCTGGGTTCCATAACTTACCATCGAAAAAACAAAACGTAAAGCAAAGAGACCAATGAAGAGGCTAAATGAGTAAGGGAGATATTGCAAGCTAGCAATTAACTTGTTTCCACCACCAAGGGTATACGGTAGGTACCAAGCAATTGGAATTACCAAAAGCAAAGGAATAACAGGGTAAGCAACCGGTGGCAACCAGCTAATTTTCTGGTTCCACCGGTCCAAGTGAAGAATGACGTATTGGTAAAAGCGCCCTAGCAATCCTAAAATTAGGCCAATAACAATTAAATGCCAATATAAGTTAACGGGAAGTTCCATCTTATAAGGAACATTTAGGACTGGTTTCAAGCCAAAAATTGTCATTGACACCATGTTAGAACACAGTGAACTAACGAAGGTCGCCAGCCAAATTAATGGGGAAAAGTTATGGTAAACCTCCTCCAAAATAAAAATGGTACTAGCAATAGGAGCATTAAAGGCTGCTGATAGACCCGCAGCGGCCCCACTTGCAATTCCCAGCCGCCGATTTAACGAGTCCACTTTAGCCGTCTCGACGACTCCTTGCCCAATAGCAGCCCCCAATTGAATTGAGGGGCCTTCACGACCAAGAAATAAGCCTGAACCAATCGAAAAAATTCCCCCGATATATTTTCGCCAAAGAACAGGCCACCACTTTTCGTCAAATTGACATTTTAGCTGACCCTCCACTTGAGGAATCCCAGACCCCTTAATATTTGGGTATCTTTGTGCCAAGATTCCCAGTAAAATTCCCATAATGATTGAGCCAAGCGCCCAGCAAATTAAGCCAGTTGGATGCGTATGAAAATACTTAAAACTTCCAATCACAAACTCTAAAACACGCCCAATGATTAGCCTAAACGTGCTAACAACAAGTCCAGTTAATAATCCAATTATGATGGCGCGCAATAATTGCTTGCCTTGGCTATTCTGCTCTCCAATCACTTTCTTCTTCATATTTGCCTCACAATTTTTAAAGTACAAAAAATATTTTACTACATTTTGATTAAGGTAGATAAAAATAAAAAGAGAAATTAACCTTTTCCTCTCTAAGTCTTGCTTATGAGCTAAACTAAGTTAACTTCTCTTATTCTTATTTATTTGTTTGAGTTTGCCAACCATGTCGGTAAAGGTAAACAATTGTAGCAATTATCAAGACAGCCGCTCCCACAATTACTGAAATCCGTGTATCAGGATTAATAAACATAAAAATCACGATAACGATTAGCATGGTAAATGCAAAGTAATTTGAAAATGGGTAAAGTGGCAGCTTAAATGGGTGGTCAACCATTAAGTCAGGGTTATTTCTTCTGAATCGCAACTCAGCCAACAAGATCACAAACCATGGAATCATACCAGGCAGAACCGATGAACTGAAGACAACCACGAACATATCTGAGGTTGAATGGTTGTAGGTACTTGAGATCATATCAATGATAAAACCGATTAAAATTCCACCAGAAATACCCAAGATGGCCGCATCCGGAACAATTCTTTTAGATAACCGACCAAAAATCTTTGGCGCATCACCTTCATGGGAAAGCTTAAATAACATCCGGCTTGAACTATAAATTCCTGAGTTAGCTCCAGATAAGGCAGCAGTCAAAACCACAAAGTTGATGATTGATGCAGCAGCCGTAATTCCGACCTTAGCAAACGTGGAAACAAATGGAGAACCAACACTACTTAATTTATCCCATGGGTAAATGGTAACAATAACAAAAATAGCCCCAACATAGAAAATTAAAATCCGGAAAAGAACGGATTTAACTGATTTAATAATTGCCTTTTGCGGGTCAGCAACCTCACCAGCAGAAATACCTAAAAGTTCAATTCCTTCATATGAGCCCACAATGATCGACATTGAGAAGAAGAAGCCACTTACTCCACCGGTAAAGAAACCGCCATGAGCCCAAAGATTACTAAAACCAATTGGGTGTCCACCGTTACCAAAGCCGAACAGGATCAACATAATCCCCAAGAAAATCATGAAAATAATCGTGACAACTTTGATCATCGCAAACCAAAATTCTAATGAACCGTATGCCTTTGCGCTAGCAAGATTGGCAAGAACCAGGAAGATAATAATGATAATTCCTGCAATCCAGGTATGCATGTTTGGCCACCAAAATTTCAGATATTCCGTAGAAGCCACAACTTCGGACATCCCAACGACAATATATTCGAAGACGTTTGCCCATTTAGCAAGATATCCAGCCAGGGGATGGACATATTCTGTAGCATAATCGGCAAATGAACCAGTCCCAGGATTGATATAAATCATTTCCCCAAGAGCTCGCATGACAATGTAAAGAATCAAGCCCACAAATGCATATGCTAGCAAAACTGAAGGTCCTGTCCACTTAATTGTCGACGTTGACCCCATAAACAAACCAACACCAATGGCACCACCTAAGGAAATCATTTCCATTTGGTTAGCAGTCATTGATCGTCGTAACTTTGGCGCTGAATTTTTCATTCTAACAAAAGTCCCTTCTGATAATATAGCTTTTCAAATTATAGTATAGGAAATGATGAATGCCAATATTTTTCTTTTCTTACTTATAAATAAAAAGGATTTAAGGCTAGTAGAAGTCTTAAATCCTTTTATATAGTTTAAAAACTATTGTCCACTAAAATTAGCGGTTTTCAATGTCTTGGCGAGCTTGTTCACTCAAGTTGTAGAATGAGTGGATACCCTTGTATTGAGCTACGTCACCAAGTTGGTCTTCAATCCGCATTAATTGGTTGTACTTAGCAAGACGGTCAGTCCGGCTCATTGAACCTGTCTTGATTTGACCTGCATTAGTAGCAACAACCAAATCAGCGATTGTGGTATCTTCAGTTTCACCAGAACGGTGAGAAACAATAGCAGTATAGCCCGCTTCCTTAGCCATTTCGATAGCTTCAACGGTTTCAGTTAAAGTACCAATTTGGTTAAGCTTAATCAAGATTGAGTTAGCAGCCCCCATCTTGATACCCTTCTTGAGGTAGTCAGTGTTAGTAACAAAGAAGTCGTCACCAACAAGTTGTACCTTCTTACCAAGCTTGTTGGTAAGGGTTACCCAATCATCCCAGTTATTTTCATCAATTGGGTCTTCTACAGATACAACTGGGTACTTTTCAATAATTTCTGATAAGTAGTCAATCCATTCTTCAGTGGTGTATTCTTCACCAGTTGACCAACGAAGCTTGTACTTCTTGTCATCATCATTCCATAATTCGGAAGCAGCAACGTCAAAGGCAATGGCAATATCCTTACCTGGCTTGTAACCTGCATCCTTGATGGCCTTGATCAAGTATTCAAATGGTTCTTCGTTGTTTGCGAAGTCAGGAGCAAATCCACCTTCGTCACCAACAGAAGTTACCTTACCATCAGCTTCAAGTTCTTTCTTCAAAGCGTGGAAAGTTTCTGAACCCCAACGAATAGCTTCACGAACAGTTGGTGCACCAACTGGCATGATCATAAATTCTTGGAAATCAACCTTGTTATCTGAGTGGGCACCACCGTTGATAACGTTCATCATTGGTGTTGGCAATACATGAGCATTGAATCCACCAAGGTAGTTGTAAAGTGGTACTTGTAATTCATCGGCAGCAGCACGAGCAGCAGCTAATGAAACAGCCAAGATAGCGTTAGCACCTAACTTACCCTTATTAGGAGTACCGTCAAGCTTAATCATTGCCTTGTCAATTGCGATTTGGTCAGTAACTTCCATACCAACAATTTCCTTAGCAATAACATTGTTAACATTGGCAACGGCCTTTAATACGCCCTTGCCACCGAAACGGTTCTTATCACCGTCCCGCAATTCAACGGCTTCGTGTTCACCAGTTGAAGCACCAGATGGAACGATACCACGACCAACACCGCCGGCCTCAGTATATACTTCTGCTTCAACTGTAGGGTTACCACGTGAATCTAAAACTTCTCGTGCATAAATATCTGTAATTAGTGACATTTGATGACTCTCTCCTCTGTCATGTATTTGGAAAGCTATTCCATGATTAATTGTATTATTTTGTGCATACAAATACAAGTTTTTAGTGGTTAACAAGCTGTAAAAATGTTTCAGGGTTTAAACTGGAAGCACCAACAAGTACACCATCAACGTCTTTGCTTTGCATTAACTGAGATATATTTTGCGGCGTAACACTTCCCCCATATAGGATCCGCACATTATTTGCTACCTCATCATTATACATGTAGGCAATTGTTTGGCGAATCAGATAACATCCTTCTTCCGCTTCGGACGGATCTGCGCTTTGCCCTGTACCAATTGCCCAGCTTGGCTCATACGCAATAGTTACACGTTCGATTTCTTCATTTGTTAGTCCTTCAGCATCAAATAAAATCTGATTAACCAACCAATGTATTTGTTTCTTTGTAATTCGACGCCCCATAGTTTCATCACAGCAAACAATAGGACAAAGTTGATTATCCAAAGCTGCTTTAATCTTTTTGTTAATTAATTCATCCGTTTCACCGAAATACTTGCGCCGTTCAGAATGGCCTAAAATAACGTGGTGAATTCCTGCCTTATAAAGGGCGTATGGACTTGTTTCACCGGTATAAGCACCCGTATTCTTGTAGTAGCAGTTTTCCGCAACTATTTTTAATGGAGTTCCTAATGCAGCCTTATGCATTGAAACCAAGTCCAATGTGGGCCCAGCCAATCCAGTTTCCAATTCATCAGATGGTGGTAAACTATCCTTAATTTCATTAACAAAGTCCACGGCTTCCGTTACCGTCTTATTCATTTTCCAATTACCCACAACCATCGGTACTCTCATTGCGATCACTTCCTTAAATTAGTGGGACTCTATATAGATTATCCCATATTTTCAAAAAGTTACAGGAAAAGGATGACAATATAAAATAGGATCCAACGCCCTATGTGAACGTCAAATCCTATTTTATAACTGGACCCTACTACACGAAACAATAGTAATCTCAGTTAACATTATTTTTTTACTTATCAGAAATTGCAGCAATTCCTGGCAAAGTATTTCCTTCAAGGTATGTTAAGGAGGCTCCACCACCAGTTGAGATGTGAGTAAGCTTGTCAGCAACACCTAATTGCTTAACAGCGGCAGTTGAGTCCCCACCACCAACAATAGTTGTAGCATCAGCTAAAGTACCAAGGAACTTGCCAATTTCAAGGGTTCCCTTAGCAAAGTTTGGCTTTTCAAAGACACCCATTGGTCCATTCCAAACAACAGTCTTAGCATCCTTCAAGACATCTTGGAATTCCTTAACTGACTTAGGACCAATATCAAGGGCCATCCAACCATCATCAATGTCACCTTCCACTACCTTAGTGTTAGCATCATTGTCAAAGGCATCTGCAACTACATTGTCAATTGGAAGAACAAGCTTGTCGCCGGCCTTATCAAGGATTTGCTTAGCAACATCAATCTTGTCCTTTTCAACAAGTGAGTCACCAGTCTTAATCCCCTTAGCAGCGTAGAATGTGTAAGCCATTCCACCACCGATAATAATCTTGTCTGCCTTTTCAAGAAGGTTATCAATAACACCAATCTTGTCAGAAACCTTAGCACCACCAAGAATTGCAACAAATGGGTGTTCTGGATTATCAACAGCATCACCTAAGAATTGGATTTCTTTTTGCATTAAGTAACCAGCAGCTGCCTTTCCTGGCTTGTTAGTAGCGATACCAACATTAGAAGCGTGCTTACGGTGAGCAGTACCAAATGCATCGTTAACAAAAACGTCACCTAAGGAAGCCCAGTACTTACCCAATTCTGGATCGTTACCAGATTCGCGTTTTACGTATTCACCATTCTTAACGTCTTCGTAACGAGTGTTTTGGACAAGCAATACTTCGCCGTCCTTAAGTTCAGCAATTGCATCTTCTAATTCCTTACCTTCAGTAACTGGAACAAACTTAACAGGCTTGTTCAATAATTCTGAAAGGCGTTCTGCAACTGGCTTTAATGAAAGACCTGGCTTATCTTCTTCCTTCTTAATCCGACCAAGGTGTGAGAATAAAATAGCACGTCCACCATGATCAAGTACATAGTTAATAGTAGGTAAAGCAGCAACGATACGGTTGTCGTCACCAACTTTTCCGTCATTAATTGGGACATTAAAGTCAACACGCATTAAAACTTTTTGACCCTTTAATGGTAAATCTTCTACAGTTAATTTAGCCATACTTAGTTCCTCCTTAACAAAAAAGGTGGTTGGAGTCTCCTCCTCCACCTTTTACATTGTTTTATTTTTATACTTCAAATTAAAGGTTAGCAAAGTGAAGTAAAGTCCGAATCATGTTGCAAGTGAAACCATTTTCGTTGTCATACCATGCAACAGTCTTAACTAATTGACTACCATCTTCAGCTTCCATAATTTCAGTTTGAGATGGGTCAAATACTGAACCGTAAGTTGAACCAATGATATCGCTTGAAACGATTGGGTCATCAGTGTAACCGTAAGCATCATTGTTTTCAGTTACCTTCTTCATTACATCATTAACTTCGTCAACAGTAACCTTCTTGTCTAAGATGGCAACAAGTTCAGTTAATGAACCATCAGGAACAGCAACACGTTGTGCGTGACCTGAAAGCTTACCGTTCAATTCAGGGATAACAAGACCGATAGCCTTAGCAGCACCACTTGAGTGAGGAATAGTGTTTACAGCTGCGGCACGGTTGTTACGGAACTTCTTACCACGTGGTTGGTCAAGAACAGCTTGAGTACCAGTATAAGCGTGAACAGTAGTCATAGTACCAGCCTTAACACCAAAGGCATCGTTCAATGCTTTAGCCATAGGTGCTAAACAGTTTGTAGTACATGAACCAGCTGAAACGATCTTGTCTTCAGCCTTAAGAGTGTCCAAGTTAACACCAGGAACAACAGTTGGAACGTTACCAGCAGGTGCAGAAACAAGAACACGCTTTGCACCAGCGTCCAAGTGTGCTTGGGATTTTTCTGCAGAAGTGTAGAAACCAGTACATTCAAGGACAAAGTCAACACCATCGTTCTTTACCCAAGGAATGTCACGAGCATCGCGTTCTGCGTATACAGGGTATTCCTTACCATCAACGACAATACCTTTGTCATTTGATGAAACTTCAGCATCAAAACGACCTTGAGTTGAGTCATACTTAAGCAAGTAGGCCAACATTTCTGGTGAAGTCAAGTCGTTAATAGCAACAACTTCAATGTCATCAGTGTTAAGTTCATGAATACGACGGAATGCCAAACGACCAATACGGCCGAAACCATTAATACCAATCTTTACAGTCATACTGCAATTTCCTCCTTTAGGAAAACATAATTAGTGTATTGCTAAACCACTCACATTCTTTTACTTTTCTCAAGAGATCTTAAGAAAAGATAGCTAAAAAATAGAACGGTAAGCAATTAACAACCTTACGCTATTAATAATACTCATCTTTTTCGATCTTGTCTATCGAATTAGCTTTAAAAATCACACTTTTCTTGTGAAAACGTTATCATTATAAAAATCTAAAATTTATCATTGCAATTTATTCAATTTTAAGATAAGATATTATCTGTTAAGCGCCCTTAGTGTAATGGATCGCACGTGAGATTCCGGTTCTCGAGATCCGGGTTCGACTCCCGGGGGGCGCATTTTTATTTAGCTGGGTATTAAGCCCAGCGTTTTCTATATAATACCAGAATACAAAATCCCGCTAAACATCTGCAACTGCTTAGCGGGACTATTTTTTTACTACTTAAGATTAAACGCTATATTAACATCTTTTTAAACACCGTCACTATCATTTTTTACTAATGCATCTCTAAATTTCAGAGATAACTTATTCAAGTCAGAGATTTTATCAACACCATCAAGCACAAGAATAATTTGACGGTTCTTAGCAACGCCACAATATTATCGCTAAAAGGCATCATTATACATAGCTTTCCCATTCTTATCAAGATTAGCAGAAATATTTCCTTGTGTTGGGTAAATTTCAATATTGTGTTTTACATTAGCAGTTTTTTCGGATATCTTATCTAGCCTCACAGATTTATATATTTTACCTAAGTTTATGAGTAGTCTTACTGAAATTAAAATCTGTATAACTCTAAGACACATCAATTTTATTAGCTAAGCATATCTTCTTTTGCATATACTTGTAATTATCGCCGTCAACTTTAGCTGTATTCTTTCCGCTGATGGATCCTGTTTGCGTTTTAGAATCAGTATTTGAAACAGTATCTACCCCTGATAAACTTTTTAAATTTTTCATTTAATAATTATAAATTACTATAATGAGAAAAAGAGGCTGGAAATTTTCCAACCTCTTTATTGAATTACTTTTCTTCAGCTGGCTTTTCTTTAGCCCACTTGCGAATAGCTTCGATTTTCTTTTCCTTTAATGCTCGCTTGTACTTAGGAGCAATTGGCCGACGACCTTGAACGCCGTGTGGATGTGCTTTACGCATAACAAATGCCTCCTTATATATTAAACGTAAATGAATTAACGTTCCAATTATACCGGTCATGTTTATAAAAAGCAACCCTTCACCCAAGGAACTTTATCTTAGCAGCACCTCTCTTTCGAAATTAATAGTTTCCCAAACTTCTCTATACCAATTATACAAATATCCTTAATAATCACTTAAATATAAATAACTTGATTACTATACCAATAAATAGTACTATAAGAATAGTTAAAGAGAACTGGTTATATAAAATTTCGAATCGAGGTATTTTATTATGACACTTAGTGAAAAACTCCAAGTATTTGTGGACTTAAAAAACATTAATTGGGACGCATTAGATAAGGAATCAGCTGCTACTGAATTGAGCTTAATCGCTAACTCTCTTCATTAAAATAGCATAGAACAACAATTCCACTATAAGGTCATGAGATTTTATATTTTCTTGGCCTTATTTTCTTTTTCTTCTACTCTTAAGTTAATTTTAAATAATTTTTTTGATAAAACATTTGACCTTTTTTGACCAAACTAGTATAGTATTCTCATAAGTTAGCAAATAGCGCTAACCAGTGCTAATAAAAGGAGGACAATTCAATGAATTTAGTTCCGACTGTCATTGAGCAATCATCTCGTGGTGAACGTGCTTATGACATTTACTCACGTCTATTAAAAGACCGTATCATTATGTTATCTGGTCCGATTGAAGATGAAATGGCTAACTCCATCGTTGCCCAATTACTCTTCTTGGACGCACAAGACTCAACTAAAGATATTTACCTATACATTAACTCTCCAGGTGGGGTTGTAACTTCAGGAATGGCAATTTACGATACTATGAACTTCATCAAGTCTGATGTTCAAACAATCGTTATTGGTATGGCTGCATCAATGGCTAGTGTCTTAGTATCTTCCGGTACAAAGGGTAAGCGTTTTGGTTTACCACACTCACAAGTCTTGATTCACCAACCATCCGGTGGCGCTCAAGGTCAACAAACCGAAATTGAAATCGCTGCTACTGAAATTTTGAAGACTCGTAAGATGATCAACGAAATTTTAGCCGATAATTCCGGGCAACCAATTGAAAAGATTAATGAAGATACCGAACGTGACCACTACTTAACTGCTCAAGAAGCTGTTGATTACGGTTTACTTGACGGTATTATGGAAAATAACTCCAAATTAAAGTAATTTCATGACTGAAAAGAGCATGGTAGAAGCAATATTTCTACCATGCTCTTTTTGCTCTCTAACTCTTAACGCGAAGTTCATCTGCATAAGCATTCAATTTACGCAAACGGTGGTTAACCCCAGATTTGGAAATTGGGCCACCCGGAACTAGCTCGCCCAACTCCTTAAGGCTAACTTCCTGGTGAGCTAACCGTGTTTCTGCAATTTCTCGCAACTTATCAGGCAAGCTATCCAATCCCACTCTTTCTTCAATGAGCTTAATATTTTCAATTTGTTTGCTAGAAGCATTCGCAATCTTGTTCATATTGGCATTTTCGCAGTTTACAAGACGGTTAACAGAATTCCGCATATCTCTAACAATTCTAATATTTTCAAACTCCAACATTGAATTCGTAGCCCCAATTAAGGACATGAAGTTAGCAATTTTTTCTGCTTCTTTTAAATAAACAATATAACCACTTCGCCGACTGGTCGTTTGGGCATTTAATCCAAATTGATTCATCATCTGAGCAATCATTTCATTGTGTTCTTCGTATAGAGAATAAATCTCCAAATGATAACGAGATGTTTCCGGATTATTGACAGACCCGCCAGCTAGAAATGCTCCGCGGAGGTATGAACGAACCATCCACTCATTTTTTAATAACTCAAGAGGAACTCGTTCTTTAATTTGAAGCCCCTGAAGAATACCAAGATCATCTAAAACCCGTTGTGAAGAATAGCGCAGACGAACAATATATTGGTTATTTTTTTTGAGTTTCATTTTGCGACGCACAACAATCTCACTTTCAACCTGGTAAAACTGTTTTAAAAGGGAATATATTCGCCGCGCAATAGCGGGATTTTCTGTTTGAACATTTAATACTAGTTGGTGATTAGTTAAACCTAAAGTACCATTCATTCGAATGAGTGCCATCAGCTCTGCCTTAGCATTATCCCGGTGAACTTTAATGGCTGTTAACTCTTTTTTTACATTGCTAGCATATGACAAGAGTCTTACCTCCTAGTCGTGAACTTGATGAAGGCGGTTCATTAATTCGCCGACAACCTTATCCCGATCGTGAAATGCTCCATTATCCTTTAACTGAAGGAAATTGGAACTAATAACACGGCAGCCTAAATCACGTAATCCCTGAAAATCGTGAGTAACCGGTTGGGAAATTTCATTCCATTCCTTAAAATCAATGTAATTTTCTGGCACAGGTTGAATATTAACCAAAACTGTGTCGATGAAATTATGACCTAGATGCTGATTTAAGACCCGCACATGGTCGGCATCTGTAAAGTGGTCCGTTTCCCCTTTTTGAGTCATGATATTACAAATATAGATTCTTTCTGCCTTGCTCTCACAGACTGCCCTGGCTACATCCTTAACCATCAAATTTGGCAAAATACTTGTGAATAGACTTCCAGGACCCATTACGATTTGATCCGCATCCTTAATAGCATCAATCACCTGAGAGACTGCTTTGGCTTCTCGCTGTGTCCCCTCTTCTGAAGGAGTTACCCATACCCTCTTAATTTGTTTATGGGCGTTGGTGATTTCCGATTCACCACTCATCGTTGTCCCATCCATGAATTCGGCATTTAATGTTAATGGTTCATTGGAGACCGGGTAAATATGGCCGCGAATATCCATCATTTCTGAAAGTTCCTGAACAGCATCAAAAATGTTTCCCTTCATTTCTGATAAGGCTGAAATAATTAGGTTCCCAATAGTATGACCCGCAAAGAATTGATCAGTCGTCTTAAATCGATATTGGAAAATATCTAGTTTTAATTTCGGTAATTCTGATAAAGCAACTAGGACATTGCGGATATCTCCAGGTGGCACAACATTAATATAATTGCGGATAATTCCTGAAGAACCACCATCGTCAGCAACAGTAACAACGGCAGTCACATCTGCATTTTGATCACGTAATCCACGAAGAATGACTGGCAAACCAGTTCCTCCCCCGATGACCACTATTTTCGGTTTATGATACATAAAATCATTCCTTTGTATGTATTACTTTGCTTTTTCAACATCTCGATGGTGTACGTTAACTTGGTAACCCTCTTTTGCTAAATCTTGGCTAATCCGATTAGCAATCGTTACCGAACGATGTTGCCCACCTGTACAACCAATTGCAATGGTCAGGCTGCTTTTTCCTTCATGAATGTAACCAGGGAGAGTAACTTTAAGGAGAGCTTGTAAATGTTGATAAAATTCTTTTGCAATCTCACTTTGCATTACATAATCCTGGACGACCTGATCATTTCCCGTTAAATGCTTTAATTCTGTCACATAAAAGGGGTTGGGTAAAAAGCGGACATCCATCACTATATCCGCATCTAATGGCAAGCCATACTTAAAGCCAAATGACATTACTTCGACGTAGAAGTTGCTTCCCTCCCCATGACCAAAAATCTTATTTAACCGTAATTTTAGGTTCCGCGGGGTAAGTGTAGTGGTATCAATATTGATATCAGCTTCACTCTTTAATCCGCTCAAAAGCTTTCTTTCTGCTGTCAGCCCATCTAGCAAACGTCCTTGTGGTGCTAATGGATGTGATCGCCGACTTTCCTTATATCGTGAAATCAATTTAACATCATCAGTATCCAAGAAAAGGACTTGCACAGAGAGGTCGTCTCGTGCTTTCAGTTCTTTAATACAAGGAATTACCTTATCATAAAAGCCACGCGAACGAAGATCCATTACCATGGCTACCTTATTAAATTCACTTGATTTTTCAATAACGTCGACAAATTTTTCTGCTAAATTTGGCAACATATTATCAAAGACAAAGTACCCGAGATCTTCTAGACTATGGACGGCAACAGTCTTCCCAGCCCCACTCATCCCGGTGATAACAACTACCTGCATTGGCTTTGTCATTTTATCCCTCTTTTCTACACTTACAAATAATTATTTTACCACAGCACTCCGGGTGTGTCTTCATATAACTAAAAGGAGTTAGAAGGCTGCTATACAGAAATAGGCTCCAGCGCTCGGCAAAACGTTGAAGCCCTCATCCCTATTATTTTTTCTTCTTTTCTAATTCTCTATCCCGCTCCAGCATCTCTTTAAGATAGTGACCGGTATAACTTCCTTTAACTTGAGCCACCTCTTCTGGGGTACCGGTTACTACAACATTACCCCCAGCTTCTCCACCTTCTGGCCCTAAATCAATTAACCAATCAGCAGATTTTACCACATCTAAATCGTGCTCAATTACTAAAACGGTATTCCCCGCATCGACTAAACGTTGGAGAACTTCTAGAAGTCGCTTAATATCATCCATATGCAAACCAGTTGTTGGCTCATCAAGGATATAGAAGCTCTTTCCGTGTGATTGACGATGAAGTTCGGCAGCTAATTTCATCCGCTGAGCCTCACCTCCTGAAAGTGTTGTTGCAGGCTGACCAAGGTGAACATATCCTAATCCAACATCTTCAATTGTTTGCAACTTCCGTTTAATCTTTGGAATTGCGCTAAAGAACTTCAATGCTTCAGACACTGTCATGTTAAGTACTTCGGCAATATTCTTCCCCTTATATTCAACTTCTAGGGTTTCTGAATTGTAACGTGTTCCATGACAAACCTCACATGGCACATATACGTCAGGAAGAAAATTCATTTCAATCTTAATGATTCCATCCCCACGACAAGCCTCGCAACGACCACCCTTAACGTTAAAACTAAACCGGCCTTTACTGTAACCACGCATCTTAGCTTGATTGGTTTGAGCAAACAATTCACGAATATCATCAAAGACACCAGTATAGGTAGCGGGATTACTTCGTGGCGTTCTACCAATTGGGGACTGGTCGATATTGATAATTTTTTCAATATTCTCGATTCCCTCAATTGATTTGAATTTTCCTGGCTTTTCGGAATTATTATTTAGCTTTTGTGCCAACGCCCGCTTTAGAATCATGTTCACCAAAGTTGACTTTCCTGATCCAGAAACACCAGTTACACATATAAATTCCCCAAGCGGAAAATCGACATCAATATCCTTTAAATTATTTGCCTCAGCTCCCTTGATGACAATATGTTTTCCATTACCAGTTCGACGTTCATGAGGAACCTCAATCATCTTTTTGCCTGACAAATACTGGCCTGTTAAGGACTTACGTGAACGCATAATTTGTTTAGGTGTCCCAGCAGCCATCACTTTACCACCATTTTCACCTGCACCCGGACCAATATCAATAATATAATCAGCCGCTCGCATTGTATCCTCATCGTGTTCTACCACAATTAAGGTGTTTCCAAGGTCACGCATGGCCTTTAGTGAGGAAATTAAACGATCATTATCCCGCTGGTGAAGACCAATTGACGGTTCATCGAGAACATACATTACTCCTGATAGGTTTGACCCAATCTGCGTTGCCAATCGAATCCGTTGTGCTTCCCCACCAGAAAGAGTCCGTGCTGACCGACTAAGTGTTAAGTATTCCACCCCAACATTCTTCATGAATGTTAACCGGTCAAGAATTTCCTTCAAAATTGGCTTAGCAATCTGTTCATTTTGTTCTGATAACTCAATATTTTTAAAGAATTCAATTGACTTGCTAATTGGGAGATCGGAAATCTCACCAATATTCTTATTATCAATCTTAACTGCCAAAGCCTTTTCATTTAACCGGTAACCATGACAAGCAGGACAAGGGAGCTCTGTCATGTATTTTCTCATTTGTTCCCGTGTAAAATCAGAGTTTGTTTCCTTATAGCGGCGTTTAATATTATTAATAACTCCTTCAAACGGCACATCAACATCCCGAACACCTCCGAAGTCATTTTCATAGTGGAAGTGGAAGGTCTTATCTCCATTTCCATAAAGGACTTGCTTTTGCTGGGCTTTAGTCAACTTATTAAATGAGGTATCCATATCAATCCCAGCTGATTCACAAAACTGTTCTAGCAATTGTGGATAATACTGTGAAGAAATAGGATTCCAAGGCACTAGAGCACCTTCCCTTAAACTTTTGGTTCTATCGGGAATAACCAAATCAACGTCAACTTCCAACTTTGATCCTAAACCTTCACACACTGGGCAAGCTCCAGTTGGCGCATTAAAGGAGAAAAGACGTGGCTCTAGTTCGCCAACCGTAAAACCGCAAATAGGGCAGGCATACTTTTCAGAAAAAAGGATTGGTTTGCCACCAATTACATCCACAGTTGCGTAGCCATCACTTAACCGTAAAGCCGCTTCAAATGAATCAAACAAACGAGAACGTACTCCGTCTTTTAAGATAATCCGGTCTACAACGATATTAATATTGTGCTTTTTGTTCTTATCTAATTCAGGTACTTCATCTAACTCATATGTTTCTCCATCGACTTGGACCCGAACAAAACCTTCTTTTTTAATTTGTTCAAAGACTTTCTTTTGGCTTCCTTTTTTATCACGAACGATTGGAGAAAGAATTTGAAGGCGACTCCTTTCTGGTAATTCCATCACCCGGTCTACCATTTGGTCTGGTGATTGGCTTGTAATTGGAATATTATCGTTGGGGCAAATCGGCATACCGACTCGAGCCCACAATAGCCGTAAAAAGTCATTGATTTCTGTAACGGTTCCAACAGTTGAACGTGGGTTATGAGAAGTGGTCTTCTGATCAATCGAAATCGCTGGGGACAAACCATCAATCGAATCAACATCTGGCTTATCCATTTGCCCCAAGAATTGTCGTGCATATGCAGATAAACTTTCTACATATCGGCGCTGCCCTTCTGCATATAAAGTATCAAAAGCTAGTGAACTTTTACCAGACCCCGACAAACCGGTAATAACTACTAATTTGTTTTTAGGAATTTTAACGTCAATATTTTTCAAATTATGGGCTCGTGCCCCATGGATAACTATCTTGTCATTGGCCACACTCTCTTACCTTCCTTTCTTTTTCTTTCCTGACATAATTGCCTGGAGTTCCATTACCGTATCACGCAATGTTGCCGCCTGTTCAAAGTCTAGTCGTTTAGCAGCTGAACGCATTTGTTCAGATAATTCTTCAATCATCTTAGATTGATCAGCAGAACTGAGCTTGGCAAAATCTTTGGTCGTAAATTCTGTACTTTCTGGTTTCTTCCCATTATCCTCAACCTTCTTCGTTGAGGAAATTGCTTCTTGAATTGGCTTAATGATTGTCTTAGGCGTAATTCCGTGCTTTTCGTTATAACCCATCTGGATTTCCCGTCGACGTTTAGTTTCATCAATTGCCTTTTGCATCGAATCTGTTACAGTATCAGCATACATAATTACGGATCCATGTGCGTTACGAGCTGCCCGACCAATTGTCTGGATTAATGAGCGTTCATTCCGCAAGAACCCTTCCTTATCTGCATCTAGAATTGCCACCAACGATACTTCAGGCACGTCCAAACCTTCCCGCAACAGGTTGATTCCTACCAGCACATCAAATTTACCTAACCGTAAGTCACGGATAATTTGGGTTCTTTCCAAGGTCTTAATGTCACTATGGAGGTATTTTACTTTAAGTCCAAGATCCTTCAGATATTCGCTAAGGTCTTCTGACATTTTCTTTGTTAAGGTAGTGACAAATACCCGTTCATGCTTTTCAACTCGTTTATTAATTTCACCAACCAGGTCATCAATTTGCCCCATTACCGGCCGAACTTCAATAGTGGGGTCTAGTAATCCGGTTGGTCGAATAATTTGTTGAACAACATGGTCAGTTTGAGCCTCTTCGTAAGGGCCTGGAGTAGCTGACATATAAACCACTTGGTTAACATGCTTTTCAAATTCGTTTAACTTAAGCGGACGGTTATCTAACGCACTTGGCAAACGGAAGCCATAATCAATCAACATTTGCTTCCGTGCCCGATCACCATTGTACATGCCCCGAACTTGAGGCATTGTCTGGTGAGATTCATCCACTACGAGAAGAAAATCTTTCGGAAAGAAGTCTAAAAGCGTGTATGGTGGTTCTCCTGGCTTCCGACCATCCATATAACGGGAATAATTTTCAATCCCATTGCAGTAACTCATTTCCCGCAACATTTCAATATCATAGGTTGTCCGTTGTTGAATTCGTTCAGCTTCCAGGAGCTTTCCTTCTTTGGTAAACTCCTTGACCTGCTTCTTCATGTCATTTTCGATTTGGGGTAACGCCCGATCCATAATCTCTTCACTCGTTAAGAAGTGAGTTGCCGGAAAGATAGAGATATGTTCACGTTCCCCTAATACTTCTCCAGTTAGGGCATCGACTTCTCTAATTCGGTCAATCTCATCTCCAAAGAACTCAATTCGTAGAGCTTTATCTTCGCGAGATGCCGGAAAAACTTCTACAACATCCCCATGTACACGAAACCGTCCCCGTTGAAAATCAATATCGTTTCTTTCAAATTGAATATTAACTAATTCACGTAGCAAACGATCGCGTTCAATTTCCTGACCAACACGCAAAGAAACCACGTGGTTATGGTACTCGCTTGGGTCACCTAATCCAAAGATACTAGAGACTGATGCCACAACGATTACGTCATCTCGTTCCATTAAGGAACTGGTGGCGGAGTGACGCAATTCATCAATTTCATCATTGATTGAAGCATCCTTTTCAATATAGGTATCACTCGATGGGACATATGCTTCTGGTTGGTAATAGTCATAGTAAGAAACAAAATATTCCACCGCATTATTAGGAAAGAACTTTTTCATTTCACTATATAATTGTCCAGCCAAAGTCTTGTTATGGGATAGGATTAAAGTTGGCTTATTAACGTTCGCAATGACGTTAGAAATGGTAAAGGTTTTACCAGTCCCCGTTGCCCCTAAAAGGATCTGTGCCTTTTCACCCTTTTCAATCCCGCTTGTTAATTCGCTAATTGCTTCCGGTTGGTCTCCGGTTGGCTTATAGTCAGATACTAATTCGAAGTTCTTATGAGGTTGACGATATATCACTGCTTAACCCTCCTCACTACCTGAAAATGGGAGCGCAATCGAAGTTCCTCACACCTTCAAAAGTACGCTCCCCAAGCTATTATGTTCAGGAATTTTTACTTACTAATTTTCTATTTTATAGTTTATCATTAGAACATGCATTCGTCTATTCATATGCAAAAAAGGAAGCTGAGAATTAACCAAATTGCCGCGCGGTGGGCTAAGGATAGAACGATGATTAGCGAGGAACGAGTTGATTATCCTTCGGACTTAGCTTTGAGCCTTGCGGTTACGACGCAAAGCTAGCCTTCTAGATTTTCCACGATTAGACTCTGCAGAATTCGGAAATAATAAGAGGTCGGCGAAAATACAAAGTATTTTCCCGACCTTTTATTTGGTAAATTTCCAGTTTATTTTATTCCTCAGTGAATTCTTTTAATGCTTTTTCAAATTCACCTAGTTTAAGGTCAGCTTCTTCTACGGTTGGTGCGCTGGTACCAATATAGAACTTAAGCTTTGGTTCAGTACCTGATGGCCGGATAGCAATCCAGGTTTCGTCATCAAGGACATAGCGTAAGACGTTTGATTCAGGAATGCCTAGTTCGCTTACCTTACCATCAGCAGTAGTCTTTGTTCCTTTAGAAAAGTCTTCCGTAAGTACCACCTTGTGTCCAGCAAATTTCTCTGGTGCACTTTCACGGAACTTCTTCATTAAGTTCTTCATTTTAGTTGGACCGTCTACACCTGGATAGGAGTTAGAAACGGTTTGTTCACGGAAGAATCCGTATTTCTTGAAGAGTTCTTGAAGACCATCATAAAGGGTCATGTTACGGCTGCGGTAATATGCTGCAACTTCAGCTAAAAGAGTTAAGGATTGAATAGCATCCTTATCACGAACAAATGGCTTAATCAGATAACCATAACTTTCCTCAAAACCAAACATGAAGGTGTGGTCCAACTTTCCAGTTTCGTATTTGTGAATTTGATCTGCAATCCACTTAAACCCGGTAAGAACGTTAATCATTTGGACACCATAGCTTTCAGCAATTTTAGTTACAAGATTGGTGGAAACAATGGATTTTACTGCTGCAGCATTCACTGGTAATGTACCAGCTTGCTTATGTGCTTCTAGAATGTAGGCAAGCATAATAGAAGCAATTTGATTACCAGTAAGGATTTGGTAGTCGCCATTAGGTTGACGAACAGCACAACCAAGACGGTCAGCATCTGGATCGGTAGCAATTAACACATCAGCACCGATTTCTTTCCCTAACTTAATGGAACGTACGAATGCTTCTGGAAATTCTGGGTTTGGGTGTTCTAATCCAGGAAAATCTCCGTTTGGTTGGGCTTCAGTAGGTTCAATTGTAAAGTTAGTGAAACCTGCTTGGCGAAGTGCCCGTTCTCCAAGCATCCGGCCAGTACCACAGAGTGGAGTAAAGACGAACTTCATGTCCTTACCATACTTCTTAGCCAATTCTGGATTAACGGTAACCTTCTTTGCATTTGCAAGATAGGCAGCATCAACATCTTCACCTAAGATTGTTTCTAAACCATCATCAAGCATCTTTTGTTCGTCAGCTAACTTGATGTCAAAGATATCGTTAATCTTTCGAATATATTCGGTCATCATGTCAGATTCCTTAGGTGGCATTTGTCCACCATCTTCACCGTAAATCTTATAACCATTGTATTCCTTTGGATTATGACTTGCGGTGATCATGATACCAGCATAAGTGTGTAGGTGACGAACAGCAAATGACAACTCTGGAGTTGGACGAAGGTAATCATAGATGTAAACATTAATTCCATGAGCACCTAAAACACGGGCTGCGTTATGAGCAAATTCACTTGAGTGGTGACGAGAATCATAACCAATTGCAACCCCACGCTTCTTGATATCTTCCCCTAATGAATCCATCAAAGTAGCTAAACCTTCAGTTGCTTGACGTACAGTGTAAACGTTCATCCGGTTAATCCCAGGGCCCATCAATCCACGCATTCCAGCGGTTCCAAAAGACATTGGAGCGTAAAAGGCATCCTCAATCTCGGCTTCATCGTGCATTGCGTCCAATTCTTTTTTTAAATTTGGTTCAAGATCTGGTTGATCCTTCCAAATTTGATAAGTTTCTTTCCAGCTCATCAAAATAACTCCTTTGTTCTCTTTTCTCTGCTATCAGTATAACTCATTATCCAAAGACTGTGTTCGTTTCTCTAGGATTCTTTTTGAAAAAAGAGTCACTGCTAATCAATCTCTTGAATGTACTTGTAAGCTTGTTGACCAGCAATGGAACCATCACCAACAGCAGTTGCAATTTGACGTAATGGAGTTTCACGCACATCACCAACCGCAAAGATACCCGGAATTTCTGTTTGCATCTTCTCATTGGTCTTAATCCAACCTTCTTCATCAAGAATTCCTAATGAAGCAAAAGGCTTGGTCATCGGAACGTTGCCAACATAAATAAAGACACCATCAGCTTGAACACTCCCATCTTCACCGGTTTCACTATTATGGGTTTTAACTCCAGTTACCTTAGTATCGTCTCCCATAATTTCAGTCACACTGGTATTAAAGACAAAGTTCATATTCTTTATTTTAGCAGCTTCATCTTGAATCAATGGCTGGGCACGTAATTTATTACCACGAACTAAGACAGTTACTTCAGAAGCAAGGTTTGCCAAGTACATTCCCTCTTCAACAGCAGAGTCACCGCCTCCAACAACAATTAATGGCTTACCCTTAAAGAAAGCACCGTCACAAATTGCACAGTAAGAAACACCACGGCCACCATATTCATCTTCACCGGTGACGTGTAAGTGACGTTGCTCACTTCCTGTTGCAATCACGATTGCCTTAGCGGTTAATTTTTCGTCTGTATCAGTAGTGATTGTCTTGATCCCATCACCATTTAATTCAACACTTTGGACAGTTCCGTAAGCATATTCAGCACCGAATTGAATTGAACCATCATACATTTGTTGAGCAAGTTCAGGTCCAGCAACCTTTTTAAATCCAGTATAGTTTTCCACCTCAGCAGTATTATTTAAGTTTCCCCCGTAAATTCCACGGTCCAACATTAAAACGGAAAGGTTAGCTCGTGAGGCATACATAGCAGCTGTCATTCCACCAGGACCAGCCCCAATTACGATGACATCATATTCTTCTTTGTTTGCCATTTTGTTTCCTCCTCATAATATGAATAAAACAATAATAATTGTTTTTGTTTTCCTTGTCTATTAGTTTGTTTTGATTCCATTTGTTTTAAATAAGGGCCCAGTAAACGACAATTGCCGAGTTACTGGACCCCTATTTCAACGAATACTTAGACTTCTTTAATAGAAGGTTTCGCATTTTTACTTTTTAGCTGAACCTTTATCATCTTCAGCAAATTTTACACCTAATTCTTTAATGTAGGCACGTAATTCATCCTTAACTTGTGGGTGCTTAAGACCATATTCAATGTTAGTCTTAACCCAACCAAACTTGTTACCAACATCATAACGATCGCCAGTATATTCACGAGCAAATACCCGTTGTGTCTGGTTCAAAGTATCAATGGCATCAGTTAATTGGATTTCGCCACCTTTACCCGGCTTAGTTTTTGCCAAAACATCAAAGATTTCTGGAGTAAAGACGTAGCGACCAATGATAGCCAAGTCACTTGGAGCCTTCTTTGGTTCTGGCTTTTCAACAAAGCTTGTAACATTGAAAAGGCCTGGAGTAACTTCCTTACTTGGGTTGATCACACCATACTTAGAAGTATCTTCGTGTGGTACCCGCATAACGGCCAAAGTTGATGCACCAGTTTGTTCGTAACTTTCAATTAATTCTTTAGTTAATGGTTCACCATCATTATTAATGTTGTTTAAATCATCACCAAGCATAACAACAAAAGGTTCGTCGCCAATAAAGTCACGGGCTGTTAAAACAGCATCCCCTAAACCACGTGGGTGTGATTGACGAATGAAGTAAATGTTAATGTCAGTTGTTTCTTCAACTAACTTCAGCATTTCATCCTTATGCTTAGCACGAAGGTTGTCTTCTAGTTCAGGGTTGGAGTCGAAATGATCTTCAATTGAGCGCTTGTTCTTGCCATCAACAACAACAATGTCTTCAATTCCTGATTTCCGTGCTTCCTCTACGATAAATTGAATTGTTGGCTTATCAACAATCGGTAACATTTCCTTGGCAAGAGCCTTAGTGGCTGGCAGGAATCGTGTCCCCAATCCTGCAGCTGGAATAATTGCTTTGCGTACACGTTTCATAATAAATAAACCCTTTCCGTGAGATTATTTCAAATTCTCAATCCCTACTTTATGCATTTTACCATAATTATTCGACTTCTGACGTAAGATCTCTGCTCATTAGTTGAGAAATTGCATCTTTAATGTCTTCGTTTTCATAAAGGACCCTGTAGAGGGCATCTGTAATTGGCATTTGTACTTGTCGCTTTTGGCTCAATTCGTGGGCAGCCTTAGTAGTGTATACACCTTCAATAACCATTCCCATTTCATTAATTACATCATCCAATTTTTTGCCTTGGCCCAGTTGGTAACCAGCACGCCAATTCCGAGAATTCTTACTTGTTGCCGTTACTACTAAATCACCGACACCGGACAAACCAATAAAGGTCATCGGGTTAGCACCGAATGCTACTCCTAAGCGACGAATTTCAGCCAATCCACGGGTGATTAAGGCTGCACGAGCATTATCATGGTAGCCAAGCCCCTGAAGTGCCCCTGCACCAATTGCAATGATGTTTTTCAAGGCAGCTCCGAATTCAGCACCAATCACATCATCATTGGTGTATACCCGGAAATACTGATTACTAAAAACTTCCTGAACCTTTTCGGCGCTTGCAATATCTGAGCAGGCTGCCGTTACGGCCGTCATATCTTTAATCGCAACATCTTCCGCGTGACTAGGGCCTGAAAGAACAACAATTTCTTGCCGGTGGTCTGGAGAAATTTCTTCAGCAATCATTTCTGACGGACGTTTGTGCGTTTCTTGTTCTAGTCCTTTTGTGGCATGAACAATTAGTGATTGTTGACCCAATTCTTCTAAAATTTTGTTAAGTTGAGCAGCTACCTGACGAATTCCCTTAGTTGGAATGACTATTAAGATAATCTTTGCTCCTTCAACTGCTTTCTTCATATTTGTAGTGGCAACTAACCTATCATTATAAACAAGGGTCTTCATGTAACGAGGATTAATATGTTCGTTATTAAGTTGATCTACTTGATCTTGATCACGTGACCACAACTTCACCTCATGACCATTTTCCACTAACATATTGGCTAATGTGCTGCCCCAAGAACCAGCACCTAAAACTGCAATTTTTTCAGTCATAACTATTCTCCTTTAGCACTTTAATTTGGTTGAGTATACCATGGTAATTCTTTGTTTCGGCGGCGAATGATAATCAAAACAACTGCTGCAATAAAAAATATTAGGGAAAGCAATTGAGAAATCCGGATAACATTTCCTAACATTAAACTATCTGTCCGCATTCCTTCAATAAAAAATCTCCCGATAGAATACCAGAGAACGTATGTTAAAAATACTTCTCCCTGCTTAAATAAATGTTTGCGATGACGAAGGAGCATCAATAATGCAAAACCCGTTAAATCCCACAATGATTCATACAAGAAGGTAGGAACTCGATAGTGGCCTCCGATGTACATTTGATTGATAATCCATTCAGGAATATGTTGCCCGAGTAAGGCAGCTTTGGTCGTAATAGCACCAAACGCTTCTTGGTTCATAAAGTTACCCCAGCGACCTATTCCTTGCGCCATAATTAATGGTGGCGCAAGAATATCTAGCATCTTCCAGACGGATAAATTTCGCGCTCGGCAAAAGATGATTAGGGTTATCACTCCGCCAATAATTGCTCCATAAATGGCAATTCCACCATCCCAAACGGCAATAATTTCATCAGGATGTTGAGAATAATATTGCCACTGAAAAGTTACGTAATATAGACGCGCACAAATGATTGCAATTGGGAGCGCCCACAACAGGTAATCATAAAAGTTATCTTCCTTAATACCGCGACGTTCACCTTCACGGACTGATAAAATCAAAGCAATTACTACGGCACTTGCAATAATTACCCCATACCAATGAACTTGGATTGGACCCAGGTAAAATGCGATGGGGTTTAAGGCCGCAAATAGTGTACCAATTTTTACCATTAGTTGTCAGCCGATCCTTTTTTACTATCCCGTTCAGAATTCTGTTTGATTAACTTGTTTAAGTTCTCATCAAAGGTCTTCGTCGCATCATAGCCCATCGTTTCCGCCCGATAATTCATTGCTGCTGATTCAATGATTATTGCTAAGTTTCGGCCTGTCTTTACGGGAATAGAAACCCGTGGAATTATAACCCCTTGAATAGTTTGCGTATCGCCCTTGTCCCCTAAACGGTCAAATTGTACGTCAGGTGTCCATGTTTCCAGGTGAACAATTAGCTTAATAGTATCCGTTGGCATAATTGCCCCAGTCCCATAAAGAGTTGAAACATCAATAATCCCAATTCCCCGGATCTCCATGAGGTGTTTTAAGATTGTTGGTGCTTTACCGACTAATGTTTGTTCATCCCGAGCGTATACTTCTACCCGGTCATCAGCAACTAATCGATGTCCACGCCTAACCAGCTCTAGGGCAGTTTCACTTTTACCAACACCTGAATCACCAGTAATCAATACTCCAACACCGCTGATATTAACCAAGACACCATGAAGTGATTGTCGAGGCGCCAACCGGTCAAGAAGGTAGGAGGTCATATTACTTAAAATCTGGGATGACGTTAAATGAGTTCCCAAAATAGGAATTTTTGCATTTTTAGCCGCCACCTTTAACTCTTCTGGAATCGGTAAATTAGTAGAAATGACAAAGCATGGCGTTTGGGGAGTACACATCTTTGTTAGATATTTTTCCCGCTTTTCATGAGTTAAGTCTTTCGCAAATGATGTCTCTGTAATCCCCAATAATTGGATCCGCATTGCTGGATAGTGTTTAAAGTAACCAGCAAACTCCAAAGCAGGACGTGAAATATCACTTGTTGTAATTGTTCGGTCAAGATAGTCTTCACCTTGTAAAACTTTCAACCGAACTTTGTCTACAATGTCTTTAACGGTAACATGACTAGGCATACGTGACCCTCCTAATTATCAATATGGTCTGAAATAATTACATTACATATAGACATAATCACAGCAATCAGCATGGCCGCCCCAAATGAGGAAAAGTGAAAGTTAAACGCCCCAACAAAATAAGAGGTCAATTGGAGCATAAGGCCATTAATGACAATACTGAATAGTCCCAACGTGAGAATGTTAATTGGTAAAGATAAAACGAGCAAGATGGGCTTAATAAGTACATTTAACACGGCTAAAACCGCACTAGCTAATACTGCAATCCCAATCCCACTCACATAGAACATCCCTGTTCGAGCAAAGATTCCTGCCAAAGCGATAAAAAGGATTGTATCAATAACTACTCGCTTAATAAATTTCATTTATGATCGTCCATTCTTTTTTACATCTTTTTCTTCAACATCAGTTAGTGTTCGTCTTTGTCCTTGCGTTGTTTCTTGCGGTTTATTTATCATTTCTTGAATTGTCTTAAAAAGACCAGTAATACCAGGATGTTCCGTCTCAGGGGGAATAATAGTAAAAAGCACAATATAAACCACTATTCCCGGAATAATCCCAGTAATGGCTGTTAAAATAATGTAGGCAACCCGTATATAAATCGGCTTAATATTGAAGTATTTAGCAATGCCACTAAGAACACCGCCAAGCCAACGGTCATCATAAGATCTGGTTAGTTTTTTTGCCATTTTTATTTTCTCCTACTGCTACAGAAGCTAATTACGGTAAATATCCGCTTTCCTTCTAATAGCTTAATCTTACTGTGTTTTATTATGAACTGCAATCAGAATTATTGAGGATTTTTTTGGCTCAATTTCCATTGAAGATAGGCATTAATAAATGGATCTAAATCACCATCCATCACCCCTTGGCCGTTATGCGTCTCATATCCACTTCTATTATCCTTAACCAAAGTGTAGGGATGGAAAACATAAGAGCGAATTTGTGAACCCCAACCAATTTCAAGTTGTTCGCCTTCAATTTCTGCTCGTTTCTTTGCTTTCTTCTCTTCCTCCAATTCATACAGCTTTGATTTTAACATATTCATTGCAGTAACTCGGTTTTGCAATTGTGATCGTTCAGCCTGAGAAGATGTCACAATCCCCGTTGGTAAGTGAGTAATCCGGACAGCAGATTCTGTCTTATTAATATGCTGTCCACCAGCCCCGCTCGACCTAAACGTATCAATCCGTAAGTCAGACGGATCAATATCAATCGTTACATCTTCATCAAGTTCTGGCATGACATCAACCGAAGCAAATGAGGTATGACGACGCCCAGCAGCATCAAAGGGTGAAATTCGTACAAGACGGTGGACGCCCTTTTCACTCCGCAAGTAACCAAAAGCATTATGTCCCTTAATTAAAAGAGTAACACTCTTAATCCCAGCTTCTTCACCAGCTTCATAACTAGCAGTCTCCACTGTAAAGTTATGTTGTTCTCCCCACCGAATGTACATTCGCAAAAGCATTTCACCCCAGTCTTGGGCTTCGGTTCCTCCTGCTCCAGGATGAATTTCTAAAATAGCATTCTTGTTATCATATTCACCATTCAAGAGCTGGTTTAGTCGATATTGTTCGAGCTCCTTTTCCGTCTGCTGAAAGATCTCCTCGAATTCTTTTTGCAACTCATTATCAGGTTCCATTTCCAGAAGTTCTAACGACGCCTGCAAATTTCCAAGGTTATCTTGCAACTCAGTAAAAGTGTCCCGCTTGCTTTTCAATTCGTTATTTTCATTAATCAATTTTTGGGCTGCCTCATTATCATCCCAAAATCCCGGTTCTACCATCCGTTGTTCATTTTCTGCAATGCTTTCGTCTAAAGCATCTAAGTCAAAGAGACCTCCCGAAGTCGTCAACTTCCTGTTGCATGACTTCTATTTTTTTCTTTGCTTCACTAGTTTCCAAATTAATTCCTCCAACTTTCTGATATAAAAAAGGTAACAGGTACCGCGACTGGGTCCCTGCTACCGTACCTTGATAGTTAAATTATTTAATTATCGAGTCACGTTTTGTCGAATTTCTGACTTCATGAATAGACGAGTAGTTTCATACTCAATATCAGCAACCATCTGTTCAAACATATGGTAACCCGCTGTTTGATATTCGACCAATGGATTAAGTTGTCCATACCCCCGCAAACCAACTGACTGACGGAATTGATCCATTACATCAATGTGGTCGGTCCAGTGGGAGTCAACCACCCGGAGTAAAACAACCTTTTCGAATTCCAACATTTGTGATGGATCGTAAAGTTGCTTTTGCTTTTCCTTGTAAATTTCCTTAGCAAAGCCCATTAGGTAGTCGACCATTTCGCGTGGTGACTTATTTTGTAAGTCCTTCACTGAAATTGTATCTGGCTTAACGATGACTTCTTCAGCAAAGTCCACAATACCTTTGTAGTCCCAATCCTTACGATCACCTAAAGTGTGCTGTTCAACTTCACGTTGGATGGTACGTTTGAAGATTGGCATCAGTACCCACTTTAAGGACTCATCTTCGGTAATTACCTGTTGTCGTTCCTTGTAGATAATTTCCCGTTGTTCACGCATAACATCATCATATTGCAAAACGTTCTTTCGTGAGTCATAGTTATTACCTTCAACCCGTTTTTGTGCAGATTCAACTTGGTGGGTCAAGAAACGACTCCGAATAACTGCATCTTCATCGCTTACTTTCATCCGTTCCAAGAAGGCCTTAATACGGTCACCACCAAATCGCTTCATCAAATCATCTTCAAGTGAAAGATAGAATTGAGAAAGTCCTGGGTCACCTTGACGTCCAGAACGTCCACGAAGCTGATTATCAATCCGCCGTGATTCATGACGTTCAGTACCAATAACAGCTAAACCACCAAGTTCACGCACACCGGGTCCTAATTTAATATCCGTACCACGCCCTGCCATATTAGTAGCGATCGTTACGGCACCTTTTTGACCAGCGTTTTTAACAATACTTGCTTCCTTAGCGTGGTTCTTAGCATTCAAAACCACATGAGGAATGTGTTCCTTATCTAAAAGATGAGATAAATATTCGGATGTTTCAACCGCAACAGTACCAATTAAGATTGGTTGACCCTTCTCATGTAAACTCTTAATCCGCTTAACAACCGCTGCAAACTTACTTTCAAGAGTTGGGTAAAGTAAGTCTGGTTCATCCTTACGTTGAACTGGACGGTTAGTTGGAATGGTAATTGTTTCCATGTTGTAAATTTCACGGAATTCTTCCTGTTCCGTTTTGGCTGTCCCAGTCATTCCGGCAAGCTTACTGTACATCCGGAAAAGGTTCTGGTAGGTAATGTTAGCCATTGTCTTATTTTCTTCTTGAATCTGAACCCCTTCCTTAGCTTCAATCGCTTGGTGGAGTCCATCAGAGAAACGACGACCCTGCATGACACGTCCAGTAAATGAATCAACGATAAGAACTTCGCCATCGGAAACGACATAGTCTTTATCAAGTAACATAATGTAATTTGCCCGCAAAGCTTGATCCAGGTGGTGAGTCAGTGCCGTATTATCTGGATCGTAAAGGTTCTTAAGGTTAAAGTACTTTTCTGCCTTTTGAATTCCGTCATCAGTTAAGGCAACAGTCTTGGATTCAAGGTCAACCTTGTAGTCAACTTCATTTTTCAAAGTTTTTACAAACCGGTCAGTCTGCTTGTAGAGCTTTGAAGTTCCCGTACCAGGACCAGAAATAATCAATGGTGTTCGGGCTTCATCGATAAGAATTGAGTCAACCTCATCGACTAAGGCATAATTAAGTCCACGTTGAACTTGGTCTTCCTTGTAAACAGCCATATTGTCACGAAGATAGTCGAACCCAATTTCACTATTTGTGGAGTACATAATATCAGCTTGATATGCTTTACGCTTTTCGTCAGGAGACATTTCAGAATTATTAACACCAACCGTACACCCTAACCAATTGTAAAGCTGTCCCATTTCTGTAGCATCCCGTTTAGAAAGGTATTCGTTAACTGTAATAACGTGAACACCCTTACCACTAATTGCATTCAAGTATACGGGCATAGTCGCCGTTAAGGTCTTACCTTCCCCAGTTCTCATTTCAGCAATGTTACCTTCATGAAGCACAATTCCTCCCATAATTTGAACGTGGAATGGGTAAAGGCCTAAGACACGTTTTGCTGCTTCCCGTGAAACAGCGAAAGCTTCTGGCAACATATGATCAAGGCTTTCACCTTTTTTATAGCGAGCGCGAAACTCATCAGTCTTTGCTTTTAGGTCTTCATCTGATAATGCAGCCATTGATTCTGCATATTTTTCGACTTTGTTTGCGATCTTGTTGATGCGCCGTAATTCTCGACGGTCGCTCTCAACCCACTCTTTTAGAATGTTAGCCATATAAGCGTCCTTTCTAATTTATTTTATTTAAGTACCAGGAAAGTTTTTCATTGGCTCCTGGTATAAATTTCTTAGAAGATTAAAGAGACTGCTATAAACTGGTCTCAATTTTATTATTAACCATACTATTTTACCACGTTATGCCTACAATTAAAATGATTTCTCACAATATTAAAAGGCCATTTGCAAAATGCAAATGACCTCAAGAAATTTTGATATTATTCAGCTTCAATTAAACCATAACGGCCATCTTTACGACGGTAAACGATACTTGTGCCGTTAGTTTCTGCATCTTGGAATACGAAGAAGTCATGACCGAGCATGTCCATTTGTAATACTGCTTCTTCAGGATCCATTGGCTTAAGGGAAACTTGCTTTGTCCGAACAATCTTTAAGTCATCTGAACTTTCAAGATCGTCTTCAGTAGGCACAAATTCTACATCCTTAAATCCTTTTTCACGTGATTTACGGTTTACTTTGGTCTTGTACTTCCGAATTTGACGCTCAAGCTTATCGGTTACAAGATCGATACTACCATACATGTCATTAGAAGTTTCTTCTGCCCGTAAGGTTAAGTATGGCAATGGAATTGTTACTTCGACCTTGTAAGTACGGTTAGGATAAACTTTCAAGTTCACATGGGCTGTTGCTTCTACATTGTCTTCGAAGAATTTCTGTAACTTGTTAATCCGCTTTACCACGTAATCACGAATTGCATCAGTTACTTCGATATTTTCACCACGAATATTGAACTTTAACATAGTAATTTCTCCTTTCAGTTCAAGCAAGTTGCTTGATCTGATATCAGAAGGACCACTCTTCTCATATCCTTAATCTTATTATAAGGTACTTGTGTCTATTTAACAAACTATTTAAGACAATCTTAACGGGCTAATGACAAGCTTTTTACAGATTGACAATGAGCTTCTCGACAAAGTACTGCAGCATAGTATAAGGTTCGCCCTGTCGTATAAATATCATCCACTAATAACACCCGCCGCCCCTTTATTATTTCTGGGCTTTCTAACCAAAATGGTTGCTGATTATCTAATCTGCCCCGCCTTGTCTTTTGCGACTGAGCAATCTTTTGGTAAGCCAGGTGGTGTAAAAGCGACGTATATTTGATTCCTTCAATCAAACCCGTTACCTGGTTAAATCCTCGTGTTTGCATCGTATGAGAGGTTACAGGGATTGGGAGTAGCAGGTCATAGTCCTGTTTCTTGATCTCTTTTTTTATTAATTCTTGAAATGCTAGACGTAAACAGTAGTTACCTTGAAATTTATACTGCTGCATGTAGTCCTTCATCGATTGATTGTAGTGGAATAAGGGATAATGTGGCAAATACCAATTATAGCTATCCTGCCATTGCTCACACTCACTGCACAACTTTGCTGTCTCCTCTTTTCCACACCCTAAGCAATATCTATTTCTGGTTCTTGGATACCGTTGAAAGTTTTCCTGACATTGATGGCAAAGTGTTGATTCTTCAATTAGACCCGGGAAAAGAATCTGATGAATCGTCAACTTTTCCTTAATCACGAGTCCACACAAAAGGCACTTATTCATCTTTCAGCCTTCTTCCTTTATGATTCATAAAATCAATTTGTCGCTGGGCCTCCCGAATTGTTTTAGTGTATACTCCTGCCCAGAAAATAACATCGCCAGTTGGCCGCGAATTAGCTCTTCCAGCACGACCAGCAATTTGTACCAAGGCAGATGAACTAAATATTTCTTCGTCTACCCCAATTCCATAAACATCAATCTCTGGAAATGTCACACCTCGTTCTAAAATCGTTGTTGTTACTAATAGGTCAAAGATCCCTTTACGCATTTTTTGGATTTTTTCTAGGCGTTGCTCATCTTCAGCGTGGACTGTCGCAAATTTCAATTTAGGCAACTGTCGACGTAAACATTGGGCTACTGGTTCCAGATCAGCCACATGTGGCACAAAAAGAAGGCAACGATAATGATTATTATTACTCTTCTGAATGGCCCGTAACAAATCTGCAGGCAATTTCCCCGCTAACAGCTTTTTCCGCCAATTAAAGGCTAGTCTGAGATTAATTCTAGGAAGCAAATTACCATGATAGCGAAGAGGTAAGTAGCTGACCTTTAGTCGTTTCTTCTTAATCTCAGTCAATAACTTCTTCCCTGGTGTAGCCGTCATAAAAAGTAGACCTCCATTTGGCTTTATCGCTTGATGAGTAGCGTAAAGCAACGACTGATTAGCCGCGTAAGGAAAGGAATCAACTTCATCGACAATTAAATTGTCAAACGCATGATAAAACCGCAATAACTGATGAGTAGTGCAAACCGTAAATTGGCGATAGGCATATGAAGTCGATTCCTTTCCGTGTAATAGTGCAATCTCGAAATCTGTGAATGCTTTTTGTAGGCGTGGATAAAGTTCCAGACACACATCTACCCGCGGCGACGCAACAGCAATTCGTTCACCCCGCGATAACGCTGAGGCAATTGCATTAAACATCATCTCCGTCTTTCCTGCCCCAGTAACAGCCCATAGCAACTGGTGACAATGGTTATCCATATTTCTTTTAACGGTCTCCGCAGTCTTTCTTTGCAATGGAGACAATTGCCCCTGCCAAGACAATACTTTATCTGGCACAATAAATTTATTTGGCTCAGGAACATGGTAAAAATAATTCAAAGTAGATACACGTCCTAGGCTGATACAATTAGGACAATAATATTGATTATTAGGTAGAGTTCCTGTAAATTTGTCGGTATAAGCATTGCATCGATGACAATGTATCATTCGCTCACCGACCTCTATTGTGGCTAATTCTACGATATCCGGACCTTTCGCTGGCCTTTCTTCAACTTTTGGCCATAAGACTCGCCTTCCGTAAAACATTTCTAATTCGTCCATCACCTCACCTCCCTATATATCTAAAACGAAATTAATCGTAATTTTTATTTTTGAAAGAGGCTAAAAATGACAGAACCTTATTTAACAATCGCTAATAATGTTGAAAATGAATTAGTAATTAAAAAATCCCGTTTCATTTGTTCTCTCAAGCGCATCTCCTCTGAGGATGAAGCCAAAAAATTCATCGAAGAAATTTCAGCCGCCAATCGTAAAGCTAACCATAATTGTTTTGCCTACATGGTGGGCGATAAGGACCAGATCCAAAGAGAAAGCGACAACGGGGAACCAAGTGGAACTGCAGGAGTGCCGATTCTTGAATCACTGCAACTGGCCCATATCCATAATGTGCTTGCTGTTGTTACTCGTTACTTTGGTGGGATTAAACTTGGTGCTGGTGGCTTAATTCGCGCATATAGCAATGCAACTACACAAGCCATTCACGCTACTGGTCTTGTTCAACGAATTAAGCAAACAGTCCTTACTATTACCGTTCCTTACTCCCTTCATGACTCACTCCTCCACTACCTCGGCGATAATAATCTTGATATTGCTAATGAAGAATTTTCTGCAGATGTGCAAACAAGTATTTATGTCGATGATGATGTTGTTGATGAAGTAACTGTCAACTTAACTAACCGCTTTAATGACCAACTCATAATAAAAAAAGGAGCTTCACGTTTCCATGAAGTTCCCTTTAATAGCTCAACTCAAGGCTAATTCAACAATATTTAAAATAATCACTAGCAGTAACAAACTACTTATCCAAATGGCGATCTTCCGTGTATGGTGATCACCATTTTTTATTTTTTCCCAATTAAACCCTAGATATGAGCCAACAATCAGGAAACTCCCTATTATTCCTAGCAAGCTTGAGTTAAAGCTTATTTTGTCTACAGTAAAGCCTGCCATCAAGAATAAACCAAGAGCAAACGCTAAACCAAAAAAGTAATTTTTATTTTTCAACATAATTTTCCTATTCGTGCAAGTGGTAGTTATAACTTGCAACCACAATATTTTGCCGTGAATTCAAGATGGTTCTTAACCTTACACTTGTTTGGTTATGCAAGGCAAACTGCCATGGGTGCTTAGGAATAAATTGTGGCACTAAAACAGTAGTTGAATAATTACGTGCCGCAGCCCGCTTTGCAATGACATCAACGAACCGTAATGTTGGCTTTGCAATAGAACGGTAAGAAGAGTGGATATCAACGAAGCGAACATCAGGGAATTCTGCCTTAAACTCATTGGCTGTCTTATGCTCCTTCCCTGGATTTTCATCAAAGGAAACGTGCATGGCAATTACATAGTCTCCAATTGAACGGGCATAATTAATTGCACCACGGGTTACTCGGGTCACATTTCCTACTAAGACAATAACAGTTGCTCCATCGTAGTCATGCAATTGCACTTTCGTCTTTTCAGCCACCCGGAGCTGCTTCGCCACCTTAATATAGTGACGATGGATCGCATGAAACATGTACAAGAGAAGGGGCATGATAATTAAGTAAGGCCATACATTACCAAAGTGTTGCCAGAAGAGGGCAATCACTAGGGCAAACGAAATCAGTGCACCGACCAAGTTAATAAATGCTTTACCAAGCCAAAATCTTCCTTTTTCTCTAAACCAATGAATAATCATCCCCGATTGGGAAAGTGTAAACGGAACAAACACCCCAACTGCATAAAGTGGAATCAACATGTTCGTTTGCCCATGGAATATGAGAATAAGGATAATAGCACCAATAGCTAAAGCAATAATCCCGTTAGAATAGCCTAACCTGTCTCCTCGATCCATAAAAGCATGCGGCATGTACTTATCCTTTGCCATATTAAAAGCCAAAATAGGAAAGGCTGAAAAACCAGTATTAGCAGCCACCGCTAAGATCATTGCAGTAGAAAGCTGAAGTAGGTAAAAGCCTATTCCGTGTCCGCCAAAGACCGCTGCGCCAATTTGAGAAAGCACGGTTGTCCGACTATTTGGAACAATCCCAAAGAAGAAGCCAAAGAAGATAATGGCGATAAAGAAGATTGCCAAAATCGTACTCATAATTGCTAACGTTATTGAAGCGTTCTTCTCCTTTGGCTTGTTAAAGTTCGGAACAGCATTGCTGACCGCTTCCACCCCAGTTAGTGATGAAGAACCAGCAGAGAAAGCCCGAACAAAGAGGACAAAGCTCATTCCTGCTACTGGCGTACCGTAGTCTGCTGGAGCTTGGTAATGAATCTGGCCAGTTACAATGTTATAACCACCCCAAATAATCATCACGGTAATCATGGTAACAAAGAAGTAAACCGGAATCGTTAAGAAATTTGCACTTTCACTCATCCCCCTGAGGTTCATAAACATGATTAACAACACAATGATGATTGCAAGTGGAACAGAGAACCTGTAAAGCGATGGAATAGCTGAAGTAATCGCCTCAACCCCAGAAGTTGTTGAGACGGCTACAGTCAGCATGTAATCAACTAACAACGAACCACCGGCAAATAGACCTCCGTTGCTACCCCAGTTCTTGGTGGCAACAACATAGGCACCTCCACCACTTGGATAGGCATGGATAATTTGCTGGTAAGATAAGGTAATTGCTAATAAGAGTAACAGAACAATGGCAGCAATTGGAATCGAATACCAGATTGCCATTGCCGATAACGTTACTAAGACGGTTGTAATTTGCTCTGGACCATAGGCAACTGACGATATAGCATCAGAAGACAACATTGCCAAAGCTTTAAACTTAGTTAAGTGAGTTTGACCTTCGTCTAGAGTTTTTAATGGTTTACCAATTAAAACCCTTTTCAAATAGCGCCACATACTATCCTCCCCAGAATAATAGAGTTGAGGCCGTGAATAATTATTTTCACTGGCCCCGTTAACTCTGCAATATTAATCAATTCATCATTTTACACTCAATTGTTTAATTTTTATATATTAATCGTGATTTTTTAAACGTTCATTGACTTTTAAGGCTGCTGGTTCAACTTTTTCAAGTCGACTATTAATTGCCCAAACATAAAATAATAGAGAAGCAACAATAATTACCACAAAATCAAGTGGGTATGGAATATAGTTACGTCCGCCGAAACCATCGCTACCAACATAAGAAATGATAGAGATAAAAATCATATAGCAAATTAACCAGGCTGAACTACGTAATTGTGTTTTCCAATTAGATTTTTGGTAGCGCCACTCATAGTAAAGATAAATTGGCAGGCCAAGACCAATTACCAATATCACTTGAATTGTTGTTGGCCACATCGTCCAATAAATCGCTAATCCTGTCACCACAAAGGCAAACGGTGCTAACCATTTCATATAATTTGGCGCAAATGGACGAATTAGACTTGCGTTCATCTTACGCAAAGACATTACTGTTACCGGTCCAGTCAAATAAGCAATCAAGGTAGACCCCGTAATGACGGTTGCTAGTAAGCTCCAATTTCGGAAAACATTTACCAAAATCATTGCTAACACAAGGTCAGCTATCATAGCAAAACGCGGAATCATGTACCGTCGTTCTAACCTTCCTAACCATTTCGGCAAGTGTCCTGTATGCGTCATCGCTGCCAAAGCTCGAGAAGCTGTTGCTACAAAAGCAACTCCTGTCCCAAATGGCGAAACAAAAGCGTCCATATAAAGCAGGATTGCTAACCAGTTAAGATTTAGGAGAATAGCAATATCCGCAAATGGTGAGGCAAAGTTTACTCCATGCCAGCCGTGTTTAGCAAGCATTCCTGGTTCAATGGCACCAATAAATGCAACTTGAAGCATGATATAAATAGCGGCTGTTATCAACATCGAAATTAAAACACCACGAACAATATTCTTATGTGGATTCTCAATTTCTCCTCCCATATTAATAATGGTTTGAAAGGCATCATAGGACATAATAATCCCTGAAATCGCTGCTGCTTCAAAAATTGACCGACTTCCGTAAGGCATAAATGTTTGTACACTATGCCCAAAATTACTCATATGGAAACCACTAAGTATTAGCATAATAACAGTTAATGTTGGCAGAGCAATCTTGAAGACAGAAATCAGATTGGTAAATCTCGTCATTAGTTTAACTGACCAAAAATTAATCAAGGTAAAAATCACCATGAATAAGAGAACCACTAACATCCCTGACGAAGTAATATCTCCGTTTCTAACAAAATGATGGGTCCAGTTAGCCCAAGCCCACGGCCAAGAGCTCATATATTGCACAGATGCAACTGCTTCCATTGGAACAAGTGTAATTAGGGAAATCCAATTGGCCCAAGCAGCAATAAAGCCTAAAAGCGGACCATGACTGTATTGTGCATATCTACTCATACCACCACTCTCAGGAAACATTGCTCCTAGTTCAACGTAAGTTAGAGCAATACTAATAATAATAATGGCGCCGATAATCCAGGAAATAATTGCTGCAGGTCCGGCAATTTTAGCAGCTGTTCCGGCACCAAATAACCATCCAGATCCAATTAATGAATTTAGCGCAAGCATTATCCCAGAGAATAGGGTAATCTTTCGTTGCTTTGACTTATTCATCTCATTCTCCCTTTAGTTTTTTATTTACAGACAATTAATCTTAACACTAACTTCAATTCTTTGCTGATAAATTCAAAAAATCTTTTTCTTCTCCTAGTCCTCTCTACCTCTTGCAAAAGATAAATATAAATTTAATCATATACCTCTATCAATTACCCAGTGTAATAAAGTCGTTTTATTTGTTATATTTGCATAAATAGTATAATAATTAGTTAAAGGACTGTTTTCTTCACTCTAGGGAAAGGAGAATGAATTTAATGAGTATTGCTTTAGATCATGATAGTCATATTGTTAGCAAGAAATATAAGTACTTCATGGTTTTCCTTTGTATGTTAACTCAGGCAATTCCTTATGAAGTTGCCCAGACAATTCAGCCATTATTTGTTCACCCAATTGTTAATACTTTTCATTTTACCTTAGCTTCTTATACCCTCATCTTTACCTTCGGGGCTGTAGCTGCATCCATCACCTCACCATTCATTGGTAAAGGATTAGAAAAGTTCAATTTCAAATTGATGTATATAATCGGGATTGTCCTCTCTGCAGTAGCCTATGTCATTTTTGGGATTAGTACAAGACTTCCTGAATTCTACGCCGCAGGAATCCTTTGTATGATTGGTTCAACCTTCTATTCTGGACAAGGGGTTCCTTGGGTCATCAACCACTGGTTCCCATTTACAGGAAGAGGGACAGCCCTAGGATTTGCTTTTTGTGGTGGCTCAATCGGCAATATATTCATGCAACCAATTACTCAAAACCTTCTCAGCCACTATATGACTGGAAATACTAAAGACGGTCATCTCTTGTCGATGGCACCTTTCTTCTATTTTGCCGCCCTCTTACTAATCGTTGGACTCATAATTGCTTTCTTTATCCGGACGCCAAAGAAAGGCGAGATTGTTGCCACTAAATCCGAAATTAAAGCTGGAAAGGCTGCAGCAGCCAAGAAAAAAGCAGCAGCTTTTCAAGGGTGGACGAGTAAGGAAGTCATTAAAATGTGGGACTTCTGGATTTTCAGCATTGGCTTTTTGATTATCGGTTTAGGGTTAGCTTCCCTCAACGAAGATTACGCCGCTTTCCTCGATACCAAGTTAACGCTGACTAAAGTTGGTCTTATCGGCTCGATGTTTGGGGTTGGTGGACTAATCGGTAATATTACCGGTGGAATGCTCTTTGATAAGTTTGGCACTGCTAAATCAATGTCTTATGCTGGTTGCATGTATATCTTAGCCATTTCAATGATGATTATTATCAGCTTCCTGCCCTATGGCAATAAGGTCAACCTCTATGCCGGATACGGTTATGCTATTTTTACCGGCCTAGCTGTATTTAGTTATATGTCTGGTCCAGCCTTTATGGCTAAAGATCTCTTCGGTGCCAAAGAGCAAGGGGTTATGTTAGGTTATGTTGGCTTAGCATATGCCATCGGTTTTGCCATTGGCGCTCCTCTCTTTGGAATCATTCGAGATAGCACCAACTTCACGGTAGCTTGGTGCGTCATGCTAGGTTTTGTTATTATCGGCTTTATTTTACTTGTCTTTGCTGCCGTTCGTATTAAGCATAAGCAAAAGAAAATCATTGCTCAAAACCTTGATTCATAATTAATTAAACAACTCTGGCCTGTCACTACTATTTTTCGTAAAAGGAGGTTTTAGAAATGGCTAATAATTCAGCAACCCTTTCACCACATAAGGTTAGTAAAGCGTACAAATATTTTATGGTCTTCCTTTGTATGTTAACGCAAGCGATTCCATATGGCATTGCTCAAAATATTCAACCATTATTTGTTCACCCATTAGTCAATACTTTTCATTTCACTTTGGCATCCTATACCCTAATCTTTACCTTTGGAGCTGTAGCTGCTTCAATCACCTCACCATTCATCGGTAAAGGATTGCAAAAGTTTAATTTCCGTCTCATGTATATCATCGGAATTGCCTTATCTGCTTTGGCTTACATTATCTTTGGCTTTAGTACTCGTCTTTCTGGTTTTTATACAGCCGCAATTATTTGCATGATTGGTTCAACCTTCTTCTCCGGACAAGGGGTTCCTTGGGTTGTTAACCACTGGTTCCCAGCAAAAGGGCGGGGAGCCGCTCTCGGAATTGCTTTTTGCGGTGGTTCCATCGGTAATATTTTCTTACAACCTATTACCCAGGAAATCTTAAAGCATTACATGACAGGGAATACAAAAACTGGGCATCTAGTCTCAATGGCGCCATTCTTCTACTTTGCTGCTGCACTCCTAATTACTGGGTTAATTATCGCCTGCTTCATTCGAACACCAAAAAAGGATGAGGTTGTGATTTCTGCAACAGAATCCCAAAATAATAAGGCAGCCCTAGCAAAGAAAAAAGAGGAGGAATTTAAAGGCTGGACCGGTAAAGAAGTCCTCAAAATGAAGGAATTCTGGGTCTTTAGCCTTGGTTTCTTGATTATCGGTTTAGGTCTAGCCTCCTTAAACGAAGACTATGCCGCCTTCCTTGATACTAAGCTTTCATTAACTGACGTTGGCTTTATTGGCTCAATGTATGGGATTGGCTGTTTGATTGGAAATGTTTCTGGTGGGATTCTCTTTGATAAATTCGGGACAGCTAAATCAATGGCCTATGCCGGCTGCATGTATGTTCTCTCCATTGCTATGATGATCTTCATCAGTCATCAGCCATTCGCCGCTCACAGTAGTCGGATTGCCGGAATAGCCTACGCAATCTTCTGTGGATTAGCAGTCTTTAGCTACATGTCTGGGCCAGCCTTTATGGCAAAAGATCTCTTTGGTTCCCGTGAGCAAGGGGTCATGCTAGGTTACATCGGTTTAGCCTATGCGATCGGTTACGCCATTGGTGCCCCACTGTTTGGGATTATCAAAGGTAAGTCTAGTTTTACTGTGGCTTGGTATTTCATGATGTCATTTGTCATTATTGGTTTTATTTTACTGGTCTTTGCGGTTGTAAGAATCAAACGTTACCAGAAAAAATATATCGCTAGTCTCAAGAGCATAAAATAATCGGAGGTTTTAATTATGTGTACAGGTTTAAGATTTACTGATGCTGAAGAGAACTTATACTTTGGCCGTAACCTCGATGTTGGCATTGATTACGGGAAGAAATTAATTATCACCCCTCGCCATTTTCACCTTCCTTATAAGTTTATGAATGATGGCGAAACTACAAAAGCAACGGTAGGGATGGGAATTGTGATGGAAGACTATCCACTCTATTTTGACTGTTGCAATGAGGATGGTCTTTGCATTGCCGGACTTAACTTTCCCCACTATGCTAAATTTAGTGACGAACCTATTGACGGTAAAATTAACCTTGCTCCTTATGAACTAATGATGTGGGTCACCCAAAACTTCTCTTCTGTTGCTGAGGTTAAGGAAAAACTAGCTAATGTCAACCTGGTTAATAAAGCCTTAACCGACTCCTTACCAGTTGCACCACTTCACTGGATTATCAGTGACCAACATGAAGCAATCGTTCTTGAAGACTCCAAGCAATACGGCTTAAAGATTTTTGACAATAAGGTTGGGGTTCTGACCAACAGTCCAGATTTTGCTTGGCAACTCACTAACCTCTGCAACTACACAGGCTTAAGTCCACACGATGCCCAAGCTGAAACCTGGAACAAGCAAGAAATTATCCCTCTTGGTGTCGGAACGGGTAGTCTCGGGCTGCCCGGTGACAGCATTCCCGCTTCTCGGTTTGTCAAGGCTGCCTATCTCAACGCCAATTATCCTGAAGTCAAAGGAGAAACGGCTAATGTTGCTAAATTCTTTAACATTTTAAAGGCAGTCGCAATGGTTAAAGGTAGCGTGGTTAATATTCACGGCAACGATGAGTATACTGTTTACACCGCTTGCTACTCATCAAAGACTAAGACCTACTACTACAACCTCTACAACGACTTCCAACTCCACTCTTGCCAACTAAATAGTGAGAACGTTAATGCCCAAGATTTGATTGTCAAAGAAGCTTAATTTCATCAACATATTTTTCAACTCCTCCATCTGGTTCTAAAATCGAATCAAGTGGGGGAGTTGTTGCAATTCGCTTATAAAATGCAAAATAGATGGATAACATGGATTCTGATGACGACCAATTCATTTGACCTCCTCATCCAACGAAGTTTTTATAGCAGTAATTGTAAATTATGCCAACTGTCGTAGATTATGTACATCTGACTTATTATGAAGACAATGAGGTAACGTACCAGTTCTAACATCGATCACTAATCAAAGCTCCAATTTGCCAATAGAATTGAGGTGTAATCTTTTTAGCAATAATTGATTAGTTAGTTTTAAAATAGATATAGTCTTTAAAACTAAAATAGCAGTAGTGAACACTATTTATGATAAGTATTCACTACTGCTATTTATATTATTTAATTAAAATTCTTTGAAAGACAAATTACATCATGCCGCCCATGCCGCCTTGTGGAGCAACAGGTGCTTGATTGTTATTGTCTTCTGGCTTGTCAGCAACAACAGCTTCAGTAGTAAGCAACAATGCAGATACAGAAGCAGCGTTTTGTAAGGCTGAACGGGTGACCTTGGTTGGGTCAACAATTCCGGCCTTAATCATGTCTTCAAACTTGCCATTTGCTGCATTGTAACCAATTCCTGGCTTTTCGCTCTTCAATTGGTTAACAATAACTGAGCCTTCAACACCGGCGTTTTCAGCGATTTGACGTACAGGTGCTTCTAAGGCGTCCTTAACAATGTTGATACCAGTTGCTTCGTCGCCTTCAGCCTTCAAGTCTTCGAGGGCAGGAAGGACGTTGATCAATGCAGTACCACCACCAGGAACAAATCCTTCTTGAACCGCAGCACGGGTAGCGTTCAAGGCATCTTCAATCCGGTACTTCTTTTCCTTTAATTCGGTTTCAGTTGCGGCACCGACCTTAACAACGGCTACCCCACCTGACAACTTAGCCAAACGTTCTTGAAGCTTTTCCTTGTCAAAGTCAGAGGTTGCCTTGCTGATAGCTTGCTTAATTTGGTCAACACGTTCAGCAATAGCTTCCTTAGAACCGTTACCATTAACAATAGTAGTGCTGTCCTTAGTAACAGTAACCTTGTTAGCTTGACCAAGTTGATCAACAGTAGCATCCTTCAAGCTCATACCAAGGTCGTCAGAAATAACTGTACCACCTGTCAATACGGCAATATCTTGTAATTGAGCCTTACGACGGTCACCGAAGCCTGGAGCCTTAACAGCAACAACATTGAAGGTTCCCCGCATCTTGTTCAAAACAAGAGTTGGCAATGCTTCACCAGTAATGTCATCAGCAATGATCAAGAGGGCCCGACCTTCTTGAACAACTGATTGAAGCAATGGCAAGATGTCTTGAATGTTACTGATCTTCTTGTCAGTAATCAAGATGTATGGGTTGTCCAAGTCGGCTTGCATCTTGTCGTTATCAGTTACCATGTATTGTGACATGTAACCACGATCGAAACTCATCCCTTCAACAACATCAACACTAGTGTCGACACCACGAGAGTCTTCAATAGTGATAACACCATCGTTACCAACCTTTTCCATAGCATCAGCAATTAACTTACCTACTTCTGGGTTAGCAGCTGAAATGGAAGCAATTTGTTCAATGTCATCCTTAGTCTTAACATCGTGTGACATCTTCTTCAAAGCTTCAACTGCAGTTTCAGTAGCCTTGTCAATACCACGACGAATGCCTACTGGGTTAGCACCAGAGGTAACATTCTTCATACCGGCATTTACGATTGCTTGGGTTAAAACAGTAGCGGTAGTAGTACCATCACCGGCAATGTCGTTAGTCTTTGATGCAACTTCAGAAACTAACTTAGCACCCATGTTTTCAAATTGGTCTGAAAGTTCAATGCTCTTGGCAATAGTAACACCATCGTTAGTAATAGTTGGTGTGCCATAAGTTTGTTCAAGAACAACATTCCGACCCTTTGGACCCATAGTCGTCTTAACTGTATCAGCTAACTTATCAACACCACGAAGCATTGAGCTACGTGCGTCTTCAGCAAATTTGATTTCTTTTGCCATATATTATTCACCTCAAATTTAAATTAATACTGCTATCAATAATTAATTTCGGTTATTTATTATTCAACGATTGCTACAAGGTCCTTTTCGTGAACGACAAGGTACTTTTCGCCGTCGTATTCAACTTCATTTCCAGCATACTTATCAAAGAGAACTTGATCGCCTTCCTTAACAGCAGGTGCTACCTTTTCACCGTTATCTAAAGTGCGGCCAGCACCAACAGCGACAACTGTTCCTGTGGTTGGACGTTCCTTAGCATTTGAAGCTAATACAATGCCACCAACAGTCTTTTCTTCTTCAGTTTCCGCCTTAAGAAGTACACGATCTCCTAATGGTTTTAACACATTAATCCCTCCAATTTCGATAAATCCATATGTTTTAGCACTCAAATATTCCAAGTGCTAATTACATTTTCTACTATAACATTTTTATTATTGAATGCAATAGAAAAGTCCTGACTAATTTTGACTTTTAATTATACATAACGATAAATACCGTTTTATTAACTAAAAAAAATGGAAAATATTCCCTTAAATGTCTCTTACGACATGGTCAAGGAAGTATTTCCCAGCTATTTATCGCTATTTTTTTGGTTGTTCAGCCTTATTTTCCCCATAATTTCTAATGAAGTAAATTAATGTCTGTAATTCATTAGTCAAATCTATATTTTGGACTTGAACATTCTTCGGTACTGATAAGCGTACTGGAGTAAAGTTAAGGATTCCCTTTACACCAACGCTTACTAGTTGGTCAGCTACCTTTTGTGAAGCAGAGCTTGGAACGGTTAAGATAACTGCATCAATTTGTTGTTCTTCAATCTGTTTCTTCATTTCACTAGCAGGGTAAATTGGGATTCCGCTTTTAACTGTATTTGCTAATTCTGGTTTAGTATCAAAAGCAGCACTAATTCGCAAGTTAGTATCTTGACGAAAATTGTAGTTAAGAAGAGCACTCCCGAGTGAACCAACACCAACTAAGGCGACATTTGTTAGTGTATCTTGGTTAAGAATCCCCTTAAAGAATTCAAGCAAGCTCTCAACATCATAACCATAGCCTCGTTTTCCTAGTTCCCCAAAATAGGAAAAGTCCCGGCGGATAGTTGCAGAATCCACTTGAACTGCTTCTGAAAGTTCCGTTGATGAAACTCGTCGTTTATTAGCGCTTAATAAAACTGTAAGGTAGCGGTAGTAGATTGGTAACCGCTTGGCCGTTGCTTTAGGTATTTTCTTGGTTGCCATGTCAATAATTCCTCCTAAATTTGTCTTAGATTTATAATGAACGAACTTGTTCCACTTTCCCTGCACTTTGTGAAATTCAATTCTCTTACTATTCTAGCAATAAACCAACTTTTTGTGAATACTCAAACAAAATTATTTTGGATTTTTAACTTTAATTTCACATTAATGTTCTCCTCTTGTCATACTTTTTGCTTTGGGAAATCCGGTAAGAACAGCGTATAATAGACGAAGTAATTCTGATTAAACGAGGTTAACAAAATGATTCTTTTGCAAACCAACAATGTTATGCGGCGTTTTGGAGCAGATGTCTTATTCCAAAACATTAATATGCAAATCCAAGAGCACGGTCGAACCGCTCTAGTTGGCCGCAATGGTGCTGGAAAAACCACTCTTTTGAAAATGATTGCTGGCATTACTAGTCCCGATGAAGGGACAATTTCTCAAGCCAAGGGATTGTCGGTTGGCTACTTGGCACAGAACCAAGGACTTGATTCCCAAAATACTGTCTGGGCAGAACTAGACCTAGTCTTTACCCATCTTCACGAAATGGAAACCGAAATTCATTTCCTAGAGGAAAAATTAGCTTCCCTAGACTCGACAAGTAAAGAATATCAAACCGTCACAGAGAAGTATTCCTTGTTGCAAGCCGCTTTCAAAAAAGAAGGCGGCTATGACTACCAATCACGAATGCGGGGAATCTTAACGGGCTTTGGCTTTAACGAGGATATTTATGATTCACCAGTCAGCGCCCTATCTGGAGGACAGAAAACAAAACTCGCCTTAGCTAAAATCCTGCTACAAGAACCTGATCTTCTTATTCTGGACGAGCCCACGAACCACCTTGATATGGGTGTCTTATCCTGGCTGGAAGATTATTTAAAGAGTTATAAGGGTGCCCTACTAGTTGTTTCTCACGACCGTTATTTCTTGGATCGTGTCGTTTCTGATGTTTATGACTTAGATAACCAAACTCTAAAGCATTACACAGGTAATTATACTCAATTTATGCAAACTAAACGTGAATGGTTAGAAACTGAGATGAAGCATTATAACCAACAGCAAAAGGAAATTGCTAAGCTAGAGGACTTTGTTAATCGCAACATTGTCCGTGCTTCAACCACTAAACGGGCTCAGGCACGGCGAAAACAGTTGGAAAAGATGGAACGAATAGATCGTCCAACTAGCAATGACCGGTCAATTCATTTTAATTTCCACAGTGAAAAGTCTAGCGGTAACGAAGTCTTAGATGTTGAAAAGGCAGTCGTTGGCTACAATTCTCAAAAGCTAGCTGGTCCCCTTTCATTTCAAGTACGCAAACCGCAACGTGTCGGTATTATTGGGCCAAACGGAATTGGAAAATCTACCCTCTTAAAGTCCATTCTTAACCGAATCCCTTTAATCAGCGGTTCGATAAAATTAGGCGCTAACCTGGAAATTGGCTACTATGATCAAGAACAGCAACAGCTTCACCCGGATAAAACTGTCTTAAATGAAATTTGGGATGAACATCCCACAATGCCGGAACAAGATGTCCGTTCCCTTCTTGGTAGTTTTCTCTTTGTCGGTGACGACGTTTACAAACTTGTCCATGACCTTTCCGGAGGAGAAAAGGCTCGGCTTGAATTAACAAAATTATCCTTAACTCCAACTAACTTCCTGATTCTTGATGAGCCGACGAACCACTTGGATATTGACAGTCGAGAGGTTTTGGAAAATGCCATCAATGAGTTTACCGGAACTGTCCTCTTCATATCCCATGACCGTTACTTCATCAATCAGGTTGCCACTGATATTCTTGATATGAGTGCGGATGGTATTAACCACTATGAAGGTAATTACGATAACTTCCTTACAGCTACCGAAACACAACCTCAAAAAAAGAATGGTGGCCCAACTAAATCCATAAGTTCTGCTAAGGTGGCTTATAAACAAAGCAAGGAATCCCAGCGAGCACAAAGAAAATTGCAGAGAAGAGTCGATCAACTAGAAGACCGTTTAGGGAAATTAGAAGAAAAGATTTCATTAATTCAAAAAGAAATGAGTGATCCAGAAATCGCTACTGATATCGGTAAACTTTCTGATCTGCAAATAGAACTAGACAAATACCAAGCTGAAGCCGAAAACGTCGAATTAGAATGGACAAGTGCAGCAGAGGAATTGGAAAACTTCACTCAAGAATAGTTGACATTTCTTTTATAATCGGTGTAAACTTCTAGAAAATGATTTAAGTAGGAAAGCTAAGAGAGGGATGGTCACCGGCTGAAAGCCAACCCCAACAATCCGAATCCTGATCATTACCAACTAACAAGTAAATAAACTAAGTAAAAGAGTAAAGCATGTCTTTGAACGAGGATGGTAACGCCGTAGCTGGTGCCTCGATCAAGACATGCTTTTGTTTTAGAAAGGATGGAGAATATGGAGCAATGCAAAAAAATTATCGTTAAAGTCGGTACAAGTAGCCTTATTTGTCCAAATGGCCAGGTTAATCTGCGTACAATTGACCGTTTGGCTTATACCCTATCAAGCTTAAGTCACGAGGGCTATAAAATTATCCTGGTCTCATCTGGTGCCATTGGTGTCGGTCTAGCAAGCTTAGGACTAATTAAAAGGCCAAAAGAAATCGCCCGTCAGCAGGCCCTGGCTGCCATTGGTCAAACTGAATTAATGCGGATTTATTCCCAACGTTTTTTGGATTACCAGAGCAAGGTGGCACAAATCCTTTTAACTCGTGATGTCCTCACCTACCCGATTAGCGGCCAACACATTCTTAATACCATTAACACCCTCCTTTCTGAGTCTATTATCCCCATCATTAACGAAAATGATACGGTTGCTGTTGACGAGCTTGACCACTACACCTCATTTAGTGATAATGATGAGCTCTCGGCTCTGGTTGCGACTAAGATCAATGCCGACCTCCTCATTGTTCTCTCTGACATTGATGCCTTCTATGATAAGGATCCGCATAAGTTTACCGATGCAATGCCGATTAAGCATGTAAAGCAAATGACTCCGGAACTAAAGGAGGCTGCCAGTGGAAGCGGCAGTCAATTTGGTACTGGAGGGATGGTTACTAAACTAAGAGCAGCCGCAACTATTATGGAAGCCGGGCAAAAAATGGTCCTATGCAACGGACGTGACCCTAAAATAATTTTTGATATTCTTCAAGGAAAAGAAATCGGTACTCAATTTGGTTAAAAGGAGGATTTTCTTATGAGTAAAGATTTACAGGAAATTGGTAAAAATGCTAAGGAAGCTGCTGATCAATTAAATCTTTTGGACACTGCTTCCAAAAATCGAGGCCTCGCTGCAATTGCAGACGCCTTGTTCCAAAACAAAAACAAAATTCTAGCCGCTAATCAAGAGGATTTAAATGCTGCCAAAGAAATGCCAAAGAAATTTACTGATCGTCTCCTCCTCACTCCTGAGCGGATTTCTGACATGGCCCATGGGTTACGAGCAATTATTGATTTAGCCGATCCAACTGCACGAATTGACCATGGCTGGGTAAATACAGATGGCCTCCAGATACTTCAGCAACGGGTTCCACTGGGAGTCGTTGGAATTATTTTCGAAGCCCGTCCAAACGTAACTGTTGACGCAACTGGACTAACCCTCAAGAGTGGCAATGCAGTTATCCTACGCGGGGGCAAAGAGGCTATTCGCACCAATATTGCCCTTGCGTCGATCATGCGTCAAGCACTACAAGCAACTGGTTTACCCAAAAATAGTATCCAGCTTCTCGAGGATACGAGTCACGAAACTGCACAGGAAATGATGAAGCTGAATGATTATATCGACGTATTAATTCCCCGGGGTGGACGAAAATTAATTCAACAGGTGGTCAAATCTGCCACCGTTCCGGTAATTGAAACTGGTGCAGGAAACTGTCACATATATGTGGATCGTGATGCAGACTTGCAAATGGCAACACAAATTACGGTTAACGCCAAAGTTCAACGTCCATCTGTTTGCAACGCCGCCGAAAAGCTACTGATCCATCAGGAAGTTGCCGCTGAATTTCTCCCAACAATTGCTAAAGATTTGATAGCCCATGGAGTTCAACTCCGCGGTGATAAAAAAGCTCAGGAAATTGTTCCCGAAATTCTCCCAGCAACAGACGAGGATTGGGAGATGGAATATAATGACCTCATTATGACCATCAGAGTTGTCCCAAGTCTTGACACTGCTATTAAACATATTAACCACTTCAGCACCCACCATTCCGAAGCAATCATTACTAAAAATATTTTACGGGGACATAAATTTCAGCAAGCGATTAATTCCGCCTGTGTTTACATCAATGCCTCTACTCGTTTTACTGACGGTGGTATTTTTGGCTTTGGTGCCGAAATCGGGATTAGTACACAAAAATTGCACGCTCGCGGGCCAATGGGTTTGGAACAATTAACCACCATCAAGTATGAAATCACAGGAAATGGACAAACTAGAAATTAAGCTGAGAACTACATGCATAAAACACGAGGAAGCTGGGAAATAACCAATTTGCAAGACGGTGGGCTAAGGATAGAACGATGATTAGCGAGAAACGAGTTGATTATCGTTCGGACTTAGACTCGAGCCTTGCGGTTACGACGCAAAGCTAGCCTTCTAGTTTTCCTGCGATTAGACTCTGCAGCATTTAGGAAATAATAAGAGGTCGGCTAAAATGCTTTTTGTATTTTAGCCGACCTCGTATTTTATTATTCCTATAGACTCAATCCTGGTTCTGCATTTAAATTCAGTCGTGCCCGATCACCATGCTTATAATCCATGTAACCAGCTGCACCAATCATGGCAGCATTATCACCACAAAGCTTCAAGGGTGCCTGAAGTACTTTAACTTCTGGATGATACTTTTGAATGTCATGCTCCAGTCGACTTCGCAAGCCATGGTTAGCCGCTACTCCACCAGCAAGGATAAACTGCTTAACAGGATAGTTGTCAAGTGCCTTCATTGTCTTTTCTGCCAACACATCCACAACACTTTGTTGGAAGCTAGCCGCTAAGTCATACTTATTTAGCTCTTCTCCCCGTTGTTCAGCATTATGAACAGTATTGATAAAAGCACTCTTTAGACCACTAAAACTGAAATCATAGTTATCTTCATTTTCCATTGCCCGAGGAAAGTTAAAGGTATCCTTCCCCTTAGCGGCCCATTCGTCAATTGTTTTACCCGCCGGATAATTAACCCCTAACACCCGACCAATCTTATCGTAAGCCTCCCCAGCTGCATCATCCCTGGTCTCACCAATTATTTCAAACTTGTGCTCTGCTGACATATAAACCAATTCTGTATGTCCACCAGAAACCAGGAGGGCCATTTGCGGGTATTCAAACTCGCCCACAAACCGGGCAGCATATAAGTGACCTGTCATATGGTTAACCGGAACTAACGGTAATTTATGAGCCCAAGAAATTACCTTAGCAGCCGTCACCCCGATTAACAGTGAACCAACTAATCCTGGTCCATAAGTAACGGCCACCGCCTGAATATCATCATAGGTCGCATTTGCTTTCTCAAGTGCTTGATCAACACAACGAGTTATCCATTCAATGTGGTGCCGACTTGCCACTTCGGGAACCACTCCGCCAAATCGCTGGTGACTATCGATCTGGGTTGCCACAATATTTGATAAAATTTTGGTTCCATTTTCCACAACGGCCACACTTGTTTCATCACAACTTGTTTCAAACGCCAAAATCAACGTTCTCTTTGTCATAACGTTCTTCCTCTCCTCTCTTTAACTCCGCTCTCATTTCAATTGCATCTTCATGGTCATCTAAATAATAACGAAATCTAGTCCGTGTCTTCTCAAATCCCAATCGTTCATATAATTTTCTTGCTCGATAGTTATGCTTTCGCACCTCTAAACTCATCGTTTGGTAGCCATAGTTAATGGAGAAGTCCTGTAATTGGCTAATCAATTTTGTTCCAAGTCCAATTCCTTGATAGGCCGGCATAATCCCAATGTTAGTAATGTGACTATCAGACTTGCTACTATCAAAAGAACACCCAACATAGCCGACTACCCTTCCATCATCCGTTACTACTAGGTAAAGTCGATCAAGTAAATGCCATAATTCTCGTTGAAACATTCCCGCGCTCCAAGGAGGAATTCCATATATTTGTCGTTCAACATCGACCATCGCTGCAATATCAACGTTAATTGCCTGGCGGAAAATAAATTGATGCCCTTTAACAAGAAAAACCTTTTTCTCGTATTTTAAAGGATGTTGGTTATGAACTTGCTGGTTCCACCATTCCTTAAACTTCACGAACATAATTATCCCTATCTTCCCCCGGATGAAGCTTCTTCCAGTTTGCCTCTGCTTCTGTAATCCGTAAATAGTGAGGAATCATGCCGTCAATATCACTAACCGCTTTTTTATTTTCGCCTGCAAGTGCTAATTGATAACTCGATGGGATAGCATATTCTTCAGGTGCTAGTTTTATATTTTCTGGTAATTCTGTCATCTGTTGCTGGAGCTTATCCGTAATCTGACCAACCAACAGAATAGGTTGCTTTAATTCTTCAAGTTGAGCTAACAAGTCCTTCATCGCCAAATGTTGGTCTGGAATTAGGTTAGTTAGCTCACCATTCTCCCACCGATAAGCACCAACAAAAACATTTCCTCGGCGGGCATCAAAGAATGGCACAATAACTTGTTTAACAATTGGAACTACATTTCTTGCCAAAACCGCTAAGCTTGACACGCCAACAACATCCTTATTTAATGTATCTGCTAATACCTTAGCTGTAGACACTGCAATTCGAATCCCAGTGTATGAACCTGGGCCTTGAGCTACCACAATCCGATCAATATCAGCAGGTTGCCACTTGACAAGCTCACACAAACGATCAATTGCAGGCATTAAATAAATACTATGATTCCGGACCATATTGAGGGTAACTGTTGCTAAGAGTTGTTTGTTTTCCACAACGGCAACCGTCATTGGGTGGTTCGACGTATCGATAGCAAGTATTTTCATTTTTACATCCCCTTTAATTCTTTAACATCTTACCATACAGTTACTATTTTTCCTAAATTTTGATTGCTTAAGCTTGTGACTAGCTAAAAAGGTCGAGAAAATACTTTTGTATTTTCATCGACCTTTTATTATTTCTGAATGCTGCAGAGTCTAATCGCGGGAAAACTAGAAGGCTAGCTTTGCGTCGTAACCGCAAGGCTCGAGTCTAAGTCCGAACGATAATCAACTCATTCCTCGCTAATCATCGTTCTATCCTTAGCCCACCGCCTTGCAAATTAGTTATTTACCAGCTTCTTTTATAATTTCCACTATTACATATTTTAGTCACGATCATCGTAACCCTTTGGATGAGTTGAGTGCCACTTCCAGGCTGTTGCAATAATATCATGAACATCATCGTATTTTGGTGTCCAGCCAAGAACGCTTCTAGCTTTATCACTAGCTGCTACTAATGAGTCTGGGTCACCAGGACGCCGTGGGGCCATTTTTGCTGGAATTGTCTTACCAGTTACTTCACGCGCCGCCTCTAACATTTGTTTGTTAGAGAATCCAGTTGAAGATCCTAAGTTGAAAGCCCCACTATCATTACCCTCTTGCAAGTACTTAATGGCAAGAATGTGAGCATCAGCCAAGTCCATTACATGAACATAGTCACGGACATTGGTTCCATCTGGAGTATTGTAATCATTACCAAAAATGCTTAGTTCATCACGCTTACCTTGGGCTACTTGCATAATAATAGGTACTAAGTGAGTTTCTGGACCATGATCTTCTCCAATTGTTCCATCTGGAGAAGCACCGGCAACATTAAAGTAACGTAAAGCCACAAATCGAATACCATATGCCTTATCTGCCCATGCCATCATTTTTTCCATCATTAACTTACTCAAGCCATATGGATTAATCGGCTCTTGTTGGTCAGTTTCCTTAATTGGCATATGTTCAGGGACACCGTAAGTTGCAGCAGTAGAACTGAAGACAATGTACTTAATTCCGTGATCGTGCATTGCTTCTAGCAAAGTAATCATTCCACCCGTATTGTTGTCAAAATACTTTAATGGCTCACTCATTGATTCCGGCACAATTGAGAAAGCTGCAAAGTGGACAACGGCTTCAATATTTTCGGTGTCAAAAATTTTATCTAGAAATTGACGGTCACGAATATCGCCTTCGTAGAACTTTGCTTGAGGGTTAACGGCCTTCCGATGTCCTGTCGAAAGGTTATCAGCAACCACCACTTCTTGTCCGTTGTCTATTAAATCTTTAACCATGTGGGAACCAATATACCCGGCACCCCCTGCAACCAAAATTGCCATGTCTTTTCCTCCTTGAAGCTGGAAAATACTTTGTAACTTCCCCGCTTATTTCTTTAAGTATTGTATCACTTTTACTTTTTAGCGGTCAGTAAAATCAAGTAAATTCCCCTGTCTGCTTTAACTAGTCATTAAATTATCCAATGAAGCCTCGTGTTCCAGATACCTAAATAATAGTCCTTCCCGCAGGCCACTATTACTAAACTTAATTTCCTGGAGCTGCTGTTGACGCACAATAGCCAAAAGCGGCAACAAGCCACCAACAATAACATCAGCACGTTCTTTACTTACTCCCCGGATTTTACCTCGTTCACTTCTACTACTACCCAGCAAGGTATCCATAATAGTAAATGCGTCCTTTGGTTCAATCGCTAACCCATGGATTGGCGCTGCTTGTTCGGAATTAATTGATTGTTGCCAACGATAAATCTTTGCTAATGCTCGGTTACATCCACCGAGAGCAACCAATTGTCCCTTACGAATCCGATTTAGCCATACTTCCTTACTTAATACCTCATCCACTTTAACAATGGCTTGAAAAAGATCGCCAGCACTTATTTTGTCCTCTAAGTGGTAACGCTGGGACAACAAGACAGAACCTAGGGGAATGCTCAAAACCTCTTCTGCCTGTCCATCACAGACAAGAATTAACTCCATACTTGCTCCACCGGTATCCAGAATTAGACCATCTTTTAATGCCAACGTGCGACTAACACCTACATAGTCTAAGTAAGCCTCCTGCTCTCCTGAAATCACATGGATAAGAAATCCTGTTTCTTTTTTTACTCTTTTAAGAAAGTCTTTTTGATTTTGAGCTTGGCGAACCGCTGCTGTCGCTACTGCAATAATCTTTAAATGCTCGTACTGGTCACAGATTTCACGAAATTCGGTTAAAGCCGCAATCGTTCTTTCTATTGGCTCAACTTTAAGCGTCTTCTCTTGCCCCATATTAGATGACAAACGAACATAACGTTTTTCATATTGAACAGTTGAGTAACTGCCATCCATCTCAATGCGGCTAATCTTAAGCCGAACCGAATTTGACCCTAAGTCAATAATCCCAAGATAACGCGAAAGATTACTCATTCCGATCATCCTTTCGTGAGTCTAGACGCAAATTAGAGACATGCTTACTGAGTGTTTCAAAGACATTAGAAAAGTGTCTCTTTGATTTTTCTTGATGCTTAACTTCTTTTTCCTCTTTGGCTGCTTGTTGAACAAAATACTTTTGCGAATTAAATGGTTCTTCATCTGGCTTAATCTCTAGTTCATAATGATCACCAACGAGAACACGCGCCTTAACGTTATCTTTCCACATATCATTCAAAATACTAATAGCCTTCTTCTTGGCATCCTCCTGTTCAACAGGGAAGAGTTCTTCAACTCGCCGATTAAGATTCCGTGTCATCATATCGGCACTTGCCAAGTAAATCTCTTCGTTTCCATTGCCCGCAAAGTAGTAGATCCGGGAGTGCTCAAGAAAACGACCAATGATTGAATGAACCTCGATATTACCATGCAGTTCAGGAAGATCGTTCCGAAGACAAGTAATTCCCCGAATGATTAGTTGAATCTTGACCCCTTTAGAAGCAGCTTCATATAAGTGAGCAATAATCTGCTTATCCGACAAGGAATTCATCTTCATTTTAATGAGGGCTGAATTACCACTTTCAGCAATCTTAATCTGTTGATCAATCTTCTGGTTGATAAAATCACGAATTCCATTAGGTGAAACCCGAAGTTTATTAAAGTATGGTGGACGAGCAAAACCCGAAAGCATATTAAAGAGATTAGTCATATCCATTCCTAACTCTTGGTCACATGTCAGCAGGCCCATATCTGTATAAAAGTGCGCTGTTACGTCATTATAGTTACCAGTTCCCAAGTGCATGTACCGCCGTAATCCGTCTTCATCTCGACGAATAACCAGGGAAACCTTACAGTGAGTCTTCAAACCAACTAAACCATAAATAACGTGACAGCCCATTTGTTCCAAGCGTTGGGCCCAGCGAACATTATTTTGTTCATCAAATCGGGCCTTAACTTCAACCAATACTGTAACTTGTTTACCACGTTGGGCTGCCATTCCCAAGTATTTAATAATTGGCGAATTACCAGAAACTCGATAAAGCGTCATCTTAATGGCAAGAACTTCTGGATCCAAAGCCGCTTGATGAATAAAGTTAACGACTGATTGGAAACTGTCGTAAGGGTGCTGAAGGAGGTAGTCATGCTTCCGAATAGCAGCAAAAATATTATGATTCATATCCAGATCTGGATTGAGATATGGATGCAGTGGTGGATAACGGAGATCATCATGTCCATCAACCATTCCAGAAAGTTTTTTCAGAAATGTCAGGTCAACCGGTCCATTTACCCGGTAAATCGAACGCTCATTAACATGCAAATTATCTACTAATTGGTCTTCTAACCATTCATCAATTGAACTCTCAACCTCAAGCCTCATAACCTCACCGTGTTCTCGTTCACGCAGCTGATTCTTAACTGCCCGCAATAAGTCAGAGGTATCTTCTTCGGCAACGTCCAAGTCCATGTCCCGCATTACTCGATAGGTTGCCGTTGTCAGAATTTGGTACCCAGGGAACAGTTGGTTAAGGTAACGTTTAATTAGCTCATCAATGAGGATAAAATTATTTTCTCCTGGGAGCCGTACCAACCGCTTGTAAATTGAAGGAACACGAACTGTTGCAAATTTAATTTCTGCTTCCTTACTATCGTCATGGGGTTCTAGCTGACGACTTTCGATCTCTTGATCCCCTTCTAAGATTTCCCGTTTTTCCTCTTCTTTTTTGCTTTCTGGATTTCGCCGCAATTGAATGGCGATGTTCAGAGAATTGTTGGCAATAAAGGGAAATGGCCGAGATGTATCATCAGCCATCGGTGTAAGGACAGGCATTAATTCATCAATAAAGTAGCGCCGAATAAATTCCTTTTGCTTATCATCTAAATCCGCCAGGTGCATGATGTTGATGTGTTGCTGAGCTAAGTCAGGAATAATTTGTTGATTGTACACTTCATAGCGTTGCTTAACCATTTCGTGTTCCTTTTCGTTTACCCCGTCTAATTGTTGTTGGGGAGTTAATCCGGATGCATCGACCGTAGTAACATTAGCCGCTGCTAACTTATGCAAAGAAGCAACCCGAACCATGAAAAATTCATCAACGTTACTTTGAGTGATACCGAGAAAATTAGCCCGTTCCAGGAGAGGATTGCTCGTGTCAACAGCCTCTTGCAAAACTCGACCGTTAAAACCAATCCAGCTAAATTCACGATTTACATAATTTTGTGGTTTATAAAAATCTTTATACATATTAGTGTCCCTCCTTCACCTTTAAGACCGGTTTAATCCCATATACTTCTCTAAAAAGCCTTGATTTTCGTCTAAATGACCAGCTTTCTAGAACCAAATCGTCCGAACTTGTAACTTTGATAAGAAGATTTTCATCCTTTAATTTCAGCTGAATCCTATCAATCTTTTGTTGACGAGAATCATCAAGAGAATCAACTAGCCGTAAAATTGCAGCTAATTTAGCCACTGGCATCTGAATATCATTATCTAAGTGCCGGTAGTGTGATTGTTCAAACGTTGGACTTTCTGTACTGTGATAACGAGCTACTTCGGCAATAATTCGGTTGTCCTCGTTCGATAATCCTATCATCGGGTTCGCCTCTAAAATATAAGCCGAATGCCGGTAATGTCCCTTCTGATTGATTAAGTTACCAATATCCTCTACTTTAGCTGCTACCTCAAGTAAGAGACGATAATGATTATCTAACCGGTGAATTGGGCGTAAGTCGTCAAAAAACTGTAAGGCATACTTAACCACGAATTCCGCGTGATCTAGGTCAACGCTGTAAGTTCGCGCCATATTGTCAGCTGAAGTTTGAATCATGTTATCCACATTGGCCTCAGCTGTAGGATTAGAGATCGCAATTCCAGTGGAAATTCCATCCATGATTGATAGGTTGGTAACGTACAGTCCAGTTGGATTAAGCAATTCAGCAATCCGTCCGATTACTAAATAGTTTGGCAAAATATATTCTCGTTGAACCCGGTCAATATCTAAATCATCTTGCAAGTTATCTTGTGGCATTAACAAGTGGGTATAGTTTTCTTTAAACCGTTCTTGATCAATCTCACCCAAATTATCGTGGCGTTGAATATAGCGTTGACTCAATGAAGGTGCATTTTGTACGATCATCACCGTTTTCTTCTGCCTAGTTAACTCTGGAACCAAATATTCAAGCTTACTTCCAATATAGTCTTGGATAATTTCTGTTGGATTAGTGGTCGTCTGACGCAGTTGCTCAACAAATTTGTGAATTTGTGCTCCTCCCAAGTCAATTTCCCAAGATGTTTCAAAACTACCATGATGGAAATAAGCAAGAGTCGAACTATCTAGACCGATGCTTAAAATATACAGGCAGTGCTTGCTGAGTTGCTTAAATTCGCTCAACTGATCAACAATGCAACTTAATGATTGCGCCATTATCTGGTTGTTATCTAACCAAGTAATTGTCAACCCTGTCCGCACCTGTAGTTGGTCACGAATATAGGCCGCAGTAATCGCGTCCATGTCTTCATAGGCTCCATAAAACTTAATTGTATCAACATCATAATCCTTGATAAGGTCTTTAAATCCCTCAATATTTTCGGAAATTGCTGTCATATTTTGACCGTAATTAGCTGTTTGATGCCGGTCCCCAATGCTAAAAGTTCCTGACTTAACGTCATTAATTATTTTCATACTTGGAAGTTCGATTATTCGCAAGAAGATTTGGTCTGGTTGAAGATAAATAACTGCTACTAATGAATTCTTCATTCTAATCACTCCTCAAGATAGTTACTAACTTCTTTAATTTTAACATTTATATATAAGATCAGCGTATATTAAAAAGCTAGGAATGATCTTCACAAACCGTCTTAGTCTTCAAGATCATTCCTAGCTTATTTATTTTTAGCCCAACTAAATTCCGCAAGCGTACACTCTTGACCATTGGAAATAATCTGGTGCAGACTCTTTTCATCGTTTACTTGGCAAAATTCGCTTACTACATCTTGATCGAAACGAACTTCGCGATCATATTGAATAGCAAAACTTGTCAATTGATGGCTACTTAAGAATTTCTCACCCAAAGGATCCAATAACCAGTCAAAATAACGAGCATTATTAACATGATGGTTAATATCCAAATCGAAATAACGGACATGGTATTGTCGAATATTAATTTCGTCATCTTCTCCTATTTTACCTGGCCGTTTAATATGAGGGATGCGAATAATGTAGTCCGATTGATAAGGTTCAATGAGCTCATCCGGGATTGCCATAATTTTTCGACTCTCCAAGTTCATAAAGACCAGCATTGCCCGGACACGTACATATTCTTTTTTCCCATCTAAACTTCTAATCCAGAAATCACGTGTTGCAAAATATTTGTTATAGGCCGTTCCCTTGGTCCCAAGAATGATTTGATCACCGTAATGAAGGTCATCTAGACTCAGTTGACCCTCAAACCCGCCATATACCCAAGCTCCTCCTGTACTATGGATTTTTTTACCATCCAAACCTAAAGATTCACCATGTGCTTCTGCCACTAAGGATAGCATACTCATAATCATGCTTAACGTTGGTTTCCCCGTTTCATCACATTCATAGTAGGTGAGTTGGTGTGGCATTTCATATTCTTGCGCTGTTCGTCTTAATTCCATTTTTAACTTCTTCCTAAATATTGTGGTATTGCTTATATAGAGTTTGTCTCTCAACTTTATTCTGCTTGGCCACTAACTTAATTGCCTCATTTGGCGAAAGCCCCCGGCTAATTGCTGCATTAACCTGTTCCAGAGGAGTTTTATCATTAACCTCCTCATTAACGACTGGGTGCCTATTACCTTCAACAAGAACTACATACTCACCGCGTGGTTGGTGTTCTTGGTACCATTCGTTTGCGTCTTTCAGGGTTCCTCGGTTGAATTCCTCGTATTGCTTGGTCAATTCCCGTGCTAATACAACTTCCCGATCATCCCCAAAGACTTCAGCCATCGCTTTTAACGTCTTTTTCAATCGATGAGGGGCCTCATAAAAAATGAGGGTTTCAGAATGATCCTTTAGCTCAGTCAATTCTTTTAACTGTTGTTGCCGCTTACGGTCTAAGAAACCGTAGAAATAAAATGGCTGGGGCACTAACCCTGAAGCAATCAGCGCAGTCAAACCAGCATTAGCCCCTGGCAATGGAGCAACAGGAATTCCTTCTTTAATAGCTGCAGCTACCAATTCTTTACCAGGGTCAGAAATAGAAGGCATCCCTGCATCGCTGCATTGAGCAATAATTTCCCCTGCCTTAAGCTTTTCAATCAATTCTGGGATCCGTTGCACGGTATTATGTTCATGAAAACTAATTTGGGGCGTATGGATATCAAAATGATTAAGCAATTGCTGCGTATGTCTAGTGTCCTCCGCTGCAATTAGGTCTGCTCCTTCCAAAACCTTAATTGCCCGGAATGTCATATCATCAAGATTACCAATTGGCGTTGGGACTAAGTATAACTTTCCTTTACTTTGACTATGAAAACTACTGATTACCTGCATTCTACTCCCACTCCATTTTAACGATTAGTATCCAAGAACAAGATCCGGTCACAAAAGGCACATGATTCATTTTTACTTAGTCGTTCACCAAAGTATTCACTACAAACATGAAATCCCTGCTGATAAAGTTTCTTCAAGTTCTCACGTGAACCTGAAAGATGATTTCCTTGCTGTTGGTGACCAGATTTTTTTAATAGACTTCTTAAGTGGTCATTTTCAATTGAGAGTTCAGCATTTTTTTCCATCAGCTCCGTAATTTGAGCCTGGAGTTTTTCCATGTTAGCAACCAAATCATGTGTTTGCTTGGTTACTTGAGCAAACCGATCGTAAATATCTGGTTGATGTTCGCTCATTATGCTTACCTCCTTATCTCTCTGATAATAGCTGTGCAATTCTGATTGTTAATTGTTCGGCAACGTTTTGAAATGAAATATTCTGATCAAGCAATCGTCGACTGGTTAAGGTTACTTGGCTAACCTGGAGAAGCTGGTTAATAGAATACCTATTAGCCACTTCGCCGATTGTTTGCTTAGCTTGAATAAAATGTATATCTTCATCAGCTAACCCACTTGCTTGTAATAGCGTATCTCGCCAAATTAATGCCATCAAATCCAACATAACTTGCTGCTTTTTACGATTTTCAGCTAATTTTAACAGTTCTGACTGCACATCGACAAATCCTAACATATTTCCCTGTGAAATATGTTTGTACCATAGATAAATTCCCTCGATAACCTGTAAGAACCAGTCATCTTCTCGCCATTCCATAATCTCGTCTATCGAATTTGTGATGCCTAAAGCCACCATTATTTCTTTTCGCGAGATACCTGCTTGTTTTAATTCTTGTACTAGATTATTTCTTTGTAATGGTTGTAATTCGATTACTTGAGTCCGAGAACGGATTGTCGGTAAGACGGCAATCTTATTGCTGGTCAGAAGTAAGATATAAATTCCCTTGCCTGGCTCCTCAATAAACTTTAATAAGCTGTTAGCTGCATTCCCCGTCAATTTCTCCGCGTCATATATAACAAAAAGCTTTTTGTTCCCCTCCATTGCGCTTTTATTAAATTCATCTTTTAAACGTCGAATTTCGTCGACCTTAATCTGACGCCCTTCTGCCTTAGCAATCACCACATCAGGATGGTTGCCACTAAGAATTCGCTGACATTCAGAACAAATTAAATCTGGCTCACCATCTTGTAAATTGAGGCAAAACAAGCGCAAAGCTAGCCAGCGAGCAATCTCACTTTTACCTGATCCATTGGGTCCAACTAACATATAAGCATGAGCTAGTTCGTCATTTTTTAAAACAGTCTGTAATTGCTTAATCACTAAAGGTTGCAGCTTCTCGGCTACTAATGGTTCGGCCACCTTGCTGCCCCCCTCTTAGAACTTGTGAAATTGATCAACAGGAAGAACAAAGACGGTTGCTCCGCCGATTTGAACATTAACTGGAAAGGCTGAACCACCTTCGACATCCATGTGCATTTGTGAAGTAACATATTGCTCACGTGACTTAGCGTTCTTTTTAATAATTTCAAGAACTTCATCGACGCGTTCGTCATCAACCCCTATCAAGAAAGTTGCATTCCCTTCACGCAAGAATCCTCCAGTAGTAGAAAGTTGTGTCATTTGAACATGGTTTTTAGTAAATGCTTTCCGTAAACGATTGCTGTCCTTTGATTGGACAATTGCTATAATCATTTTCATAATTTCAATCACCTTTCTTACGTTAAGTACTAATCAGCAAATAAATCATTAAATTTGGCATTAATTGCTTTTTTTACATCATTAACAACATCTGCCAGCACTTGACTAGCATCAATTACCTTTATTCGTTCTGGATTATTAGCGGCTAAGTTTAAGTACGACCGCCTAACTGTTTGGTAGAAACTCAGTTGTTCTTCATCTAACCGATTAACTTCTCCTGAACGATGCTTAGCTATTCGTTCTAGTCCTAATTTAGGATCAATGTCTAAGTAAACAGTCAAATCTGGTAACTGCCCGTCGATTGCAAACTGGTTAATTTGCCAAATCTCTTCTTCACCAATCCGGCGTCCAGCTCCTTGATAGGCAACTGAGCTATCTACATAACGGTCACAAAGGATCACTTTGCCATCTTTCAATCCTGGAAGTATTTCCGAAACAAGATGTTGTCGACGGGCAGCAGCAAACAATAAGGCCTCAGTTCGCTCATCCATTTCCTTATTTTTACTATCAAATAAAACATTCCTAATTTGCTCAGAAATTCGATTACCGCCAGGTTCACGAGTGTATAATACCTTTTCACGACCAAGCTCTCGTTCTAATTCCTTTTGAATAGTCGTCATGACACTCGTTTTGCCGGCTCCATCTGAACCTTCGAATGAAATAAATCTTCCTTGCATTGTGTTTATACCACCCTATCGCTGAATTATTCCCTTATTTAATTCACCACGAACCTTGTATTGCCGTGCTAATTGATACAAGTACAAATATTTTTGTTCCTGAATCCGGGTTCTATAGTGCAGTTCAGAACTCGCATTGGCTTCATAGACAGCTTCTTCTGTTTCTTTGGCATGATCCCAACTAGCTTTTGTTTCATAAATCAAGCTAAGCAACCGCTGTTTTCGCTCGACTTCTTCTATCTTATTTCCTTTATGGCGGCGAAATAACATAAATTCTTACATCTCCGTTCGTCCTTGCACTGCTTTGAATAAAGTTACTTCATCAGCATAATCGATATCAGCACCTACAGATAAACCATGAGCTAGTCTAGTTACTTTTATTCCGGCTGGTTTGATCAACTTAGCCAAGTAACTAGCGGTTAACTCACCATCAGAGGAGGCATTGGTGGCAATAATGATTTCCTTAATTTCATCATTAGTTTTCAATCGTTCCAAAAGACTTGGAATATTAATATCCTCTGGACCAGTCCCTTCAACCGGAGAAATTACGCCATTAAGCACGTGGTAAAGACCATGATATTCATGCATTCTTTCCATCGCCATCAAGTCTTGAGCATGTTCTACAATTAATACTTGGCTTTGGTCACGTGTCTTATCTTGGCAAATTGGGCAAGGATCATCTTCTGTAATATTTCCACAAATACTGCAGTTATGTAAATCACGCTTGGCCCCTAATAATGATTTGGCAAAGTTCGTTACATCATCATTCTGCATTGTTAACGTGTAAAAGGCCAATCTAGTGGCTGTCTTTTGCCCAATTCCCGGTAGCTTCGTATAACTTTCAATTAGCTTTGCTAGTGGTTCTGGATACTGCACGCTTACATCCCCAAGCCGCGAGTATACTTACCCATCTTTTCTTGGGTAGCATCGCTTACTTTTTTCAAGCCATCATTAACGGCAGCTAAAACTAAATCAGAAAGCATATCAACATCATCTGGATCAACTGCTTCTGGCTTAATCTTAATATCTGTTAACTGGTTATCTCCAGTAAATGTTGCAGTAACCATACCATCAGGTGCTTGGCCAACAAATTCTTGCTTTGACAATTCTTCTTGTTCAGCCATCATTTTCTTTTGCATTTCCTTAGCTTGTTTCATCATTTTTTGCATATTCATTCCACGCATCATAATTCATCATTCCTTTTCTAATCGTTTTTTATTTTTACTATATCGTTACCAAATAAATCCTGAGCAGCAACAACTGGATCGTTTGCCTCCTGATTTGAAGAAGGCGTTTCCTCATCTGTTTTTTTCCCCCGAACCTTTGCTGTTTGAGACTCATCCTCATCACTAGTTTGTGGATTATCCCGACCATTACTAGTTAAGTGTTCTTTTTTCTCACCATTTAAGTTATGAGACTGGATATAGTCTTTTCTAATTTGTGGCCACTGTTCTTTAGGAACAAAGACCACTTTACGTTGCTCTCCACAAAGTCTTTCAAGACCTGCCTCCATCGCCTTGATTAATTCATCATCATCAGTGGCTTGTTGGAATAAGAAAGCATAGTCAAAGGCTACTATAATTCCATCTGCACTCGCAGCTACTGGCTGGGAAACATGTAGGAGGGATCTTTGTGGCACCGTCAACATGTTTAACATATCTCCCCAAAGATCCTTAATCTTATCAAGATCTTGACGGGTTGCCTCTCCCAGAACAGGATAAACCTGACGAAGATTTACTTTCCCACTTCGTTGCTTAACCCGTGGTGCCTCTTTTTCACGCTGAGGAGCAGGAGAAGGGACTGTAACTGTATTTTGGTTATTATTATTAGCCTGCAACTTCTGAACAGTTTGTTGAAGCAGTTGAATCTTCTGTTGTAGTTCATTAATGACAGCTGACTCATTATTTACCGGCTGACTTACATGTTCTTTGCTCTCAGTATCCAGATAGGGTTGGGATAACTTCACAGTCAGCACTTCCAGGTAAACGTCAGGATGAGTCGTGAATCTCATCTCAGTTTGAATATTATTGAGATCGTTAATCATCTCATATAAAGCGTTTGCCGAAACAACCTGACTTAACTTAGTAAAGTCCTCTTCCTTTAATCCAGTGCTTTCAACCTTAATTAGGTCAGGAGATTCTTTATATAGCAGAATATCTCGAATAAAAGAGATTAAGTCTTCAATAAAACGCTGACCATCTTTTCCTTGCCCCAAAATCTCTTTCATCGTTTCTAAGGCATTTGCACTCTGGTGTTGACAAACCTCTAAAAAATATTTTTTTAAAAGTTGTTTTGTTACACTTCCTGTTACTAGGAGCGCATCATCTAAAGATACTTGGTTATCACTAAATGATAAGACTTGATCTAAGATACTCAACGCATCACGCATCCCACCCTCGGCAGCGTTAGCGATTACCCACAAAGCCTTTTCATCATACTTGACATTCTTTTGGTCCAAAATATATTTCATTCGGTCAAAAGCTTCGCTAGCAGAAATTCGCCGAAAATCAAACCTTTGTACCCGTGAAATAATCGTTAGTGGAATTTTATGAGGTTCCGTAGTGGCAAGAATAAATATTACATTTGCTGGAGGTTCCTCAAGGGTCTTTAATAAGGCGTTAAATGCTCCAGTTGATAGCATATGAACTTCATCAATGATATATACTTTGTAGTCAGCTTGAGTTGGTGCATACTTTGCCTTATCCCGAATATCACGAATCTCTTCAACACCATTATTTGAAGCGGCATCGATTTCAATAACATCGTTTAGCTGTCCATTAGTAATGGCTTTACAAATCTCACAGTCATTGCAGGGCTCGCCATCTTTTGAATGATGGCAATTAATTGCCTTAGCAAAAATCTTCGCCGCTGATGTTTTACCAGTCCCACGAGGTCCAGCAAAGAGGTAGGCATGACTAATTTGATGGGTAACAATTGCATTTTTTAATGTTTGCGTTACTACTTGTTGGCCAACCATATCGTCAAAACGCTGGGGCCGCCAAACTCGGTACAATGCCTGATAACTCATTACTCTCTTTCCTTTCAGTAAAGTGTGCTATTAAATATTATACCTAGCTTTTAAAGAAAGGAAAATAAAAAAAGCTGGTGAAATAATATTTCCCAGCATTCGATTTAAATTAGATTTAAAAAAACAAAGAGCACAAGATACGGCAAACTTAGTGCTGCTTCCTTCCGGACCTGACACGATTCGTAAGCATATCCTTGCTCTAAGGCCTAACGGCAAATAATATAATACAGCATTCTTTCAGAAATTGCTAGTTTTTTTCTTTTTCCGTGCTAATTTGCGTTTTTTGCGGACTGCACGAAAGAAGTCTTTCAAGATCTGGCCACATTCATTCCCTAATATTCCGCTTTTCACATTTACCTGATGATTAAATCGATCATCGTTGAGTAAATGATACAAACTATTTACCGTTCCCGCCTTTGGGTCAGCAGCACCATAAAAGACATTCCGAAAACGGGCATTTAAAATTGCGCCACTACACATCATACACGGTTCTAAAGTTACATATAGGTCACAATCCTCTAACCGCCAGCTATGAAGTCGTTCGCACGCTTCCATTATTGCAAGAATTTCTGCGTGATAAGCTACGTCTTGAAACCTTTCGCGCATGTTATGACCTCGACCAATTATCTCCCCTTGATAGGTAACGACCGCCCCAATTGGTACTTCATTTGCTAGTCCTGCCAGTTTTGCTTCTTTAATAGCAGCCCGCATAAATTTTCGTTGTTGTTTTATAGTTGGTTGTTCTTCTATTGGTAATTTTTTCATCCCTATTCCCGCCTATGAAATTTTTAAAATTCGTTATATAATTTTTCTACTGACTAAATTATCATGGACGTATGAGTAACGCAAAATTTTCAATTCGCTTAAGCATTGATAAAAAAGCCATATGTTGTGTTTCACAATTCCAAAGACCACAATATGTGGCTTTTTTAGTTGATTTTTTGCAAAATATCGCTATACTAGAAAACATCAATAAGCGAGCGAGGGGATTAAAAATGGTTACTGTTTTTTCAAAAAATAATTGCATCCAATGCAAAATGACAATGAAGTTTTTAAAGGCACATAACATTAGTTTTGTCGAACATAATATTGATGAGCAGCCTGAATTTGTGGCACGTTTAAAATCAGAAGGTTTTATGGCTACTCCCGTTGTTAAGCTACCAAACGGGAATGCTTTCTCTGGTTTCCGTCCAGATGAATTAAACAAGTTAGCTCAGGCTATTTAAGTAATATTCAAATTTTACTAATCATCAATTTAATTTGAATAATATTTTGAGTGGTTACTGATAGAATTAATCTTTTATCGCATCCACTTTTTTTATTCTCTTTTTTATAAATTGTACAAAAACAACAGAAAGTGAGAAATTGATATGGCACTCTCAGAGATCGATTTGACGAAGGTTAAATATTACGATTTAAATAATGAGGTAAATATCCCTCGTGATGGAAAAATCCAACTTGATAAGGATAAGGAGGCACTAGTTTCTTTTATTGAAGAAAACGTTAAGCCAAATACCAAGAAGTTCAATTCCATTACTGAACGTTTTCAATGGTTGGAAGATAATGACTATATTGAAGAAGGATTCATGGACAAATATAGCAATGAATTCATTGAAAAACTATATGATTACCTCAAAGCCCAGAATTTCCACTTCCACTCATTTATGGCTGCCTACAAGTTCTATGCGCAATACGCACTAAGAACTAATGACAAGGAATATTATCTTGAAAACTATATTGACCGTGTAGCAATGAACGCCCTGTATTTAGCAAACGGTAACGAAGAATTGGCAATGATTTTAGCTGATGAAATCATTCACCAGCGCTACCAACCTGCTACCCCAACTTTCCTTAATGTTGGACGAAAACGGCGTGGTGAATTCGTCTCTTGTTTTGCCATTCAAGCTACCGATGACATGAATACGATTGGACGGACCATCAATTCAGCATTGCAACTTTCTAAAATTGGTGGTGGTGTTGGGATCAACCTTAGCAATCTCCGTGAAGCTGGAGCACCAATTAAGAAAATTGAAAACGCAGCAAGTGGGGTCGTTCCAGTTATGAAGCTTTTAGAAGACAGCTTCTCTTATTCAAACCAACTTGGTCAACGTCAAGGTGCCGGTGTTGTTTACCTTAGCGTCTTTCATCCCGACATCGTAGAGTTTCTAGGTGCCAAGAAGGAAAATGCGGACGAAAAGATTCGTTTAAAGACTCTTTCTTTAGGGATTACTGTTCCTGACAAATTTTATGAGCTAGTTGAAAAAAATGAGGATATGTACCTTTTCAGTCCTTATGATGTTGAACGCATTTATGGCAAGCCTTTTTCATACATTAATATCACTAAAGAGTATGACAACTTGGTAGCTAATGATGAAATCCGTAAGAAAAAGGTTAATGCCCGCGACCTAGAAGATGAAATCAGTAAACTACAACAAGAGTCAGGTTATCCCTACATTATTAATATCGATACCGTTAATCGGGAAAACCCAATCGATGGAAAGATTGTTATGAGTAACTTGTGTTCAGAAATTGCCCAAGTGCAAACCCCTTCTGTAGTCAACGATGACCAATCATACAAAGAATTGGGGACAGATATCAGCTGTAATCTTGGCTCTACTAACATTGCTAACATGATGACCTCTCCTGATTTTGGTCGTTCAATCCGTGCCATTGTTCGTGGCTTAACGCGAATCAGTGATGTTGAAAGTTTAGATGTTGTTCCATCTATTAAGCATGGAAACGAACTCAGCCACTCAATTGGTTTGGGAGCAATGGGCTTGCACGGTTTTCTTGCTAAAAATCATATTCAATACGGAAGTCCAGTTGCCGTAGAATTTACTAGCGTTTACTTTATGCTCTTAAATTACTGGTCCCTAGTTGCCTCCAATGAAATTGCAAAGGAACGGCAAGAATCCTTCCATAATTTTGAAAAGAGTAAGTATGCTGATGGCTCATACTTTGATAAGTACGTAACCAAAGATTGGGGTCCACAATCAGATACCGTTAAAAATCTTTTCAAAGAAATTCACATTCCTACAATTGAAGATTGGCAACAACTGAAGGAAAATGTCATGCGTGACGGATTATATAATGAATATCGTCTCGCTGTTGCACCAAACGGTTCCACTTCATACATTAATGATTCTACGGCCAGCCTCACCCCAATCATTAACCGGATTGAAGAACGACAAGAAAAGATGATTGGAAAAGTTTACTACCCAGCCCCATACCTTTCCAATGATACAATGGCTTATTACCGTTCAGCCTATGATATGGATATGCGGACTGTCATTGATACTTATGCTGCTGCACAAGAGCACGTTGATCAATCACTTTCCCTTACGCTTTTCGTTCGTTCAACTATGCCAGACGGACTATACGAATGGAAGAATGGTCGAACCAACAAAATGACTACACGTGACCTTAACATTCTGCGTCACTATGCATATAAGAAGGGTATTAAATCAATTTACTATGTTCGAACATTTACTGATGATAACGAAGAAGTTGGTGCTAACCAATGTGAAAGCTGTGTCATCTAAGAAATCTAAAGGTAAATTGCTTTTACTGTCGATGATTGCTAAACTAGAGACTATGTGAGCATAAATTAAGGAGCATAATTAATGAACCTCGAAGACTATAAACCATTAACCGAGTACAAGGCAATCAACTGGAATGAAATTTCCGACATGATTGATAAGGCTACTTGGGAAAAATTAACTGAACAATTTTGGCTAGATACCCGTATTCCCGTTTCAAATGACCTCGATGACTGGCGGGAACTAGATACAGATCACCAATGGACGGTTGGTCACGTCTTTGGTGGCCTTACGCTGCTTGATACTGTACAATCAGAAGCTGGTCTTACTGCCTTAAAAGATGATGTAAAGACTCAACATGAAACAGCTGTTTTGAATAATATTCAATTCATGGAGTCGGTCCATGCCAAGAGCTATTCAACAATTTTTTCTACGTTAAATTCTCCAGAAGAAATTAAAGAAATTTTTGACTGGTCTGATACAGAAGAATTTCTTCAAAATAAGGCTATTCGAATTGCTAACTTATACCGAAACCCCGAAGAAGATCCACTCAAAAAAAAGGTAGCAAACGTCTTCCTAGAAACTTTCTTATTCTATTCCGGTTTCTACACTCCACTTTATTACTTAGGGCATAATAAGCTAAACAATGTGGCGGAAATCATTAAGCTAATCTTGCGGGATGAATCTGTCCACGGAACGTACATCGGTTATAAGTTCCAAGTCGGTCTTCATGATCGCACTGAAAAGCAACAACAGGATATGAAGGATTGGATGTATAACTTCTTATACGAACTGTATGACAATGAAGAAAAATACACCCACCTTCTTTACGATCAAGTTGGTTGGACCGACGACGTACTTACTTTTATCCGTTATAACGCTAACAAGGCATTGATGAATCTTGGTCAAGATCCACTTTTCCCTGATACTGCTGCGGATGTTAATCCAGTTGTTATGAACGGAATTTCCACTTCTACCTCTAACCACGACTTCTTTAGTCAAGTAGGTAATGGTTATCGTATGGGTGAAGTCGAAGCAATGAATGATAGTGATTACGATGTTAAGGATCCAAACGAAGCTAAAGATAAAAATGCTCGGGATTAGGTCATAATAATTAAATTACGAAGCTGCTGAAAACTAATTTTTTCGGCAGCTTTTTTATTTTCCAAAATATATATTTGATTAGGCGAACACTTTATTCATTTTTATTCTTGTGAATTCAAGTTCAAATATATCAATTTAAACTTTTCTTTAACAGTCTCTATACAAAATAATACCAATCTTTTTTACTATATTATCGGTACCTACAGATCAATATTGAAAGCGCTATCTCACCTCTTGACCATTGTGTATTCAATCACATAGGTGTTTACATTTCCAAAAAATATAGTATATTTATTTATGTTCAATGATTAACAAAAATATTAACAAAGAAGAAGGAGCTTATTCTCATGTCTAAAGATAAGAAACATTCTGAAAACACACCTGTTGTTGATAAAGAACAAGAAGCTCAAACAATGGTTAACGATTTAGTTGAACGTAGCCAAAAAGCGTTTGATAAATTACGTTACTACACACAAGAACAAGTTGATAAAATCTGTCAAGCTATGGCATTAGCTGCAGAAGAACACCACATGGATCTTGCTGTTGACGCAGCTACCGAAACTGGTCGTGGTGTTGCTGAAGACAAAGCAATTAAGAATATCTATGCTAGTGAATACATCTGGAACAACATTCGTCATGATAAGACTGTTGGTATTATCAAAGATGACGATGAAGATCAAACAATTACTATTGCTGATCCACTAGGTATCATTGCTGGGGTTGTTCCTGTTACTAACCCAACTTCTACTACCATTTTCAAATCAATTATTTCTGCCAAAACGCGAAACACTATCATTTTCTCCTTCCACCCACAAGCCTTAAAGTCTTCAATTAAAACTGCTAAGATTCTTCAAGAAGCTGCAGAAAAGGCTGGGGCTCCAAAGGACATGATTCAATGGATTCCACAATGTAGTCTAGAAGCAACTAATGCTTTACTTCGTCACCCTAACATTGCTACTATCCTTGCAACTGGTGGTCCTGCACTTGTTAAAGCTGCTTATAGCTCTGGTAACCCTGCTTTGGGTGTTGGTCCTGGTAACGGTCCTGCTTACATTGAAAAGACTGCTAACATTGCTCGTTCAGTGTACGACATTGTATTATCGAAGACTTTCGATAACGGTATGATCTGTGCTACAGAAAATTCAGTCGTTGTTGATGACGAAATTTACGACCAAGTTAAAGAAGAATTTGCAAAGTGGAACTGTTACTTTGTTAAGCCGGAAGAATTGGACACATTCACTGAAGGTTTTATTGACACTAAACGCCACCAAGTTCGTGGTCCAATCGCTGGTCGTTCTGCAAATGCCATTGCTGAAATGTGTGGATTAAAGGACGTTCCAGAAAACACTAAAGTTATCATTGCTGAATATGATGGTGTTGGTGATGACTACCCACTTTCAGCTGAAAAACTCTCCCCAGTCTTGACTATGTATCGGGCAACTTCACACGAAAATGCATTTGACATTTGTCGCGACTTACTTCACTACGGGGGTGAAGGTCATACTGCCGCTATCCACACCCTTGATGATGACCTTGCAACTAAGTACGGTCTTGAAATGCGTGCTTCTCGGATTATCGTTAACTCGCCATCTGGTATCGGTGGTATCGGTAATATTTACAACAACATGACTCCATCCCTTACTTTAGGTACTGGATCATACGGTGGTAACTCAGTTTCTCATAACGTTACCGACTGGGATCTCTTAAACATTAAAGTCATTGCTAAACGTCGTGAAAACCGTCAATGGGTTAAGATTCCCCCAAAAGTTTACTTTCAACGGAATTCACTAAAAGAATTGCGAGATATTCCTAACATTGATCGAGCATTTATTGTTACCGGTCCCGGAATGAGCAAACGTGGTTATGTTCAACGGGTTATTGATGAATTACGTCTTCGTCAAAACGATACTCAATTCCTCGTATTTGATGACGTTGAAGAAGATCCATCAACAAACACTGTTGAAAAAGGTGTCGCTATGATGAACGACTTCAAACCTGACACAATTATTGCTCTTGGTGGAGGGTCACCAATGGATGCTGCCAAAGCGATGTGGATGTTTTATGAACATCCAGAAACTTCATGGTACGGTGTTATGCAAAAGTACCTTGATATCCGTAAGCGTGCCTACCAAATCAAGAAGCCAACTAAGTCACAATTAATTGGTATCCCAACTACTTCTGGTACTGGTTCTGAAGTTACTCCATTTGCCGTAATTACTGATTCCGAAACACATGTTAAGTACCCATTAGCCGATTACGCATTGACTCCAAATATTGCCATTGTCGACTCCCAATTTGTTGAAACTGTTCCTCCCAAGACCACTGCTTACACGGGTTTGGACGTTCTTTGCCACGCAACTGAATCATATGTTTCAGTAATGGCAACTGATTACACTCGTGGTTGGTCACTTCAAACTATCAAGGGGGTTATGGAAAATCTTCCTAACTCCGTTCAAGGTGACAAGCTTGCTCGCCGGAAGATGCATGACTTCTCAACAATGGCTGGTATGGCATTTGGTCAAGCATTCTTAGGAATTAACCACTCTCTTGCCCACAAGATGGGTGGAGCATTCGGTCTTCCTCACGGTTTGCTTATTGCCATTGCTTTACCACAAGTAATTCGCTTCAATGCCAAGCGCCCGCAAAAGCTTGCTCTTTGGCCACACTACGAAACTTTCCATGCTACTAAGGACTACGCTGATATTGCCCGCTTCATCGGCTTACAAGGTAACTCTGATGAAGAATTGGCTGAAGCTTATGCTAAGAAAGTTATCGACCTTGCTCACAAGTGTGGAGTTAAGTTAAGCCTTAAAGAAAATGGTGTTAGCCGTGAAGACTTCGATAAGGTAGTTGATGATTTAGCTGTCCTTGCATACGAAGACCAATGTACAACTACTAATCCAGTAGAACCACTTGTTAGTCAACTTAAAGAACTTCTCGAACGTTGCTACGATGGTACTGGTGTAGAAGAAAACTAATTAAACTGTTAATAATATCCCTTTTATTGAAAAAGCCTTCCCGTCTCAATTATCGAGAGCGAGAAGGCTTTTTCTAGTCTTTATTGCTTAACCATTCTGTTAGTATTTTCTGATAAAGCTTGGGTTGGTCCGCAAAAACCATATGGCGAGCATTTGGAACTAACTCCCATAACGCATTAGGCAAATTATCAGCCATGTTTTTAGCATCCAATGGAGTACAAAGGTCATCAGTCCCACTAATAATTAATACTGGCTGGCAAATTTCTTTTAATCTACTAGTGTATTCATAATCTTTAAGATTACCAAGTGGATTATATTCATTCGGTCCCCAAGCTGTTAAATATGCCTGCTTCCCGCCCTTCTTTGGCCGACGCAATGGTTCTGGCGTTTGTTCATCGTCTGGACCATTAGCATGTAGTTCCATAAAATAGCAGTTAGCCGCTTGATATTCCGGCGTTGTAAAGTTATTTGTCGCTTCCGCTTGCTGAATGGCTTCCTGTTCATTTTCTGGCAAGTATTTAATTAAACGATGAAGCTCTTTTTGCCACAAATCCGCTGAAGCAAGCGTACTTGATAAAATCAGACTTTTAATTCCAGTTGGGTGATAGTCACAAAGATAAATAATAGCTAGCATTCCACCCCAGGATTGACCTAACAGGTGTACTTCCTCTAGTCTTAGATACTGCCGAAGATTCTTTAACTCAGCTATCCATGTTTTAGCATTATATAACTCTGGGTGGTCATCTGGAATCGACGAACGTCCACATCCCAACTGATCATACATTATGAATTGACGATTAGTCTTGCCTGCCAGTTCATCTAATAGTTCAAAATAATTATGAGTAGAACCCGGTCCTCCATGTAGGAATAACAAAGGAGCTTTATCTGACGCTTTACCTACAATTCGACAGTATGTCTGGTATTTGCCAAAAGGTATGAACAGTTCTTTAACTTGCATCTTCGCCCTCACTTTATTGGACAGCCATAATATTGATGACTGAATTATCACCATCTGTATTTTGGAGATTCAAAACATTTGCGGCATTTTCATTTTGTGTCATCTTTTGGCTACCATGGTCTACTCCATCAATTTTATTACTACCATCGACTGTCTGCAAAACAATTCCATCTGTTTTTGAATTAATCACCTTGTTATCTCCATCTGTATTCTTTACAGTATAGGTACCTTGGTAAGTAACATTACGACTAGTAAAATCTCCATCCCCGAGTGTTGTTTTACCACCATTAATCGTCAAACTATTATAATTAATATCACCATCGCTAGCATTGACATCCATATTAGTTAGGTCAACTTCGGAAATTCTTAAATCTCCTTCAACAACTCCCAGTTTTCCTGATAGAGTACAATCCTTTGGCACTGTAATTATAATCGTCCCGTTACCATCACTATAATTGAAAAAAATTCCATTAGAATAACCACTTTGCTTAATATAAAGAGTCTGGTTGGAAATGATTACCTTTGGCACATAATTGCTACTTCCTTTGTAACTTACGCTGTATTGTTTACCCGTTCTGATAATCACATTAGCGCGAGTAGCAGTAACATTAATATCATTAAATTTCTGATTGCTAATCAGTTTTTTATTAACCTTATGTTCAACTGAAGGGTGCATACTAAACAAAGTCGACCCATTCGAATAACCATAAGTAATATTCCTATTACCATGGCCAACAAATCCAATAATTATTAAAACCAAGCCGACAAATAAAATCCCCAGGCTAATCTTGAACATTCTTTTCATCTTTGTGTGTCCTCCTCTGAACTAACTTTTGGTAAATATACTTAGATAGATTGGCAACTACTTGGGCCAGCCAACGAAGAATCCAATAGCTAACTGGAATAATTAACAAGAAAGCTCCCAACATGGTAATTCCAATTCCAAGGTAGAAAATTCCAACCATCGTAGCAGTTGCTAGGAGACTAAGTCCTGTGTAAATGGTTATCCCGGTAGCAACAAATAGGCCAAACAATGTTCCAATAATCCCTACAGTAACCCCAAAGACCACTGCTAAAGCACAGATCAATATAATTAATGCTCCTAAACTCAGAAAGAAGGTCAATGGAGAGGTAACGATTGCAATTAGAACCAGCCAAAAAACTTTCCAACTAGAATGGGTTGAAGCTAGTTGACCTTTACTCTTTTCATCGTTATTGGCCTTAATGGAACGCTCAGCAAGAATCTGATGTCCTAATTGTCTGGGCGTTCCCAACTTCTCCTCGATTTCTTGCTTAGTCCTTAAACCAGCGTCACTAATATACTCATCGTAAAATTCAATTGCATCATCCCGCTCCTCCGAACTTAATGGCAGCAAATAGCTCTTTAGCTCCTTAATGTACTTTTCTTGCGCATTCATTATTTTTTGTCCTCCCTACCTGCTCCTAAAGTCTGATCAATACCATTTTTGTAGTTCTCCCACAACTTACGGATATCTTCTAAGTAATTTCGTCCATCATCAGTAATCTGATAATAACGGCGGTTGCGCCCTTGATAAGGTTGATCATACGTTGTCAAATAACCATTCTTTTTTAGCCGACGTAGTACTGGATACATTGTTGATTCGGAAACAGCAATTACTTTTTGAATTGACTGTGTTAGCTCATAACCATAACGATCATCATTTTCTAAAATTGCTAGAACAATTCCATCCAATAAATCGGCAGTAATTTGGATCTTCATTTCTCCTCCCCTTTTATCCTCACAATATTATATTTAATATAATATACTTAAAAAAATAATATGCAAGAGCATATATTAATTAAGTTAAGTTTTTGTTCTACTGACAGCGGTACAGCTTGAATAAATATTGATTTTTTTATGAGCTATTATTGGATTTTTAAGTAATGACCTGTTATCATCAAGGTAGGAAAACAAAAGAGGTGATAGTAATGTTTAAAAGGAAAGTAAGTTCTGCAAAGAAACAAAAAAAGAATGAAATTAGCGCTTACCAAAAAGGCTATAATACAGCCGTTAAGGATTATAAGGCACTAGAACCATTCCGTAAGTATCCGCAGAAAGTAATTAGTGTCACTAATAAGTTTATTAAAGGTAAAATGCATGCCCTTCAAGATTACGTTGATGGGTATGAAGATGCTAAGCACCAACTTTCTGGTTATTAAACGTTATTGGTGTGCCATTTAAGTATTATCAGCTTATTTATGTTCGGTTAAGCAAAAACTGCTAACCACATATCATCAGCGTAAGCACTCACTTATACTATCGGATAGGTATTATTTATCCTTATTCGAATGGTTTAACAGTCGCTGGTCACTTGTTCGAACATGATAAGTCAGTCTCTCGTTTTTTAGTAATTTAGACTGATGGGTCTTTCCTACCAGTCTGTAGCCCTAAGGAGGGATGTCTTATGTTCAATATTATTTTTTGGATCTTAGCAATCTGGTTTGTTGTTAATGTTATCTGGATGTGGTTCCAACTTGACAACCAAGCACTACAAAAGACATTCGCATGGATTAACGTTTGTGCTGTTGTTATTGGATTCTGGGTATACTACGGTGTAACACACGACGCAAGTGCAATCAATGGCTGGTTCATTGCTATGAACTGGATCAATATTGTAGTTGCAGCTCTCCAATTCTACTTTGGATACCGCACCGAAACCAATGTTACCCACCACACAGCTAATTAAAATTTAGACAATCAAGTGTACTGTAGAAATTAGTTATATAATTGTTTTTCTTAGTTTCCACAACTCAATTGTATACTAACGGTTATTTATAATGATGATAATACCAACGAATGGCATCAATTCATCAAATTTTAGTTTTCCAGTCTCTATTAAAAAGGCCTAGGATGTGAGTAAATTCCATCCTAGGTCTTTTTCGTATTGGATACAAAAAATAAGCTGAGAGCAACCCAAATTTGCAAGGCGGTGGGCTCCCGCGATTAGACCACGTAACATTCGAAAATAAAGAGATTGGTGAAAATACAAAAGTACTTCCCCAATCTCTTATTTGTTCTTAGGTCCTTAGAAGACGGTAACCACTGTTTTAATTCTTTTGTGCACGTGCCATTGCTTCTTCGTAATCCTTAGTCCCAACAAATACTGGGTGGGTGTATGGGTTGATATGCATTGCAATTGCCCGTTTCCAAATAATTGCAAAGACCACAATATTAATTGCTAATGAAAGAACAGAAATAATTCCCATTACATGAGGGTCAGCAGCCCCAGGATGAACACTTGGATTCATTACCCCATTCTTATAGAGAACTGGGAGCACGGAGAACTTTCCGCTATCCTGGAATTCAGGAATTACTTGAGCAAACATGCACCAGATTGCTAGCGTATTAGCCCGGTTTTGGATCCAACCACCCATGTTCCAAAAAGCAGCCGCAAATGTTGGTGCCAATAGGAGAGCAACCCCACAATACCAAGAGTGGGTAGGTAAGTTGTTATACGTATATTCAAAATTCCAAACATCGTAGGCTAGAATGAAGAGCCAGGTCATATCTGGCCATAACATGTCATCTTCATTTTTTGAAGAATAGATGCCCCACCAACCAGTCATACAGAAAACATTAATAATTCCAGCAACACCATTGAGAATGTTCCACCAGCCACCATAGAGCCAAACACCCTCGGATGACAGCCACCATTGACTACCTGTAGTTTGTAGGGCATTTAATCCCCGAATAGCTGATTCGAAATCACTACCGACTGCAATGAAAATATTAATAGCAACGATAACAAATGGGAAACACTTAAACCAGTAGGCCTTCCCTAAGCGTCCCCAATGGTATTTCAATATCATAAAACCAATGCAGCCAAAGGTAGCCGCATAGAGTTTAGCATAGTGGAACCAGCTATTCATATGGACGTAGGTTTGATTATGTAGCGCCCATGCCTGACCTTGTGCAGCACAAATATAAATAATGGCAAAATAAATTGTCAGCACAATCGGCAAGACGACAAAGAATAACAGGCCCCCAACTTTACTCCGTCGTGCAATTTCATTAGCAACAATTAGGGCAACAAAAACTAAAACCCAGCCTAATATTTGCCAATAGGCATGACTTCCATAAACTTGAAACAGCATTATAATCTCCTCCCTAAATTAGTAACCACTTCCAATTACCTATTTCCATTTTATCAATTATTAGGGATTAAACGGTAATTATTAATAAACTAATATTATGGATTTGAATTATAGTGCAACATAATGCGGAAATCGACTTAGTGTTTAGCTCTGCGATTCTTGTAAACCGCCTCAATTATTCCATTACTGCTCCTTGTTTTAACTAGGGTTAATTGTTGCTCATTGTCTAGATGAGGGAAGAGTCTAATTCCCTCGCCCAAAAGTGTTGGAATAATAGACAAATGGTATTCATCGATGAAGTTAGCTTCCATTAACTGGCAAATTAGGTTTGCTCCACCACACACCCAGATGTCCTTACCATTTTCCAGCTTTAATTTGGCTACCAATTTGCTTGGGTCTTGGTCGGTAAATTTAATTTCGTTCTTTTCTTTAGCTGCCTGATGCGTGAACACATAGGTCATCATCCCCTCATATGGCCACGAATTGGGTGAAAGTTCGTTCACGACTTGGCGGTAGGTTTGTCCACCCATTAGCACCGTGTCAATTCCTTTAATGAATGCTGCATAGGTATCCTCCGGCTCGACATCTTCATCCTGTCCTTGTAGCCAATCGACCTTTCCATTTTTATCCGCTATATAACCGTCTACACTAAGGGCAATAAATAACTTAACTTTTCTCATTTTTTGTCTCTCAACTTATCTCCTAACATCATTTTCCAGATATGGTATTATTTTTAGTTTATCTCCAATATATTCGGCTAAATATATGCTGTGTACGCTTGAATAGCCTTTATTTGCTATCTCTTTAATTAACCATGCCTCATCATGACCGGTTAATTCTAATCCATCATTATTAACCTGCCCATCGTTAATCACCGGAAAATTAGTACTTTTTTGGCCCTTTTCAGTAATGATTAGTTGGCCATTTTGCTCTAAAATTCCGCTCTTTACTTGGTCAAGGTCCATTACTCCTTGTGTCCTTAACCTAAACATTAATTCATCGGCTGTCATTCCGACTTTCATACAATTAGCTACTAATGGCTGACCATTTTTTATCAATAATTGCGGCTGACCATCCACTATCCTTTTGACGAAGCTACTGTTATCTTTAGCAAACTTAACAATAAACACTACTAATGTCCAAATCAGTAAGACCATTACAAACTGTAAAACAGTAACGTCGCTATTATAAATTATTCCACCAACAATTCCACCAAGAACATAATTTTGCACCTGGTCGAAGGCTGATGTTGGTGCAAGATTACCCTTACCAAAAATATTAATTTGAGCAATTAGGCAAATAATCCCTAGTACAAATTTAATTGCAATTATTCCATAGTCCATACCAATTAGTCTCCTCCTAATTCTGCACAATGACTCGGTGATCAACCACGTGCGCTCGAGTAAGGGTATAGTTATCACCACTCGGGCTCATATTAACCCTATAATCTTTTTTCTTAAATCGAACAATAATCCCATCCTGAAGAGTTTTGGAATTCACCATAACTTGATTTGGCTTTAGGTTATGATCCAAAGCAACCGATTTAATAAACGGCTGCATTTGAATAGTAGCAGATTGTCTTTTTGCTCCTGTTTCCAAATTAGTAACCTGAATTCCAGTAAAAATTAGTAGAAGTAAAAGAAAGATAATTACTAAGTCACGATTCCGTGTCCGAAGATGTTGTCGATAATACCGAAACAGATTAAAAATAATTAATAACAATAAGATGATGATGATCGCATAATTAAAGAGACTATTAACTTGTTGTTGCCTTTCAAAATAGCTAAGAGTATAGAATGTCATATATTTTCACCCCAATAAAAAAGGATTGAGTTGTGAAACCCAATCCTTTTCATATATTAATTTATGACTACTTAAGGGTAACAGTAGCACCAGCGGCTTCAAGTTTTTCCTTGATGTCGTTAGCTTCGTCTTCCTTAACGTCTTCCTTGATTGCTGAAGGAGCACCGTCAACAAGGTCCTTAGCGTCCTTAAGGCCAACACCAGTGATGTCCTTAACAACCTTGATAACCTTAACCTTAGCAGAACCTGGTTCAGTTAATTCAACAGTAAAGCTGTCCTTAGCTGCAGCAGCACCACCAGCAGCACCTGCAACTGCAACTGGAGCAGCAGCAGAAACGTCGAATTCTTCTTCGATTGCCTTAACAAGATCGTTAAGGTCAGAAATTGATGCTTCCTTTAATGAAGCAATGATAGCATCCTTATCAAAAGCCATGTTTGTATCCTCCAATATTTAGATAATTAATTTTGATTTTATAGTATACGTTAATACGACAATTATGCGGCTTCGTCTTCCTTGTCGGCAATAGCCTTGACTGCGCGAGCAATCTTCCGCATTGGATCTTGCAATGCAGATGCAAGCATTGACAACAGTTCTTCACGACCTGGCATGTTAGCGTATTCGTTGATTTCATCAAGGGTCTTAACGTTCTTTTCGATAAAGCCACCCTTAATTTCAAGAGCTTCGTGGTCGTCAGCGAAGTTCTTCAAGATCTTAGCTGGAGCAATTGGGTCTTCGTCAGAGAAGGCAATTGCAGTTGGTCCAAAGAAAGTGCTCTTAAGGTCTTCGTAGTCAGTACCTTCAACGGCACGTTCAAGAATCTTGTTCTTGATAACTGACATCTTAACACCGGCGTCACGAAGTTGCTTACGTAAATCAGTAACTTCGGCAACAGTTAAACCACGGTAGTCAACAACGATAGCTGTTTCAGCATTGTTAAGCATTTCAGCTGTTTGCTTAACAGTTTCAGCTTTTTTAGCAATAGCTGCTTCACTCATGAATTTTCACCTCCTGCAATGTAGTTTGATCGGATTTATAAAAAAATCCCCTATGACCGCAGACATAGAGAAGGAACTTAATTTCTTCCTCGGCAGGTATCATTAAGGCATTCGCCACCTGAGTCTTAGGCAGAGTCATATTTAATCAACTCAGTCAGTATACCATCTCACCCAAGTGTTTGTAAAGAATAATTTCTAGCTAATTTTTTAAATTGATTGTTGTACAATTATCTTATTACCTATATAGAAGAAGGAGTTTTTCTCATGAAAAATGGTCTACTACTTGTTAATCTCGGTTCACCTGCGACCCCTACTACTCCTGACGTAAAAGAGTACTTGCGTCAGTTCCTTGGCGATCAAAACGTGGTTGAGATGCCGGCTGCTATTTGGAAGCCCATCCTAAACGGTTTTATTTTACCAACTCGTGCATGGCGATCAGCCACCTTTTATCGTGATTGCTGGCTTGACGAAGGTTCTCCTCTAATCGTCCACACACGTCATCTAACTCAAAAAGTACGGGAACTCTTGCCAAAGTGGGACGTCAGAATGGCAATGACTTATGGCGAGCCTAGCATTGAGGATACACTCAAGAAATTGAAAGAAGACTGTGACCGCATCATCGTCATGTCTTTGTTCCCCCATTTCACCAAGAGTACCACCCAATCCATTATTGACCAAATCAGAGCTGTCGATGATAACATTCCGATTATTGACCGTTTTGCTGATGATCCTCATTACCTCACTGTCCTCAGTGACCACATCCAATCTGCCTGGGATCAAGGCGATTATGACATGCTCGTAATCTCTTACCACGGTATTCCAGTTTCAATGGTTAAGCATGGTGACCCCTACCAAGAAGAAACTGAGCGCACAACACAAAAATTACGTGAATTGTTGGATATTCCAGATGAGCAAATTATGATGGCCTATCAATCAAAATTTGGCCCAATGCCATGGCTTAAGCCTTATTTGAAAAATTCATTGTTAAAAATGATCCAATTAGGGAAGCGGAATATTCTAGTTGTCTCCCCGTCATTTGTTACTGATTGCTTGGAAACTATTGAAGAAAATTCTGTCCAAAACTATCAAACATTCCGTGCAAACGGGGGAAATGATTTAACTGTCATTCCTTCACTAAATGATAGTCCTGCTTTCGCCAAGTTTATTGCTAATCTTGTCGAGGGGTATGAAGGATGAAGAAAAAGAGCCTCGATGAAATCAACGGTAGCGTAAAGGTCCCTAACGTATATGAATCTGCATTCTTGCAAAAATTTCTTGCCTATAGTGGACCTGGCGCCCTGGTTGCTGTTGGTTATATGGATCCCGGGAATTGGCTAACCTCTCTGGCTGGGGGCGGTCAGTTTGGCTATTCCCTCCTAATTGTTCTTTTTATTTCGATTCTCGTTGCCATGTTAATGCAATCATTATCAATTAAATTAGGGGTTGTGGTTCGCCAAGACCTTGCTCAAGCCATTGCAGAACAAGTTTCCAAACCGGTGCGCATTTTTCTCTGGCTCCTAAATGAACTAGCAATGATGGCTACTGACCTCACCGGTGTCGTCGGTACATCTGTGGCCTTATATCTTCTCTTCCACCTTCCCTTAATTGCGGGAATCATTTTAACAGTGGCAGATGTGTTAGTTGTGCTGCTCTTTTTACAATTTGGTATTCGCCGCATTGAATTTATTGTCCTCATTACCATTTTGATTGTGGGACTGATTTTTACAATAGAGGTCTGTCGCGCCCACCCAAACCTCGTCGCAATCTTAGCTGGTTTCACACCACAAGCTAAGATCCTGACCGACCATTCTGAACTTCTTCTTAGTCTTGGAATCATTGGTGCGACTATCATGCCCCACAATATCTACCTTCATTCCGCCCTGGCCCAAAGCCGCCGCTATGATGAACATGATCCGCAACAAGTGATCGAAACGCTGCGTTTTGCCAATTGGGACTCCATTATTCATTTGATTGGCGCATTCTTTATCAATGCCCTACTATTGATCTTAGGCGGGACACTCTTTTTCCACGACAAACCATTAAATAGTCTTGCTGATGTCTTTTATGGACTTAGGAATTCCCATATCATTGGTTCTCTCGCTAGTCCACTAATGAGCTGGTTGTTCGGCTTTGCCCTTTTAATTACCGGCCTAATCTCCTCAATCACCAGTACGCTAGCAGGGCAAATTGTCATGGAAGGTTATTTAAATATTCGTCTTCCACTTTGGAAACGACGCCTCTTAACACGGATGGTAACACTAATTCCAATTATTATTATTGGATGCCTCATTCGTTTTAATGAAGAACAATTTGAACAGCTAATTATCTTTGCACAAATTATATTGAGTCTTTCCCTTCCCTTTACGCTTTTTCCCTTGGTTGCCCTAACCAGCAGTTATAAACTCATGGGAAATCATGCTAATAACAATTGGCAAACTTTTTTGGCTTATTCCCTAGTCTGCCTCTTAACAGTATTGAATCTCTTCGCTTTAGTTTAGGAGGATTTGAATGAAGATAAAGTATTTCTCATTATTATTTATGCTCTGTTGTTTATTATTCTTACTATTGTTATTAGGTGTAAGTTATCATGCTGATTGGGTAACTATTCTCGACAAAATCGGTTACTCAACCTACTAGCACATCTAAAACACAACTAATGATCTTTCTTACTCATCTCGGTGATCCCGTTATTTTACAAATATCATCAATCATCTTCGCCCTTATTCTGTGGCGGAAAATTGGGCACAAAATTAGTCTCTGGTTTCTTTTTGCCCAGTTTGTGGGTTACGGACTTGTTTTACTGGTAAAATATTCGATTATGCGACCGCGACCCACCGGAAAACTTTTCCCTGCCTACGGATACAGTTTTCCAAGTGGGCATACGTTTGCCACCGCCATTTTTGCCTTATGTTTATGGACCATTATTATCCCCCGCTTAAAATCTACTAGCAGTAAATTCTTGTTTGTTATTTTAACTAGCTTATGGATTCTTCTCATTATGTACACTCGAGTTTATCTTCGTGATCACTATGCTAGTGATGTCATTGGTGGCCTATTTTTATCCCTTGCTTGGTGGTTGGTCCTTAATCAATATGGAAAACGTCTAAATAGTGGCTTGTTGCGAAATAATAGCTAACTAAAAAGCTCTGAGGGAATGATTCCCTCAGAGCTTTTATTATTAGCATAAATCGCTAATTAAAATGTAGTTAAATCAAGTGTAACACTTGGTCCAAATGTTGATGCGATTGATGCGTGTTGCATGTAAGTACCACGAACTGAAGCTGGACGAGCCTTAGCAACAACTTCTTCAATTGTAGCCAAGTTTTCAACCAACTTGTCAGTGTCGAATGATGCCTTACCAAATGGTACAGCAACGTTACCGTCACGGTCTGTCCGGTAAGTAACCTTACCAGCCTTTGATTCTTCAACGGCTTTTGCTACGTCCATTGTAACAGTACCAGTCTTAGGGTTTGGCATTAATCCTTTAGGACCAAGAACCCGACCCAAACGACCAACAACTGGCATCATATCTGGAGTTGCGATTGCAACGTCAAAGTCAAGCCAACCATCTTGGATCTTGTCAGCCAAGTCAGTGTCACCAACAAAGTCAGCACCTGCTTCTTCAGCTGCCTTAGCGTTTTCACCCTTAGCAAAAACAATAACAGTTTGATCCTTACCAGTACCGTTTGGTAAAACAACGGCACCACGTAATTGTTGATCTGCTTGCTTAGTATCAACGTTTAATTTAAATGCTACTTCAAGAGTTGAATCGAAGTTAGCAAAATCAATATCTTTAACTAATTGAACTGCGTCTTTAACAGCGTATTCCTTCTTGCTGTCAACTTTTTTAAGCGCATCTTGGTATTTCTTACCATGCTTTTTAGCCATCTTGTGTTTTCCTCCTTGCAAATGTGGTCTAACGGAGTCTACCTCCCACTGGATATACTACTTTAATAATATATCCGGTCTGCTTCTTAGCAATTAGTCTTCAACAGTGAAGCCCATGCTCCGTGCAGTACCTTCGATCATGCGCATAGCTGCTTCTACGTCAGCGGCGTTTAGATCTTGCATCTTAGTTTCGGCGATTTCCTTAACTTGTGCCTTGGTTACAGAAGCAACCTTGTTAGTGTTAGGTTCACCGGAACCATGTTCAACACCAGCGGCCTTCTTCAATAAGACAGCAGCAGGTGGCGTCTTAGTAATGAAGTCGAATGAACGGTCTTCATATACAGTAATAACAACTGGGATCAACATACCCTTTTGGTCTGCAGTCCGAGCGTTAAATTCCTTAGTGAAGCCCATAATGTTAATACCTGCTTGACCAAGTGCAGGACCTACTGGTGGAGCTGGTGTTGCTGCACCGGCAGGAATTTGCAACTTGACAACGTTAGCTACTTTCTTTGCCACGAGACAAAACCTCCTTAGTCCGTGTTGTGGTCATGATGAGACAGAATATTTGTCTCTCCCACAGTATGTCAATAGCATACTGAAATAAAATATCATATTTCTTATATAAATTCAAGAGGCTGAGGAAATACTTTCTATCTTAACCAGGGACCTGAAGCTCTGAATATTACCTAGTTTAATAACAGAAAATAACAAAATCCTCATTTCTCCAATTAGTCAATAGTATCAATTTGGTTAAATTCCAATTCTGCCGAGGTTTCCCGTCCAAACATCTTCACGTTTGCCTTTAACTTCATCTTTTCGTGGTCAACCTCAGTTACTTTACCAATTAGATTGGCAAATGGACCCGCAATAACCTTTACACTATCGCCAACATTAACGTCAATATCGTGTTGAACTGTCTTTACGCCCATCCGCTTCATAATCCGGTCTACTTCATCAGGAAGTAATGGCGTTGGCTTAGAACCACCACCGTGAGAACCAAGGAATCCGGTAACTCCAGGTGTATTTCGGGCAATATACCAAGCTTGATCAGTCATTACCATTTCAACTAATACGTATCCGGGGAAGGTCTTTTCAACCACTTCTTTAGCCTGGCCGTCTTTTACTTGACGTACTTCATCTTCAGGAACGACAACACGGAAAATGTAGTCTTGCATTCCCATTGATTGAGCACGTGATTCCAAGTTACTCTTAACCCGATTTTCATATCCGGAATAGGTATGTAAAACATACCAACGCTTTTCATTTGATTCCACGATGAATCCTCCTAAATTTTTCTTGTTAAAATTCAAAATAAAAAAGCTCGCAGGTACCCACGAAGCTTTCCCATAACTTATAATTACAGTATAGCAAATACTGGTTTAGTTGACTACTAATTAGACAAATAATCTCATTAACATTCTGATCAACCAATCAAAGAGAGCAAAGAAGAGAACAAAGAAAAGAGTTAACGAAATAACAATTGTTGTATCCCGACGATTTTCTCGAGCGGTTGGCCAAACAACTAATTTCATTTCATGGCCAACGCTTTTTATAAAGCGAAATAAATGCATGACATCCTCCAGCTAACTAACGTGTTTCACGATGAAGTGTGTATTCACCACAATGTTTACAAAATTTTTTTAATTCTAAACGTTCTTGTCGTTGAGGATTAGTGGATACCACATAGTTATGTGCTCCACATTTTGTACATTCCAATGCAACTTTCTTTTGGGACATACAAATCACCTCCATATTTTACAAGAATAGCATGATTCCCCACCTAAAACAAGTGTCAGCTTTTCTCATTTTTCTTTTAGTCTCTTGATAAATAGCGTATGAGTTTTCGTCTACTCCGAGCCAACGCACTTTGAGCTTGCCGCTTAGTACATTTTAGTTTTTCACTGATGCTTTCAGTTGTCCATCCAGAAAGTGCTAATCGTAAAACTTCCTTTTCAAAGGACGAACTATTCTCAAATAACTTCTTCATGCTATGGTGACAATGAGCCAGGTTATCTAACGTTTTTTCCATATTACTGGTTATTGCTTCATGTGATTCAGTTAATTGATGAACACGATCAGCTGGAATTCTTTTGTCCGCTTGCCGTGCTCGATAAAGATCCAATAAACGGTTAATTAAACTTTGCTTATAAAAGCCACTAAACTTGTTAATATCGTTTCCCTTATATAAGGCCAAAATCTTAACCAAAACCATCTTGGCTTCTTGTTGCCAGTCCTCGAATTCTAAATCCGGCACATAATATTTTTGCCATAAACGCGAGACTAATATTTCATAACACTCATACAATATAGTGAACCCCTCTTCACTACCCATTTTTGCACTAAATAGCATTTGCAAGTCTGCTGTCTTTTTATCCATATCTGCTCCTACCTCACATACCCTTTCTCTAATTTGGCTTTTCCACCATTTCAACCCCTAACAACGTGTAAGGTATTGCGTTGCTCCTTCTACTGTCTTTAGTCGCCGACAATAAGCTCCCCAACGTGCGGTGACTTTGCCTTAATTAAATTTACCAGACTATAAAGATAATCTGAAGTACAAATTTGTGATTTTATTAACAGTATATCGAGTGATAATAGCTTTTATTAATAATTTTATACTATTTAAGTGAACTGATTTTATATAAAATTAGCCGCCCTATAAGATAACTAAGGCATTCCTTCACTTATAAATATTAGTTTATATTTTTTAGAAATTTTCTTTAAATATTGTGTTTTACTTAACTTGATAAGGCCAAATAGACAATTTAGAGAATTTGTCTCCTCAATTTTAAAAATTTAAACACCCTTAACATCAAGTGTATCAGACGTTAAGAGTGTTTACTGTTTTGAAAGTCAAAGTTATCTTTCTTATTTCAAAGGATGACGCGAATTAAATCCTTGGTAAATCAAAAGACTAGCCGCCACACTGGCATTCAGGCTTTGGACGTGCCCAACCATCGGAATCGTTAACATTTCATCACAATTCTTCTTTAGGAGAGGAGAAATCCCCTTTCCTTCATTTCCGATGACCAACGCTACTGCTCCCTTAGCATCCCAGCGACGGTAATCCGTTCCTGCCATATCAGTTCCGTAAAGCCAAACGCCACGGTCCTTTAGCTCATTAGCTGTTTGAACAAGATTAGTTACCCGAGCAACTGGTACATGCTCAATTGCCCCAGTCGATGTCTTTGCAACAACAGACGTTAAGCCAACGGCACGACGACGAGGAATAATAATACCATGTACCCCTGCTGCATCGGCTGTCCGCATGATAGACCCTAAATTATGTGGATCTTCCAATTCATCAAGCATTAAGAAGAATGGTTCTTCATCATGTTTTTTAGCATTTTCAAATAAGTCATCAATTGTTGCATAACGATAGGCTGCTACCGCTAATACAACACCTTGGTGATTTTGGTGGTCAGTCATTTGATCCAATTTGTTTTTTGGAACATTTGAAATCACCAAACGTTTTTCCTTTGCTAACTTAATAATCTGTGAAATTGCGTCTGACTTCAAGCCAGCTTGAATAAACACCTTGTTAATTTCTTGGTCCGATTTTAAAGCCATTTCAGCTGGATGTCGGCCAATGATAAAATCAGTATTCTCAAGACTCATGTTCTGTCCTCCCTGCTTCTACTTGCTCAATACACCACTGAGCTAATTCTCCTAACCGGTCTTGCTGGTTTGTCAGTTGTAGGTAACCCATCATTGCCTCAAAGCCAGTTGACATTCGATATGTCAAAACTGAGGTATGCTTAGCGTGCGTGTGACTGTTAGCATTGCGTCCCCGCTTAAAAACATTCCATTCCTCTTCGGTTAAAATTTTGTCTTGTTCCATTAGCTCAATTAATGCCGCTTGGGCCTTTGCTGATACGTAATGGGTCGCTGTTCGTTGCAGCTTAGTTGGTTTGGTCATCCCTTTATTCAGTAAATGTTGGCGGATAAAGACCTCATAGATTGCATCACCCAAATAAGCTAGGGCAATGCCATTTACCTGACGATAATCTACTTGCTCCATTATATTTTCTCGATTCTCCTAGTTTGAAGTTCTCTTAAAACGGGTGCCTTGAGGGGTATCTTCTAAGATAATTCCCTGATTTTTAAGAAGATCACGAATTTCATCACTCCGAGCAAAATTCTTGTTCTTCCGTGCTTCATCCCGTTCCATAATTAATTGTTCAATATGTTCATCGTTTAATTCATTGTTGCTCTCACTTAACTCAACGCCAAAAATACTTACCAATTCCTGGATTAAGTCCTTGATTGCTTTGAGAGAGTCTAACTTAACTTGATCTTGTTGTGCATAAATATTAGCAAATTTAACTAATCGATATACAACAGCAATCCCGTTTTGAGTATTAATATCATCATCCATCGCTGTTGTGAAATCTAGTCTAAATTCAGCTAGCTTTGACTCAATATCTGCATCAACTCCGTCTTCTGCATCTTTTTCTCGATACGTTAAGTTATCATAGGCGGTTTGAATATGTTCCAAATTATTCTTAGCATCTATTAAGTTATCTTCACTATATTGAATTGGACGCCGATATTGTGTCGTTGCCATAAAGAAACGCAGAACCTGTGGATCAACTTTCTTAATAATGTCATGAACTGTAATGAAATTATGAAGAGATTTACTCATCTTTTCATTATCTCTTCCAATTGTCACAAATCCGTTATGCATCCAGTAGTTTACAAAAGTTTGTCCATTTTCTGCTTCACTTTGGGCAATTTCGTTTTCGTGGTGAGGAAATTCAAGGTCCTGTCCTCCACCATGAATATCAATTGTCTTTCCTAAATACTTAGTTGACATCACAGAACATTCAATATGCCAACCAGGACGTCCCTTCCCCCAAGGTGAATCCCAGCTAATTTCACCCGGCTTAGCTGCCTTCCAAAGGGCAAAATCGATCGGATCTTCTTTTTTATTCACTTCATCTGCACTCACATGTTCACTGGCACCAACTTCCAGATCATTAATTGATTGTCCTGAAAGTTCGCCATAGTCCTTAAATTTACGTGCGCGGTAATAAACATCCCCGTCAACTGCATATGCATACCCCTTTTCAATGAGGTCTCGAATGAACTCAATAATCTCTGGTATATTTTCTGTTGCTCGTGGGTGAGCTGTGGCCGATTTGATATTAATTGCCTTCGTATCCTCTTCAAAGGCTTTAATATATTTATCTGCTAATTCTGGAACAGTAATCCCTTGCTCATGGGCCGCCTTAATCATTTTATCGTCAACATCTGTAAAGTTAGAGACATAGTTAACCTTGTAACCCTTAAATTCCAGATAACGACGCACAGTATCAAATGCAATGGCAGAACGCGCATTACCAATATGAATATAGTTATAAACCGTGGGACCACAGACGTACATGTTAACTACTCCTGGAGTTACTGGTTTAAATTCTTCTTGTTTGCGCGTCAAAGTATTATATAACGTTAGCATGTCTGTCGTGCTCCTTTCATATTTACATCAATAATACTAACATATCTAGCGGAATGAACCTATTTATCCATTTAAATTTGTCCGAAAATTGTTTTTTAACTATTCCGTCACAATTTCTTCACATTCTCCTGCTAGTATATAAAGCGTGGTAAGGAAATAGCCTTACTACTTAAATGAAACCTATTATTTTTCAATTACTCCTCCCAATAGTAACCGAAAAATTAATCTTGTAGAGAACTCCCCAAATCTCTACAATACTCCTCAAGAGATAGCTTCCCCAAGGCTATCTCTCTTTTTTTGACTTTTAACAAAGGGAAAAAGAGGGAACGTGATTTTGAAGATTAAAATTCTCCAATCGCGTTCCCTCTTTTTTGTTTAAATGTTAATTCTAACTTTTTATTTTCCTAAATCAGGTTCTTGACCTTACCGTTAGCATGAATTGTCTATTAGTAGCCATTAGATGCTTCGACACTACAACAATAATTTCAGCCGCAAGCTTTGGTACGAGTTTCCGAATCTAGCAGGTAAAGCCGGCTCGTGTACCAAGTTTCTTAAAATGTCGCTTAATCTGTACTTATAACCTCTGTTATTAAGCAGCAAACTCCTGTATCAGCGATTATTTTTCTTGATCGTCTTTTCCTTTATTCTCCTGATCCGAACTATTGCTACTCTTTTCGTCAATTCCCTTGTTTGAATGAAGTGGTCGAGCAAAGATCATCCGACCTGCATCAGTTTGCAAGGCACTCGTTACTTCAACATCAATACGTTGATTCATAAAGTAGCGACCATCTTCAACAACAACCATCGTTCCATCATCAAGATAAGCAACACCTTGTTGCCGTTCAGTCCCCTTCTTAACTACTTCAACATTTAATTTTTCACCAGGAATTACCCGTGCTCGTAAGGATTTAGCTAAATTGTTAATATTTAGGACCTGTACATTTTGGAACTGAATAACTTTGTTTAAGTTGTAATCATTAGTAACAATTACCCCATTAACTTTTTTCGCCAGTGCTATCAACTTGCTATCAACTTCTGGAATATCTTCAAAATCCCCATCATACATCTCGATTGGAATAATCTTTTCCTTCCGTAATTTATTCAAAATATCTAGACCACGACGTCCCCGCACTCGCTTAATACTTTCACCAGAATCCGCGATATATTGCAATTCATAAAGGACAAAATTAGGTACAAGCAGAGTCCCCTCAAGAAATCCGGTCTTTACTAAATCGTAAATCCGACCATCAATTAAAATGTTGGTATCCAGAATCTTGTAATGGTGATAATTTTCGTCCTTTTGTGAAATCACCTCTGCGTTATCATCCTTATCATGGCCACGATGGGGAAAGAAGTTTTTCCAATCATTTAGCCGCGTTGTCCCAATCCGGTAACCAAAATAACTAAAAGTCACCATTAACAGGATTGGCAACACATTGTTAATAACTGGAATCCCAGTCCGCCATAGTGGGATAGAAATTAAGACCGCTAATGCCAACCCGATTATGGTCAGTAAAGTGCCAAAAAATAGGTAAACCGGGCTTAGCTTCATCAAACTTTTCTCTATTCGTGTTACTAACTGTTCTGTTGGCTTTGCAAGTAGCAATGATAACAAGAAAAATACAAAGGCACCGACAAAAATATCAAAAAAGAATAGTAAGGCGGACCCCATGTGAAAATCAATAATGTTCCATAATAATGGCAAATAATAAAAACCAATTGCCGCACCAACTATTACATAAATTAGTTTAATAATTCGTGTTCGCATATCGTGTTATCCCTCCTTATCTAAATTAACCTAATGCTAAACGTAAGGCTTGACGCAAGGTAGCAACCCCAACTACTTCAATGCCTGTCGGTGGCTGCCAACCTTTTAAGTTATTTTTAGGAATAAAGATCCGCTTAAATCCGAGCTTTTTTGCCTCAGCCACCCGCTGCTCGATGCGGTTAACCCGACGAATTTCTCCAGTTAAACCAACTTCGCCAATAAAGGCATCCCTCGGTTGGGTCCCCTTATCCCGATAACTTGATGCAATACTGATTGCAATGGCGAGGTCAATAGCCGGTTCATCCAATTTAACGCCACCAGCTGCCTTTAAGTAGGCGTCCTGGTTTTGGAGCATTAGGTTTGCCCGTTTCTCTAGGACCGCCATGATCAAAGAGACACGGTTTCTGCTTAATCCCGTTGCCGTCCGCTGAGCATTTCCATACACAGTGGGGGTGACTAAAGCTTGGATTTCCACCAAAATCGGCCGTGTCCCTTCCAGAGAAACAACTACCGCAGAACCAGTCGCATCTTCTAGTCGTTCCTCTAAGAAGATTTCAGAAGGGTTCTTTACTTCGGACAACCCATCAGTGTGCATTTCAAAAATTCCTAGCTCGTTAGTTGAACCAAACCGATTTTTTACTGAACGCAAAATCCGATAAGTGTGGTGGAGGTCCCCTTCAAAGTATAAGACCGTATCCACCATATGTTCAAGAATCTTTGGCCCGGCTAATGCACCCCCCTTGGTAACATGACCTACAACAAAAATCGTAATATTATTGCTCTTCGCTATCTTCATTAACTGAGCTGTCACTTCCCGAATTTGTGAAACGCTCCCAATGGCAGAGCTAACATCTGTAGCCTGCATTGTTTGAACTGAGTCAATGATTACATAATCCGGCTTTAAGTCGCGGATTGTTTCTTGGACACTGTCCATATTCGTTTCTGGATAAATATAAAAATCCTCCGCTGAAACAGCCAACCGTTCTGCCCGCATCTTAATTTGCGTGGCACTTTCTTCACCAGAAACATAGAGAACACGCTGATGTTGTTCACTTAGTTGACCGGAAACTTGTAGTAGCAATGTTGACTTACCAATCCCCGGGTCGCCACCAATTAAAATTAATGATCCGGGAACAATACCCCCACCTAAAACCCGATTTAATTCATTTAGACGTGTTTTAACCCGAGGTGTTTCCTGACTATTTATTTCACCAATTTTTTGTGCCTTGGCAACTAGGCCAGTTAGTGTGGTTGATCGACTGCTTTGCTTAGCAGAAGGAGTTACTTGCACTTGTTCTTCAACTAACGTGTTCCACTCACCACAATTTGGACACCGGCCAAGGTAACGTGGAGAATTATATCCACAATTTTGGCAAACGTACTGTGTTTTAACCTTTGCCATCTATGACTTCCTCTCTTTTCTATTATATAAAGATCAACGAACCTAAAATAAAAATACACCCTACCAATTTTTATAATTAACTGCATTGGACCGTTCCAGTAGGAAAAAAACGGCAATTTTTTCACAAATATAAGGGATTTTATTTCGTTCTTAACAAAGATTTGCTATATTATTTTTTGGTTGAACCAAAGCCGCCAGTCCGTTGTGCTTTAGGCTGTTGTTCACCATCAGCAATTAAATATGGCATGAAAATTCCCTGGCCAATCCGTTCACCTTTTTTTATGTGATAATCACTTAAACCGTAGTTGACCAATTGGAAGAAAATTTCTCCTTCATTACTATCATTCTCATAGTAATCAGCATCAACAATTCCTACACCATTGGGTAAGATAAGGCGGCGTTTTAATGGTCCACTCGACCGGTTAGCAAGTAATAAAAATTCATCGTCTTGCATATACGCTTTAATCCCCGTAGGTACTAAATACGGTTTTAAACATTGATCCGCATCTTTTAATTCGTCTGTAGTTAATTTTTTCTGTTGGTGAAGTTTCCAAAGGATCTTTAAAAAGTTTCCTTTCCAAATTGAAGGTAAAACAAAATCTTCTGCAGCTTCAAAATCATAACCGGCGGCATGAGCCGTTTGTCTTTGGGGAAGATGAAGTCCTTGATTTACCTTTGTGCTCACTACTTTAAATCCGCGTTTCACTTTTTATCACCTAATTCTTTTTATAAGTCATCTATTTATTATATGATAGATATGAATCGAATGGTATTGCTTTACTTTGGTATCTCAAATTTTATATGGATGTGATTTGATGAAATATACAATTAAAAAAGATCGAATTACCTTAACTGATGATGGGGACATCTTGGTGGGAGAAATTAGTTTTCCTGCTATTGAGGGCTTCCCAAACCGAGTTGTCCTCGAACGAGTTTTTGTCAATCCAGATTACCGAGGCCAGCATTTGGCGGCGGACTTGGTTAAAAGATTTGTGGACTATGCGACTGATCACCAGCTTGTCGTTAAATTAATGTGTCCTTATGCAATCAAACAATTTAAGCTACATTCCGAATATCAGGAATTATTGCTTCCAGAAGATCGTTTCTAAATTTCAAGGAGGAAAATTATGAATCAAGACGAATTAAAGCAACAAGTTGGGCAAGCTGCTGTTGATTATATCCATTCTGGAATGATAGTAGGCCTAGGAACAGGTTCAACTGTCAAATGTCTCGTTGACGCTTTGGGCGAACAAGTGCGCAATGGCAGTCTAACTGATATCGTCTGTGTTACTACTTCTAATCGAACAACTCGCCAAGCAGAGAAATTAGGCATCCAGGTTAAGGAAATCGATGATGTTGACCACATCGACCTAACTATTGATGGTGCTGACGAAATTAGCGCTGATTTCCAAGGAATCAAAGGTGGTGGAGGCGCTCTCCTTTGGGAAAAGATCGTTTCTAATTACTCCGATCGTGTTATGTGGATTGTCGATGAATCAAAACTAGTTGAACAATTAGGGGCTTTCCCTCTTCCGGTTGAGGTCACTCCATACGGTAGCCACCATCTCTTTAATAAGCTCGCTCGATGTGGTTATAACCCAACATGGCGAACACTAGAAGGCAGTGATGAACTCTTCAGAACGCATCAACGCAACTTCATCATCGACCTGCATCTCCAAAAAATTAATGATCCGTTTGCCTTACATAAAGAATTAATCGGCATGGTAGGCTTGATTGAAGATGGCCTTTTCTTAAACCAAGTTAATGATGTCCTTGTTGGTACTCAAGAAGGGCCAAAATTACTCCATGCGCGTCCATAAACTTTCCTGATAGGAACTGGGAAAATATTTTGGTATTTTCGTCAGTTCCTTTTAGTTTTAAATATTACATAGCCTAATTTTAGGAAATAACCGCAAGGATCAAGTCTAAGTCCAACGAATAATTAATTCATTTCTCGTAGACTATCACTCTCTTCTTGGCTTACTGCCTTGCAAATGATTATTTTCCAATTGCTCTTATTGTCTCCCATAATTTCTGTTTCACCGGTGATAGGAACTCAGTTTGCCGGGTGGCTAACGATAAATGAAAATATGGTTGGTAATCTTCCATCATTTCTAAAGAAGTAAATCGATCGCTAGGGTCAATTGCTAATTCTGCTAAGAAAGAAATCCCCATCCCCTCTTCAACCATGGCCTTGATGATATGAATATCATTAGTCCGATAAATAACTTTAGGACGAAAATGAGCGCTTCGGCACATTTGGCGAAATGCCTGATCATGGATAAAATCCGTATCTGGAAGGATAAAGGATTGACCCTTCAAATCAGCAAAAGAAACTTGACTTTCCTGCGCTAAGGGATGATTTGTACCCATAATTATCTTAAATGGATAACAGGCAAATTCTACTGTCCGCAACCTCGCTTCCTTAAAGGAAGATAGCGATCCTAAAAGTGCCATGTCTAGTTTTCCAGACAGCAGCATTTGTAGCAGCTCTTTTGATCCATGTTCAACCGTGACGAGCCGGTCCAAAAGATTAGCTTGCAACAGTCGCGGCGTAACGGCAGGGAAGTAATAGTTTCCGATGATAGGTGGTAAGCCAAATAGCACCTTGTTTTTCTTAGTATGTTCAATCTCTTGGCGACTTATTGCTAATTCATTTAAAATCGTTCGCACATGGTTGGTAAATTGAAGCCCCGTTTCTGTCACTTGGACTTGATGATGTACCCGGTCCCGAATAAAGAAGGTCGTTCCATACTCCTCCTCCAACCGCCTAATGGCCATCGTAATTGTTGGCTGACGAACGTTAAATTTTTCTGCGACAATGGAAAAATTTTTACTTTCTACTAGTTGTAAATAATATTCTAAATCCTTAATTTTCATTTAGTTCCTCTATATTTATGGTTTTCTAATGGATAAATCAATTTTATTTATAGAATATCACAAAATTGACTATAGTCTAAATAAAGACCTACACTGAAACCATAAATAAGAAAATCAGGTGAATTTATACTATGACAACCGCAATGGAAATCTTAAATAATCCTTTCAAGAATAAGGGAACTGCCTTTTCCATGGAAGAACGAAAGGAATTAGGGTTGGTTGGTACTCTACCGCCTCGCGTTAAAACAATCGAAGAGCAAGCAGCTGAAACGTATGCCTTATTTCAAACCAAACCTTCCCAGATTGAAAAACGACACTTTTTAATGGAAGTTTTCAACGCTAACCGGACACTTTTCTTCTATTTAATGAAGAAACACATTACTGAAATGATGCCCATCGTTTATGATCCAGTTATTGCTGAAGCAATTGAACAATATAATGAACGCTACTTACGTCCACAAGATGCTGTCTACCTCTCTGTGGAACACCCAGAAGACATTAAGCAAAGCCTTAAAAACGTTTGTTGCGGGCGTGATATTCGTCTAATCGTAGTTACTGATTCACAAGGTATCCTTGGAATCGGCGACTGGGGGGTTGATGGTGTGGATATTGCCGTTGGTAAGCTGGTGGTTTATACCGCCGCTGCTGGCGTCGATCCCTCACAAGTTCTGCCAGTTTCAATTGACGCTGGGACAGACAATGAAAAGCTCCTCAACGATCCTCTCTACCTTGGTGAACGTCATCACAGAATAACTGGTGACCAATACTTTAACTTTATCGACCAATTTGTTGCCACTACTCAAGAACTATTCCCAAAGACCCTCCTTCACTTTGAAGACTTTGGTCGGGGAACTGCTGCTCGAATTCTCGACAAGTACCATAATAAGATTTTAACCTTTAACGATGATATTCAAGGAACAGGAATTATTTCTTTAGCCGGGGTATTAGGTGCCTTAAATATTTCAAAGGAAAAAATCACAAACCAACGCTTCCTTACATTTGGTGCCGGAACCGCCGGAATGGGAATTGTTAAAATGCTCTTTGACGAGTTGATACGTCAGGGACTTTCCCCTAAAGAAGCCAAAAAGCACTTCTACCTAGTTGATAAGCAAGGACTCCTTTTTGACGATACTAAAGGACTAACACCAAAGCAAAAACCATTTACTCGTCAACGAAGCGAATTTGATAACCCAGACGAACTAACTAATCTTGCGGCTGTTGTTAAAGCTATCCACCCTACCGTAATGATTGGAACATCTACTTGCCCCGGTACTTTTACCGAAGAAATCGTTAAGGAAATGGCATCTCACACTGAACGACCAATTATCTTCCCATTATCTAATCCTACTAAGTTGGCCGAGGCAAAAGCTAGTGATCTTTTGAAGTGGACAAACGGAAAGGCATTGATTGCTACGGGTATTCCCGTTGCCGATATTGAATATAATGGGATAACCTACAATATTGGTCAAGCAAATAATGCCCTTATCTACCCAGGAGTTGGTTTTGGAGCCATCGCAACGGAAGCAAAACACATCAATGATGAAATGTTGGCCGCCGCTGCCCATGCTCTCGTTGGCTTGGTTGATCCTGACAATCCTGGCGCAGCTGTTTTGCCTCCAGTTAAAGAAATGACTAGCTTTTCCAAGAAAGTTGCAATTGCCGTTGCTCAATCAGCAATCAGCCAGGGATTATCTGATGTTAAAGACGCCAAAGATGCCGTTGAAAAGATGACATGGGAAGCTAAATATTAATCCTCACTTCTTCGCTTTTTCTTATTTTATTACTATAATAGAGAAATAGAATCTTTAAGGAGAGTGAAGAAAATGAGTTTTAGTATTGATAACTCAATGATTAACGACTTCCATGCGAACTACAATCAACGGACAGATAGTTCTATCTTGGAGAATGCTGTTACCAAAAATGGGGTTAACGCCGCAAGTTTTAACTGGCATTCCATTTCTGACAACGCCCCACATTTCTCAATTGACTTAAGTACCGGAGACGTTGCCGACCAAAAGCAATCTGGTCGTTGTTGGCTATTTGCCGCATTAAATACCATGCGTCATGATATGCAACAAAAGTTCAATCTTCCTGATGACTTTGAACTTTCTCAAGCCTACCAATTTTTCTGGGACAAGTTTGAAAAGTCAAACTACTTCTATGAAAATGTCATTAAAACTGCCAACTTAGCTACCGACGATCGGAAAGTTGCCTGGTTAATGGCAAATCCTCAATCCGATGGTGGTCAATGGGATATGCTTTGTGCCCTGATTGAAAAATATGGGGTAATGCCAAAGGCTGCCATGCCTGAATCATTTAATTCTAGTCGTTCAAATGGCATTAACAATGTCCTCAATAATAAATTACGCCACGACGCAGTAATTTTACGTAAGATGATCAACGAGGATCATGCGGACGAAGAGGCAGTTAATGCTAAGCGGAAAGAAATGTTAAATGATGTTTACCGAATGCTTTCCTATGCCTTTGGCGAACCAGTCTCTCATTTTGACTTTGAATACCGGACAAAGAAAGATAAAGAATTCCACCGGGACGAAAATATCACCCCACAAGAATTCTTCAAGAAGTATGTGGGTTGGAATTTGGAAGACTATGTTTCAATCATCCAGGCACCCACCGATGATAAGGAATACTACAAGACTTACACTATCGACATGCTCGGTAATGTTGTCGGTGGTCGTCAAATAAAGCACTTAAACTTGCCAATGGATAAATTCAAGAAACTCGCCATCGACCAATTAAAGGCTGGCGAAAGCGTTTGGTTTGGTTCAGATGTCGTTAAGTACTCTGAAACCAAGTTAGGAATTATGGCCCTTAACACCTATGACTACGAAAAACTCTTTGATACCGAACTTATGATGTCCAAGGCAGAGAGCCTAGACTATGGTCAAAGCATGATGGATCACGCGATGGTACTTACGGGAGTAGATCTCGTTAATGATAAACCAACAAAGTGGAAAGTCGAAAACTCATGGGGAAACAAGGTGGGAACTAAAGGTTACTTTGTAATGAGTGATCCATGGATGGATAAGTTCTGTTACCAAATTGTTGTTAACAAGAAGTACCTAAGCGAAAAGCTTCGGAAAGACCAAGAGGCGGATCCAATCGTATTGAAGCCGTGGGATCCAATGGGAACATTAGCTTAATTTTAAGCTGGACCATCTATTAATTAATAATTATCAAAATAAGAAGAGCTCAGCGATCTGAAGTGCCATAGAAAAGTTAGACATTTTAAAAAGTCTTAATTGACGGATTGATTCCGATATTCAATCGGGGTCAAT
>JBCLSJ010000007.1:0-64142 GCA_041225415.1 Lactobacillaceae bacterium 24-114
TAATCTTAGTATTCACGCTAATTTTAGTCATAAGAAATACCCCCAAAGTTGATTTCCAACTTTGGGGGTACACGTCATTTTATCAATCTCTTTCTTTTATTATTATCAGTTATTTATAGTTTTTTCTATTACATTTCGTCAGGCGCCTTAATGTCAAGTAAGTCAAGTGCTGACTTCAAAACATTACTTACAGCTTGTGTAAGAGCCAAACGTGCGGGTTGTTGTGGATCATCATCCAGAATCCGCGTGTGTGCATAATATTGGTTAAATTTTTTAGCAAGTTCAAGTGCGTACTTAGCAATAACAGATGGGTCATAGTTATTAGCTGCCCGCTTAATGGCTTCACTATATTGACTTAAGAAGCTAAGCAATTCCCAAGCTTCATCACCAACTTGTGTTAAGTCAACATCGCTAAAATCACGAATGCCACCTTTTCTTAAGATACTTTCAGCCCGAGCACGTGCATATTGAACATATGGACCAGTTTCTCCTTCAAACTTAACAACTTCGTCAAGATTGAAGTCAACTGAGTTACGACGGTAATTCTTAAGATCGTGGAAAATAACGGCACCTACACCGACTTGCTTAGCTACTTCATCAGGATTCTTAAGGTCCGGGTTCTTTTCAGCAATTTGCTTTCTTGCAAGGTCAATTGAATCATGGAGAACGTTTTCCAGAGAAACAACATTTCCCTTACGAGTTGACATCTTTTGACCGTTTAAGTTCATCAAACCAAATGAAATGTGTTCAATTTGGTCCCACCAGTTGAAGCCAAGCTCCTTCAATGCCATTCGCAATTGCTTGAAGTAAACTTCTTGTTCGGCACCAACAACATATAATGATTTAGCGTGACCATACATCCGCTTCCGGAAGAGAGCAGTGGCTAAGTCACGAGTAATGTAAGTGGTAGTTCCATTACTCTTAATAATTAGCAATGGTGGGAGATTGTATTTTTCCAAATCAACAATCTCAGCACCACGACTCTTCTTTAAAAGACCCTTATCACGAAGAAGTTGGATTGGTTCTTCCATCTTTTGGGCACTAAATGCTTCACCGTTGAATGAGTCAAACTTCACATCAAGCATGTCGTAAACTCGTTGAAACCGTTCAAGAGAGATTTCCCGGAACCAACGCCAGAGTTCCCAAGCTTCTTCATCACCGTGTTCAAGCTTAGCAAACCAGTCACGACCAGCTTCAGTGTATTCAGGATGTTCATCGGCTTCTTGGTTGATCCGTACATAAAGTTGTAACAACGTGTTGATTGGGTCATCCTTTAATCCTTGTTGAACTTCATCACTGTCTCCCCACATCTTGTAGGCAGCCATCATCTTACCAAATTGAGTTCCCCAATCACCAAGGTAATCAATCCGTACCAAGTTATAGTTAACCTTTTCTAAAATCCGAGCAACCGCTTCACCAATCATAGTTGAGCGAAGATGACCAACCCCCATTGGTTTAGCAATGTTTGGAGATGAATAGTCAATTGTAACATTAGACTGATGACCCAGGTCACTTTCACCATAGTGTTCCGGGTCTTCTAGAATGTCCTTAAGGATACTTGCCCCAACTTGCGCCTTATCCAAGAAAAAGTTGATGTAGGGACCGGCCGTAACAACCTTTTCAAAACCATCATCGTTAATTTTTTCTACTAGTTCGCTTGCAATCAATTGTGGTGCTTTATGTAATTCCTTTGCCAAGAAGAATGTTGGAAAAGCATAGTCACCATTCTTGGAATCTTTTGGTCGTTCAATTTTATCCTGAATTTCTTCAATCTTTAAGTCGGGTAAAGCTACAGAGATTGCATTTGCTACTTGTAATTTCTCATCCATAAATATTCCTCCTAAACAAAAAAGTCCCTAGTAAGCATAACTTACTAGAGACGAGATTTTATCCCGCGGTACCACTCTAATTGAATTAGAATTCCACTCGTTATAATTTAATTTTATACCTATGGAGCACGCCTTCACAAACTTCACTTACCTGACTTCCATCAACACAGACTTGCTATAAAGCTAAGTTTACTACTACTCTCCAATTCTTGGTTCTTGTTTAGTTTATCATACTAATCTCATTTGTAAATACAATTTTTAATTATTATGTTACAATTTTTAACAAATAAATAAGAAACAGAAAGGTTGAAAAAAATGATTAATCAACATCCACAAGTAGTTACAATCGCAGGTCATGACTCAGACGGAAGTGCTGGAATGCCAGCTGACCTTCATTCATTTTTTATTGATAATGTTTATGGTCACGGACTATTAACCGCTGCAGTTGCTGGTAATTCATATGGCATTGAAGCTGCCCATATCATGCCAGCAGATTTTATTTCCCAGCAGTTTAAAACTCTGAATGCCGATTTCAAAATTTCAGCTGCTAAAACTGGAATGTTAGCCAATGATGAAGTAATAAATGTGGTGGCCGATGAATATCAAAGAGTTGATTTTGGTCCACTTGTTGTCGATCCTGTTATCATTACTAAACATGGCGATATGTTACTAGAAGAGTCAGCTTATCAACTTTTCCGGCAACGAATTATTCCTTTAGCGACTGTGATTACCCCTAACTTTTTCGAAGCACAAAAATTAACTGATTCGGAACTAAAAGACTCAGAAGAAATTTTTATTGCTGCTAAAAAACTGCAAGAAATGGGAGCAAAAAATGTTGTTATTAAAGGTCAACACACTGATCCAGCTACCCATGCCCACGTCGTTGATTACGTCTTATTAGAAGATGGAACCCAATTTGAAATTAGTAAGCCATTTTTTGAAACAACTCATATCAACGGCACAGGAGACACTTTCTCTGCAATTATTACCGCCGAATTAGCAAAGAAGGAATCAGTAAAGAATGCTGTTATCCGGGCGAAAAATGCCGTCTTTGCAGCTATCTCTCATCCAATTGAAGTTGGCCATAAATTTGGACCAATTAATCACTGGGCAGCACAAAAAGAATTACAAAAGGAGAATTAGGAGAATGATTAATCAGTATCAGCACAAAGTTCTCTTAGTCGGTGATGGGGCTGTTGGATCTGCCTTTGCTTTCTCTCTTCTGCAGTCTAGTCGTGAAATCGACAAATTAGTCATCGTTACCCGAAACAAGGAACGGGCGTTAGGAGATGCCCTAGATTTAGCCGACATTACCCCACTCACTGGCCCAACAGAAATCACTACTGGCACTTACGCTGATGCACACGATGCTGATGTTGTCGTTATTACAGCAGGAGTACCTCGTAAACCTGGTGAAAGTCGGCTTGATTTAATCCACAAAAATATCAAAATTTTGAAGAGTATCATTGACCCGATTGTTCAAAGCGGTTTTAAAGGTGTCTTTGTTATTTCAAGTAATCCCGTTGACCTTCTGACCACCCTTACCCAGAAGATTTCTGGTTTCTCCAAGGATCGTGTTATTGGTACTGGAACTTCTCTCGATACCATGCGATTACGATTAATTCTTAGTCAACGGCTTAATATTTCTGTTAATGCTGTTGATTCACAGGTTCTCGGTGAACATGGTGATTCATCCTTTGCCACCTTTGATGAAACTATGATTAACGGTCGCCCATTAGACGAAATCGTCACCCTCACTGATGAACAAAAAGAAGAAATTGAAAACCAAGTTCGTGCTGCCGGTGCTAACATCATACAAAATAAAGGCGCTACTTTCTACGGAGTTGCTAAATGTCTCTCAACAATTGTATGTGCGATTATTGAAAATAAGAATACCGTAATCCCTGTTTCGGCTCCACTTGAAGGTCAATATGGCATCAAAGATCTTTATCTAGGTTCACCAGCCATCATCAATCGTCAAGGAATTGGCCAAGTTGTAGAATATCAATTATCACCAAATGAACTTAAAAAAATGCATCATTCTGCTAATAAACTTCAAGCTGTATTAAATGAATTATAGAAAAAATCGGCCCCCATTCGTTGTAACGAATACTGGAGCCGATTTTTGTTAACTTTTACCAATAATCTGCATACTACGACTAACGCCCAATCGAGTCGCACCCGCATTAATCATTTCTTCCGCTTCCCGAGCTGTGTGAATTCCTCCAGAAGCCTTTACCTGAGTATTTGTCCCTTGAACAGCCGCTGCCATTAACTCAATATCATGAATTTGAGCTCCACGCGTGGAAAATCCAGTAGATGTTTTTACAAAATCAGCCCCCATATTAGCGACAATTTGAGAGGCCCTAGTAATCTCTTCATCGCTAAGCAGAGCAGTTTCAATAATTACTTTCACAATTTTGTTCTCTGTATGAGCGACTTTAACGACAGCTGCAATATCCTGAGCTACTCGATCATAGTGGCCACTTTTCATTTCGCCAATATTCATAACCATATCAATTTCATCAACACCATCTTTAATTGCCTCCTTGGTTTCAGCAACCTTACTGGCAGTTGTCGTGGCTCCCAGAGGAAAGCCAATTACAGTCGCCGTTAAGACATCGGTTGCTTTTAGGGCTTCGTGAGTTTTACCAACCCAGTAAGGATTGATCATAACTGTGTGAAAATGGTTATCAATTGCCTGTTGAATGACTGTTTCTACCTGTTCTTCTGTTGCTTCGGGATTTAATAGGGTGTGGTCAATAAAATGATTTAATTCCATATATTTTCAACTCCTTTTTATCACTTTGAATCATATCACACTTTTTAGGTAAGCGCTTACTAAATTGAATAAAAAAAGAGGGATTAGACGACATTTAAACATCTAATCCCACGTAGGCAATGAAGCGGGTAACGAGAATCGAACTCGCGACGCAACCTTGGGAAGGTTGAGTTTTACCACTAAACTATACCCGCATAACTAAGTAATAATTATTACTTAGTTAGTATATCGCTAATACTATTATTTGTCAGCTTTTTTTTCTGACTTTTTTGTTGTTTTCTTTTCAACGGACTTGTCATCAGAGACTTCTTCATCTTCCTCTTTCTTTTCGGTCCGTGGAACAGCCTTAATCATCTTAGCCTCGCTTTGACGAATAACAGCACGATTGTTAAGTTCATTAACCCCATTCTTATCACTAGGCTCAAAGTCTTGAATTGAAATCATTAATGAATTTGTGTAAACCTTCTCCACTATGCCAGTAAAGTCATGATCCATTGGGCCAAACTTCTTTGCTCCCACAAGATCGCCAATTTCAAAATCAGCCACAGACTATCACCTCATCATTCTTATTTTTACAATAATATATTGTACAATACACTCTTTTTCCTAATTTTTCAAGCAACATGATTAGGATATGATCTTATTTATTATTATTTATTAAAAGAACAAAGTCACAATAATTCGGTTTCAAAAAGTCGAGCCCTAAATCCTTATAAGATAATAAGTAGTGAAAAGAGTAAATATCAAAAGACCAGCTACTGTATCAGCAAATTCTGAAGCAAGTTCTCAAAAAGATACAAAAATTTCTAATGACAATGAGAAAATTAATACTGACAAAGAATAGAAATCCCCGACGTAAGATCTACCATACTCCTTTGCCAATGTCACCAATCCATTTCCGAAAGCGCAACTACACAAGCTGCCGGCTATTGTAAGTCATTGAGATAAGGGGAAATTGTAGTTCATTTTATCTTATCCTTTTTTATTCGTCTCCCCTACAATATAATAATATTGAGGTGATAATCATGTTCCTATCAACTGAAGATTTTCCCCAGGCACATAAAATGCTGGGAATCGTTCACGCAACTGCTCACTTAATGTTGCCAAGCGAAAGTATTGACGCTTTTGAAGCAATGGACCAATTATTCAGCGATGTCGAACTTAAGCTAAAGCAGGAAGCTGAAAAGAAAAATGCTGATGGAATCGTCGGTGTTCATTTTAATACGGAAATTGCCAATATGCAGGTGGCACCAAAATTTTTAGTTCTAACCGGCTACGGCACTATGATTCAGCTTATTAAGCCGAGCAATTAAGTCTTGTATTTTATTAAGATTTCGGTATAATAGTTCATGTTATTGATTAGTAAAAGCTAATAGGTAGCATGCCCCAGTGGCGGAACTGGCAGACGCGCAACGTTCAGGTCGTTGTATGGTTTTCCATGTACAGGTTCGAATCCTGCCTGGGGCATTTTTGATAAATATTGATAAATAATAAGAAGCAGATAAATGTTGATTTAACGGCGTTTATCTGCTTTTTGTTATTTTGTAAAAATGTTCTAAAATCGTGTAAAATTATCGCTTTGGTACACGTTTGGTACACGTTTGGTACACGCAAAAAATCCCTAGCAGCCAATCGGCCACTAGGGTATTTGTGCGTTTATTTTATTATTTCAACATAAGATCGATTAACATTAACAGTTAGCGATTTTGCAGCAGCAAAAGATAGCATATTCCCGTTACTCAACTTTGAGTTTGGAGCTACCGAATAATCTGATATTGTTTCATTAGTGGAATCATTAATTGTAACAGTCTTTTGATCGAAACCATTCAGACCCCACCTGAACCTATCTCCATTATTTGCAGCAGTAAACCAGATATGTAATCGCAAGGTTAACTGTTGATTATTGGTCCCATATACTAGTCCTTTATTTTCGCCATTCATATAGCTAGTTGCTATATAGCAGACATTGCTCATTACAGAGCCTTTTTGATCTGTATATGCGGTCCCGCCCCAGTCCGTTGAGAATTTGTAGGTTCCAGGATCTAGTAAGTAGATGGATGGCGGTGGTGTTACTAGATCAATCATATCTTGAATAGTCAATTTACCGGTTACTTTAAAACGTTTCTGGAAGCCTTGAGCTAATTCGTTCAATCCGTCGGTAAGATTATTCGCCATGTTAACCCCACTTGCCTTTCCAAATAGTATCCTCAATCCACTGCTTAATTACTTCCTGGTCAGCTTGATTCCAATAATCTTGACCTCGAATTGGAGTTTTACCTGGATCACCTTTAGGTCCACGTGCAGGTGTCTTCAAATCAATATCACTAGGAAGACTCATAGTAGCACCCCCCTAGTTAGCCGTAACTAGTTTTACATGCCAATTTCCATCATCTGCAACATAAGGTTGGTAAGTGTAACCAATTGGTCCACGCTCCCCTTGGGGTCCTTGCTTACCTTCAGGACCGGCGATTCCTTGTTCTCCTCGTGGCCCTTGCTCACCCTTATCGCCCTTCATACCTTGTGCCCCAGATAAGTCAGTAATATAAACCATTTTATCTTCTGCACGTTGATAGAGCTTGGCGTTATCCGGGTCCTCAGTATTACTTGCAATAGTACACCAATCACCATCTTGTAAATCCGTTGCAAAAGTAGCATTCATTGCCGCTACACTTGGATAAGTCTTTGCAATATGAAAACCTGTCCCAGCTGGTCCTTGTGGACCTCGTTCACCTTGAATACCCTGTTCACCACGTGGTCCTTGGATTCCTTGAATACCTTGTTCACCCTTAGGACCCTGTAGACCAGTATCACCTTTATCGCCCTTTGGTCCTCGAGCGATTACCCCTAAATTGATATCACTTTGTAGCATTAGTTTTCCTCCTTAATTTCTTCTCGTACATGCCAATAGCCATCATCTGCAATGTAAGGGCGGTACGTTTTCCCGTCCTCACCTTTTGGAATTTTAAAGTTAATCTGAATTGTGCCATCATCTTTAGTTAACATTTCAACCGATGCCGGTTGATCACTTGAAACTGTCTCTGTTTTACCAACACTGAACTTTGGAGATTCAACAGAGCCACCAGACTGAATGTTCTTAGCGATGTTGTTGAATCTTTTTTCAAACTCGTCAAGGGTTAGAGAACTTACTGTGCCTTCTGGTAAATCCATCGCATTCTCTTTGACTGTGAATTTAAGTGGTCGATCAGATGGATAGATCCCATGAATGACATCATCAACTATTTCCCAGATCTCTAATCGATAGATTCCAGCTGGTAAATCTCTAATTTGAGATGAATCGAATTGAACCATATCTCCCTTAATAGACATATCAACAGTCTTAACTAGGCTTTCGATTGTTGAAAAGTAAGCCTTATAACTATGTCGATTATCTGGGATAACTTTTACATCGTCTTGATAACAGACAAAAGGGTACACTTGGACACCTTCGGTTCGTTTCTGAGTAAGAGAGGCAACTGCTCTAACGCCATTCATCTAAGTCCCCCCTTACTTGAAAGTTCCAAACGCTTCATTCGTGTTAGCGTCACGACAGACTAAGTAACCGTATTGCCCATCGGATCGTGGTTGCCGAAGCCATACATATCCATCGTGACGAGAGTAAGCATCGTAATCTACATCAGTCCCAGCAGGAAGTGTGGCAATCAGTGAAGAACTTGTCTTAGCTCCCCAACGAAGATTGATTGGCTGGTTAGTAGTGAAGGTACCGTGTTCCTCGTACCATGTATCACCAAGCGAATCACTCCATGATCTAGGCTGTGGAGTTTCTGGAATTGAAATAGTCGTCTGTGACTGTTCTTCTTGTTGTGGTTGCTCACCATTATCTGGTTGACCAAGCTTCTTCCAGCCTTCTTCATCTAAGAAGAAAATGTCCCGGTCCATATCACCACCTGTGAACTGCCAACCGGTTAGGAATGCAAATGCACCGGAAGATACAGACATATCAGGCAACATCCATGTTCTCCAGTCCATTGAAAGATACTTCGCTACCCATACTCCACAGGTATTAGCACAGTTAGCCACTTGCCATAGAGCAGACTCTTGTACATAGATCACACACCAAACACCAGTTAAGCGATGTACTTCATCAACAAATCGCCGCACCCAAGTCGGATCTCCCCATGCTGCGTTCTGGTAAGATTCCCAATCAACAACCAGCATGCCTTGACCAACGTAGTTCTTGATGTTGTTGATGAAGTATTGAGCTTCCATTTCTGGATTGCCCCCACCAGCATAGTGATACAACCCACGAAGCTTATTTAATTCACCAGCCAATTCCCACTGGTGGTTACAGCGAGGGTTAACGTAACCAGTTCCCTGTGTAGCCTTAGTAATTACAGCCTGAGCATGGGGATCTCGGATAATGCTGTCATCACTACCAGAGAACACATCTACCGCATAGATTGGCATAATCTCATCTCCTATCCCTTAGCTTCTATCTTGTTAGCTCGGTTTGGTGCTTTAGCGATTGCCGCAAAGACTGGGTCATCGCTATGAGTAAGATCTGACTTCTCATAGGCCGCTTGAACGGCTGTATCAATCGCTTCAACATTAACATTTTTGAAACCTTGTTGATTCAATGCTTCTTGCACAATGGTTGTTGCCTTACTGAATTTAGCCGATCCAGTCATCGGTGCATTAACCAGTGAGTTAACTGCCGTTGCTGATACTTGCTCAATAAAGCCCCACATCTCTTTTGATTGGGCCGTCTTAGCGTGAAGTACCTTCGCATGGATTAAGCTTTCGGCGTATTTGAAAGCATAAAAAATAGCGGTTGAGATAACCGCCGTGATTACATATTCAGGTATAGCATTAATGATTTCGTTCATAATCATGTTCCTCCAAGTTCGTAATTCTTCGTTCGTGATCGTTCAATTCTTGATCGTGTAGGATGAATTTCTTATCGCCATTCTCCAAACGGGCCTCTGCTCTTTCTTGACGCTCATTAAATCTGGTTAAATTATCATTAACGTCACCGAGTTTTTTTCTGATTGGTTGAAACAATTCGACATCTAATTGCTTGATGCACCATCGAAGGATGACCACAATTGCTCCGATGATAGCGATAATTGATCCCCATTCGTTCCAAGTTAGGCTAAACAATGTATGTGGTGTAATCCAGGGCATTTACCTCACCTCCATAAAAATTTGCATAAAAAAAGCGCCAACCGAAGTTAGCGCTGAACGATTACTTAATGTGCTTAAATAACCATTTAACTATTCTTTTTACGTGTTTACTAGACACGAAGATAAAGATTACACAAAAGTGTGTCATTGGAAGGAACCTCCTTCCTGCACTAATCAGGTTTCCAAGCCTGCTCAAATGTGCAATAAGTATTGTACCATAAGAGTTATATGTTATAATACTTTATAGATAAAGATTACACCGTGTGCAGTGAGTGTTTTCCAGCTCACAAGCCGGTATGGGTGGATGCCTTCTTGGCACCCACTTTTTTTACTTTTAGACTTTAATTCTTTTCAAATTTAGGATAAAATCTTATTGTCTTATTTAAGACACACCATTTATTTTGGTCTTTTTCTGACCAGTCGTTATCCTCCCTAAGATAACGATAAACATTAACATTAAAGTACTAATTCGGAATCGAATTGGTACTTTTTTAATAGCCGCCCATAATAAAAGCCCTGCTCGTTTGAGTAGGGCTTATTTATGTATTGTGTATTTCTCCGGCGACTATGTGTCAGCTATCTAGCCTTGTGCTGGTGCTGTTGTTCCAAGAATTTTATCTGCTTCTTCTTGGGTTAAATCGTTCACTTCAACGAATAGCTTAATGTCATCAACAGTAAAAAGTCCCATCTTGTAGTATGAATCGTAAATTTCAAACATCGTTCATTCCTCCTATTGTGCTGGTGTGGTTGTCAGTGTGGCAACTTGCTTTTTGAGATTTGCCATGTCCTTCATTAAATCGGCGTTGATCTTAGCCTGACTTTCGTTCTTCTTCTTCAAGGAAGCGTTATCTTTCATTAAGTCAGCATTAAGTTTCTGTTGTCCAGCATGTGCCACTTGCAATTCGGCAACAGTTTTAAGCGTATTAGCCTGAGCAATTTGTGACGCACTCGGCTTTTGCTCTGGAGCTGGATTAGCCTTTTCCCACTCTTCTTTTGGCGTACCAATCCAAGTAATACCGTTAAACCGCATTGGTTGATACAAGCCATCTTCTGGCTTTACGAAAGTTTGATTAGCTGCTAAGACTGATCCTTGTGGAATCATATTGACCCCAGTAAACAAGTTGTTCTGAGTAGGATCAAATTCGTAGACTACTACCAGGTTGCTTACCCAAGCAGTCCCATTCCAGTAATTATTATCGTCTTTTGGTTCAACTGTTGTCTGATTAACTTGTAATCCTTGATTTTCTGGTAACTCGTCAACATGGATTAGTGGCCGAGAAGCCTTTTTCATGTCGAACGTATAAACCTTTCTGGTCTTCACTTCTTCGTTTTCAGCCATTATCTGACCTCCTTTTAAATCTTCAATTCTGACGCTGGGCCTGACCACATTACACTGATTTGACCAGTATATTTTTGTGCTCCGTCCCATGAAACACCGTTATCACCTAGCGCCTCAAATTTCTTTTGGTCTAACGACATCTGAAGACAAGTAAACTTAATGTCACCCTTTGGAGTACCAACGTGGAGGATACCAACCGGAGAGATTGCCCCTAAGTTCATAATATCTCCAAAGGGATTAATTATGATTTCGGTAGCACCATTACCAGGCATCGTAATGTAGCCGGTAATCCATGCAATATAGACATTTTGATTTCTGATCAAGTATCCAGTTGCCCAACCGCTCACTCCGTTAATCAACGTAACTGGATACTGGGTATAATCGAATTTATTGTTCTTCAAATTATCATTTAATACGTTTAGCCAGTCCTCTTGTCCAGGCTTAATTTCTTTAAATGCCATAATATAAGTCCTTTCCGGCGAGAACTGACTAAAACCTTATAGCTTATACATAATTCCCATTGCGATGTTGATTGTATCGGCTGGTAGCGTGTTACTAGTCGTGTTTTCTAACCGTAGCACTGCATTACCCGTTGACGGTGCCAATTGAATACGGATCAATTGATCTTTGCCCTGAATGGGGAATGTATTCACGATAGCACCGTTGTTTACATAAAACGGTAACGTTAAAAAGCTAGTTTGACTGTTAGGAGCAATAGTTGGTGTCTTAATCGTTGCCGAGATAATTGCAAAGACAAATCCCGTGCGCCGATTCTTCATCGTGGAGTATTGCCCACTAACTACCGAGTAACCATTAATCCCCAACATTCCACTACCTGTCCAATCGGTATAATCATCATCTAGTTGTTTGAGATTATTGTTAAGTTTACTTAGCCAGTCCTTGCCTGGTTCAATTTTTTCAATACTCATTAGGCGACACCTCCCAAAGAGGTATCACAGTTAATTAGGAGAGCTTTATGCTCCCCCCCCCGAATAATTTTCTTGAACATATTAATTTCCTCCTGTTATGACCATGCAACTTGTTCACGCCAATCAGACCAGCGACCGGCCGATCGTGAACGTACCCATAGATTCTGTTCGCTGTCAATAAGCAATTGAGACAGAACGTCAGAGTTACCCTTGACGATAAGCATATGACTACCTGAGCCTTGACCTGGATTGTTGCTTGCCCCTGAGTTAACTAGGTAAGTCGTTGGTGTCAAGCAGAGGTTAAGGTCACCGCTCCATTCAGTAGCGGACATGAGCTTGTTGACGTAGGTCTGCATTTCTTGCTTAGTTGGTACGGCATTAGCAGTGATGAGTTGTTTGTAAGTATCAATGCTTGATTGAAGTGCTTTGATACCGTTGTTAGCAGCGGCAATCTGTTGAATTGCTTTGTCAACTTCACCTTGTTTACTTGCCAAGTAAGACTTAAATTGGGCTAAAGCTCGATCCAAGTCCGTTTCAAAAGGTTCCGCATTGATTCCCATCTCAACCATGTTGGATAAGACATTGATTAAAACATTAACTGTCGATACCGTGCCGTCTTTATCCCGAATAATGAAATAAGTTCCACTCGTATCCCATCGGCCCTCGGTCTGGAAAGTTCCTGCCGGAAAATAGAAATTTACTTTTCCAGCTTGCTGATTAGCACCCGGCTGGTCATATCGTGCATACCCAACAAGATGAAATTTCTTTCCTTGCGGATCAACTCCCATTAGCTCAACTTCTTTATTAGTTAAATCTAATGGCCGATGATTTCGGGTAATCCGTAAACTGACCGAGTCCCGACTATCCCCAACACGGCCTTGAAAGGCTGGTGTTAAGTCAACATAAGTCGTTACATCCTGCCGGTACACATCAAGTTCAACATAAGTTGGTTGTGATAGTGCCACATTATCCCTCCTTACTGATTATTAATGATGTACTTATTCAGACGACTAAGTACATCATTACAAAGTTTGATATTGTTTTGAAAATGTTCTAAGTAGAATTGGTCAATAGTCAATCGGCGAGGAATCCAAAGACTGATATTGTCGTTTTCTTCCCCAGTCAAATCGTCAATAAACCCATACGTATTACATAGTTCAATAATTGTATTCATCACTCGTTCAAGTTCTTGAATATTTTCAATCGTCCAGCGATAAACTGAACGATTGAGTTTATTGGCGTTTGGCGGCGCTGAAATATTTAGTTTTGGGCAATCCCCATCTTCGCTAAGATATTCATAGATACTTTGATAAATACTATTAATCCGATTATAAATGGCCTGAATATTTGACACATACATGCCAATGAAGCCATTTGCATTATTCCCAAGCCAGTTAGCTAACCGTTCAGCAATCTTTACCATCGTAGCTGGATTCGGGTGAATTGTATCTCCCTGAGTTTCTGCCGTATTAGCATACGTAATGATTGGGTCTGTCCACTCATAGTAGGTAATCCCCAGTGCATTACATTCACTTGCTAAGGCTTCGGCCATATCTGCTTGCGACCAACCTTGATTGTTCTTCTGTGAAAGCGAGGTTACGTGCTTCCACGTTGCGGTTGGCAATTGGTAAAAGATCTTTATTTGAGGATTGTCGCTCCGAATCTTGGCCACGCCTTTTTCTAGCGCCCGTTTTAGGTCATCAGTTGAAGGCGTACCCCAGTCAAAGTCGTTGACCCCGAACTCCATCAGACAAACATCATAATTCTGAAAGTTCAGCCGTTGAATCACCTGTAAGAAGTCAATCTCACCAGTTCCCGCCAGTTTCGCACCTGAAATTGCTTGATTATCGCATTGCCAACCAAGCTTAGCGGCGATCATGTCTGGAATTCGTTGATTGCTTGCTACCCAACCACCCGATCCAGAAACACCCGCATAGATGGAATCGCCTAAGGCAACCATTCTTGTACTCATAATGATTACCTCCTAGTTCCATTGTGTGATCTGACGCCAGTCTGACCAGGTTCCATTGGTCCTACTTCGAATATAGATATCATTCTTGTCGACTACATGAATCACCTGGGTAAGTGCCTTATCTTTATCCCCGTAGACTAGTACGGTAAAAACTTGGGCACCATCGGGACCATGAATTACCTTGCCGTCTGTCTTCATATACAGGCCGTTATCAACCGTGTAATTTAGGTCGGTATCATTGGTTAGTTTAACCGTGTTAGCCATGCTCCCCGTTGGTCCTTGTGCTTTTTGACCGGTATCCTTATCGCCAATGAACCAATTTCCGTTATAACCAACAGCTGGCGTTACACCGTCTTTTCCTTTCGCCAACAATCCCCAGAATTCAGCATCATACACTGGATCACTGTCTTTGGCTTTGAAAATCGTATAAGTATCATTGCCATCAGTAATCACCAACGCCCGGTGATCATCTTCCGGCAATTTGAATTGGCCTATCAATTCTCCTTCAAATAATGCCATTTAATCACCACCTCTCTAATTCCACGTTGTAATTCCGTGCCAGTCTTGCCATTCACTATCAGAGCCATTCCGTTCAAAAGTGTACGGGCTGGCATTATCCAGCAGGGCGAAAGACTGACGTGCGTACTTCACTTTGTCAATCGTAACTGCTTTAGTTGTCAGGATTCCGTTAATACCAGCCTTAACATCATCAGCATAGCTATTACGGTTGATTCCAACCGCTGTGGTCGTTTTTTGCTCATAAGAAAAGCCCTCCGGATATTCGGAAGGCTTTTTATTTGTACTGATATTTGAGGTGTCAATTGCTAAAGTTCCACCGACAGATGACACTTGCATCTTAGCAGCTACCGATTCACTAGTGATGGTTGGGTGTGAATCCTTGTCACCAATGATTGAGTATTGAAACTCGCCTAATTGACGATAGCTCCGAATCTCCGGACTAGCATTGATGAGGTTAATCCCTGCGTATTGATTACCCCGTGAGTAGACACCGATAAGCTGGTTACCGACACCACCTTCAACTTGATAGTCAACACCTTTGTAGGCATCACTTCGCTTAATGGCATCTTCAGCACCACAACCAATCAGAACAACATTATTACAACTGTGATTGAGATAGAATCCAATCCCACAGACCTCAGTAGCACAACTAATGATAGTTGAGTAGTTAAGCTGATTGAAGTTATATCCTGCTTGAGTACAAGTGATAGCGTAGCAAGAAATCATCACCACCGAAGTCCCACCACCATAGAAATCAAACCCGTTACCAACACAGGCAAGCACCTTCACATTTTCAAAGGTAGAGGTGATAGGCACGCTAATCCCAATTCCATGAGCCGTTGCACAATGCTGTACAGTGACGTTCTTGAAGTGGAATCCCTCACAGTTAGCATTAGCCGACCGAAGGAACTCCAAACCACCGCCACCAGTAGAATCGATTCCCGGCCCTTCAAAGGTCAACTCTTCGATAGCAATGTTATTGTTATCAGTTGCCTTGATGTGGTAATCAGTACCAGATTGAACAATCCAGGTAGAGCTCTTAGACTCTCCTAGTAGCTTAATGCCACTGTAGGTCACTAGGTTATGAGTAATCTTGTACTTGCCTTTGGGAAAGTATAAGCATCCCCCGCTGTCCTTTAGCTGATCAAGCCCCTTTTGAATTGCTTCGGTGTCGTCTGTTGTCCCGTCACCTTTAGCACCCATAGATAGAACGTTAATCCCAATCGAACCGGATTGACCGCCGCTAGCGTCATCGCCTTTTTGGGCAATAAGTTGCCAATGGTCGGTATCAGTTGGCTCAATTCCTCTAGCATCAACCTTACATACATAAGTAGACCCCTTATACAGGACTGCGTCTAAGTACGTGTATTTTTTACGGCCGTCATAATCTCCCAATAAGGACATCATGACTCGACCAATTACTTCACTAGCCATCATTCACCTCCAATCGATAGAACCAAATTACCATCTTCTAGGTTCATCTTACATGACTGAGCAACCTTAACGGCCACCGCATCAGCAATTGAACCGTCGCTTACTTCATCAACATTTACCATTAAATTACCAGTTGCCACATCAATAGTTGCCTTCAAATGACGCTTAATGAGGTCACTGATTGCTTCAATTGACAGGCTGGTATCTCCGGACGAACCAGAACCGCCAGTCCCATCTTTACCGTGAAGCGACTGGAGCCAATCTTCTTCCGAGCCAACAAAGCCGTGAGCAACTGCAATCTCATAAGCAGACTTACCATCCTTACCCGGTTGAGTAGTAATCTTTTGTAAATCTTGCTTGGTGGCCAAGTCCGGCTTATTAGTAACCTGACTCCAATCTAATGAGGTGATCTGACCGCTACTAGCGATGTTAGCTAGACGCTGGTTAAGCTCCTCAACCGTAACGAGATTAGGCTTATCAAGAATGTCGACCCACTTGACCGTCTCGGTAATGGTTGTAGGATAATCACCGCCTCCACCTGGACCAACATACTTTTCAATATATGGTTTTAAGTATGGCCAAAAATTAGCCGCGTCCTGTTCCCGGAAGATAATACCCCACGGAGTTATTACGGCATAAAAATTCTTACCATTTGTTGAGTAACCAATGGCAATTCCTCCTCCTAGTCCAGAGGAATCCACACCTGTTCCAACATAAGCGCCATTAACAGGCTTTTCTGGATTATATGGTGCAGGTGTGGTTTCTGTCGATTCGCCATCACCCGATCCTGAAGATGCAGATTTCTTAAAAAGCAACCCGGTTCGATCATAATCATGGTCAAGGTCATCTTTATAGTTTCCAATACCACCCGAAGATGAGTATTGCCACATGTCGTAATTAGCCGGTTCCTTACCATATGAGGCAATCCAACGATAAATACCTGCATGGACCAAATCAGCATTATTAAAGTGCTGACGATATGGAGAGTCAGAGCAATAAAGACCAGTCTTAAATCCAGCTCCTTGCCACTTTGAATTAAAACTGTAGAAAATCTGAGACCAATCGCCCGAAATATCTCCCTCCATATCAAGGAAAAGATATTGTTGATTAGTTAAACCAAGACTCTTTGCATTGGCAATAGCAAATTCTGCTTCGCCAGGACTGCCCTCATAAAAATGATACCCATGCCAAATCAAGCCATATTTTTCCGCCTGTGCAATATGCTCACGGGCGAAAGTCTCATATTGAGTGCCATGACTCAGTTGGATCACAACCCCTTTAACACCATCGTTTTTCATTCCTTGCCAATCCAATTTGTTTGGATTTTGCCATTTAGAAATATCAATAAAGTTTAAGATTGTTGCCAAAGGTATTCACCTCTTCCTGAGTCCATACATTTTTTCCTAATCCAGAAATAATTGTGCTTGAATTGTTATTATAATTTTCCAACGATTGTTCGAGCATCCGCTGGTGTGATCCTTGATAATCAAGGATATTTTGTGAATTAGTATTAAGAGTAACTGCCGTGTAGTTGGACTCGCTTTCTGGATACCAAGTAAAGCCAACTACGGCCAAATTGGTCGATAACTCATAGTCACGTACCATTACATGCACTTTATCCCCAGGAATAGGCTTAAAGTTAGTATAGGTGGTGACTTCTACACTCAACGCTGGTTCCGGCTGAAGTTTGCTTAATGCATATTGCAGCATGGAATTTTTGTCCGTAAACCGTTCATCTTCGATCGGTTCCATAGGATGTTCGCCGTATTTCTTAATTGAATCATCAACCGTAGCCATAAATGGTTTGAAATAAAAGAACTCGGCAGATGAAGATGTTTCGGACATTTCATCATCTCCACTATCACTGTTTCCACCCTTAATAAGGGCAACAGGATCAAGCCAAGTTCCGTCATCTGAGAAGGCATGAGAAAAGGCACCAGGTAATGATGCCTTTGTTACTCCAATATGTAGATGATCTGTGTTCCTATATCCTATTACATCACCTGTTTTAACGACATCACCGACATTCACCGTAATATTGCTCATAGAAGAAAAGGCCTCTTGGTAATCAACATTGTATCCGTCGTCAGAAGAAATAACTACGTAATAATTAACACCATTACCCCACGATTTAAGGGTTACCTTTCCTCCATGAATTGCATGTACCTCACTACCAGGATGGTCAATCGAACCAAAGTCAACGCCATCATGGAAACTATTCCTACGATACCCGCCATCATAACCAAACCGTTGTGCCTGAGTAAACGATCCTTCACCAACAGAGGGAAATGGCCATCCCCATCCACCGCCAGCGGCGGAACCACCCGTTTGTGTATCTGTCTCAATTTGGTACTTAGCACCCACACACATAACCTCATTTGTAAGATTAGTGGAATCGTAGCTCAGCTTGAATTCAGTTGTGTTGTACGAGTAATCTAGACGATTCCCATGATCTTGTTCAAACTGTTGAACATCATATACCCGAATATTTTTATTATCCGGAAAGATAACCGCATTAGGCCAATGTTCCGTGATAGTGCTTAACATATCTGTACCAGAACCTTCAGTAATTTCAGCAATTCTCGATTTGTCAAATTGACCATTAATTTCATAAGTAAAACCTAATTTGTTATCTTTTAGGTATTTATCCATCACTTCTTGAATAGAATATTCAATTTGATTCTCTTTTTCTGATTCATCAGTTCTAGTTACGGTGGTAGTAATGTTACCATTCTGTGTTGTTGTGGAGGTCCCTTGATCGCCACTATCAGTATCAGTACTTCCAGCCACTTTAACATTAGCGTCGTTATTATGGCTTGGGTCGTTTTCGTCCACATAGTCTTTGTATATTCTCACACGACTAAGTTCCGTATAAACGTGAGTGGCTACAACGTTTTTGGCATCCACACCCTCATTAAAATCAGGTACCGCCTGCTTAATTACAAATTCTTGACCATCATAAAAGAGCGATGCCTCACTATCCAACATAGAATAGGCGACAGAATGGTCATTCTTTGCCGTAAATTGCATGCTCCATGATGTATTCATTTCCCATTGAATATAAAAAGTATCTGGGTCAATGCTATTTAATGGTTCTTTTTCGGAGCGTTGCGAACCACGTACTAATAGTTTTTCCATTATAAATAAACAAATGGGAAACTAAAGGTAATGTCAACATTGCTTGCTCCGTCAGCAATGATGTCATTCCAACCAGGTTGGAGAGTAATATTCCCATAATCAGTATTTGCGCTTGCAGGTTTACCATCTAATGTTGTTGCGATCCCATCAAGAATTATTGTCTCATTACCATTCGAGGCCTTGTTGTAGGTATAAACACTACCATCAGTTTTATTGGTAAGTTTAAGTGAATTCCCCGAAAACTTCATAATGATTCGTAAGTCATGTTTCTGCCCATACGGATCAATCGCAATATCGCTAGCGTTATACACACTAAAAGAATTGCCCGTAAAGTGATACTTAGCTAACGTAGGGTCATTTAACAAATTCATGCCAAACTGCCATCCATTGCTTTTGAAGGTATAGTCAGAATCACTACGATAAAGAGAGTAACGGTAACCACTTGGGTTATCAAAGTTTTCAGTAAAAAGTGCATAATGAGCGAATTCCTCGGCAGGCGCTATTGCCGGGATTGTCGGCAATACAAAACGTACAATATCCGGTTCGGTATCAGTACGAATCCGAATCAACTTACGAGTTGAAAAGAGTCGCATAATCTCATGCTTAGCGAGCTTATAGTCTTGCCAATTTCCAAATCGTAACAAGAATTTGGCTGGAACTTGATAGTTGTTATATGTCTTATATTGATAAATTGCTCCATCAACTCCAGGAATCGTTTGAAGTTGATTTGTCGTAGCAAGCGTTGAATCGTCACCCAAATATCTTAGCCCAGCAACTTTCTGTGATATATCGAATTCTTCATCATCACCAATTTTCATATACAATCTTGGATTCTGCACTTCTTACTCACCTCCTCATAGACTGATAATCGGCTAAATGCTGATCATTTCCGTAATCTCGGTAAAAACGTGCTCGGTTGCTACGATCACGTAGACTATCCTGTCTATTATTGTTGATAGACAGGATAGCTTGAATTTGTTGTTGACTCAAACCAGCAATTTGACCTAACAGAGAGATAACATTGTTTTGAAATTTGTCGTCCGCAATAGGATTACTTCGCTTAATGTTTCCGGTTCCCCCTCCATCTTGCTCCATGCGATCAAGAGTTTGATTGACCAAATCTAAAGCACGCGGACGCTTATTAATGTCCATCGGAATAATTGATTCTAATTTATCCCCTTCTGCTACTTCGTAAAGCCCATGTACACCAACAAATCCGCCATTCGCATATCCATGTCCATTCCCAAGAGCGGACAATCCCTTACCATATCGGTGCATTGCGTAATTAAGGCCAGCAAGGATGTTGTCAAATCCATTCCAAAGGTTTCTGTGGTTGCCAACTGCATAAGAATCGAACGTCTTCCTCTTGGTCTGCATCAGACCAAGCGCTGGGCCAGATCCGTCACCATCCGGATCAGTACCAGGTTGATGAGCATGCGGGTCTCCTTTAGACTCAGTATCAATCTGACGTAGAACTTTATCTACTAAACTTGAACTTAATCCCAACATAGATAAAGCACGAAGAACAGCTGGTCGCCACCGTGCAACACCTGAACCAGGCGGATTAGCCATATCGGCCATTTGATCCTTTAATACATTGGCAATGCCACGTGAGAATGCTATTGCGCTCGCCTTACCAAAATTAGCAATTACCGGAGTCTTCGAATCCCAATTAGTAAATTTAAGTACTAATTTTTTAGAAGCCTGTTGAGGATTTTTCTCAAATTCCTCTGAGAGCTTTTCCATTTCGGAATCAGACAGCGTACCGTTAGCATATTTATGCACTCCAATAGTATTCATAAACTTATATGTGTTTTCCCCGCTCAAAACCTGCGTTCCTTGGGGTGCATTAGGAATTAATGTGTTTCGATGTTGAGGAACCATTGCTTGACCATTAGGGAAGATGACAAGTTCCTTCCAATGAGGACGAACCGAGTCGTTAACAAGCATATGACCACCTGGGTGGCCTCCTTTTGTACCCTCAGCATAGGAAATAGTAGATAATTTCTTATCTCCACCAAAACTGCTAATGGTTGAGTTAATTCCACTAATCCCTTTGTTCAACCGACTAATAATATCTTTCATAGAAGATTGAGCATATCCAGGAAGTTTACTAAAACCTTTACGAAAATTACTTACAACATCATCTATCCAGTTATTCCATCCTTTAATGAATGAATTACTGAACTTAGAACGAGTGCTAAGCATATCATCCAAATACCGATCAAGATACCGACTTGCTGCACTCATGCTTCGACTAACTGGTCGATCCAATCCAGACCACACGCTCTTCCAATCACGATCAAAAGTTCGTTTGAACGAACGTAATGCCCTATTCATCAATTGCACATTACGGTTAAACACGGTGACAAATCCAGACTTTTTACCGCTCATTGATTTGTTAGCAATGTCGGCCTGTTGGGCAATCAATTTGCCAAACGGATTCTTCCGGATGGTACGATAAAGATTTTGGACATCTCGGGATAGTTGAGTGAATCCACTCTTCTTTCCAGAAAGATCACGGACACTCTTTTGCAGAACCTTAAACGCATTTGCCGAATCTTTTAATGGTTTGGCTAATGCACGCCAATTTCTGGCCGAGTTTTTTGTGTTCTTATCAAGGGTTTGCAATTCCTTTGTAATCTTGGACTTTTTAATTTCATTGGCCATTTGCTTGAAGTAGCTATTCATCTTCGTCTTCTTCAAGCGTTCAAGGGCTTTTGTATAAGATTTGACAGCGCTCGTCATTTGCTGAACAAGTCGTCTATCCTTTGCGGAATAGTTCCCTGCTCCTATCGTGTTGTCAGTCTTCTTTTTGCGTCCTAGCTGCTTGTTCAACCAATTACCAAATTTTTGCCCTTGACTATATGCCCATTTAAAAGGTGCCTCGAATGCGTTGCCAATAAATTTAGCCGTTTCGGAGGCACCTTTTTTAATTTGAGGCCATGCCTTACCAATAGACTTACCGATTTTACCACCAGCGACACTACCAATCGTTCCACCAAGTAGTCCACCAATAAGAGTACCAATTCCCGGAATCACACTCCCTAGAGAAGCTCCAATGGCAGCACCGCCAGCACCACCTACAGTAGTACCTAATGATTGCCCTACTTTACGAGCACGATTATGATTATCACTTGAACCTACGGCTTTAAATAGATCAACGGCACCAAAAGCAATTGCCGCCGCGCCACCAAGTCGTCCACCCAATGACTTACCAATGTCGCCAACAGTCTTAGTTCGGCTCAATCCTTTTTCAAGTGTACCAATAAAACCTTTACTACTCTTAGTCCCAGCCTCTGCCGCTTCCTTAGCAGCATTACTAAAAAGCGATTTTGTAGAAACCTTTGTAGAACTTTTATTTGTTGACTCGGTTACACCTTTCGTAAAGCTCTTACCTGTCTTTTGTCCTTCTTTTGAAGCAGATTTAGAAGAACTCTTAAACCAATCATTAAATTTGATTTTCTTTTGTTGCTTTGCTCCCTTTTCGATACCTTTGGCATAATCACTCCCTGCTTTGGCACCTTTAACCGAAGCAACTCTTCCATCTGGGAAATAATCAATCTTTTTGATTGCTCTCCCTAATGCCTTAAACGGAGTAAGCAACTTGCTAACAATCAATTTCGATGTATCCCAATCTAATATTCCCAACGTAAAAGTCTGAATTAATATATCAGCTCCAAAACGGCCTACCGTTTTTAATCCTTTTCCGAATCCATGTGAGAAAAAGCCAGCCGATTTTCTTCCGGCATTTTCCATTTTTTGAGCTGAACCCTTTTCGACAGTTGCCGTAACTTCTGTAGTGGCCTTATTTTGGCTCTTACCTTCACCTGTAGTTACAGTTCCTCCGCCTAACGATGACCCACCATTTGCAACCTGATTATGACGTTTCCAAAGGTCAATATTTTCTTTCAACTCATTATTTTCAACTTCTAACTGGCTTTGTTCCTTGGAAACCCCATCTAATTTGAATATTCCTCGTATATCCTGACGAATGGCAGATATACCGTTGACTGCCTTTTTGAGAATCTTAAAAGCAGTAATAAAGCCAAGTATCGCTCCAGTAGTCTCTCCAATAAACTTTGCTACTGTTTTTCCATTGCCTTTCATTCCTGGCAATTTAAAAATTGCAGATGTTACATTACCTATTACTGAAACCGCCTTACCACCATATTTAAAAATATCTAAGAAGCCAGTTGCCAATCCTCCAGTAAAACTAAGAATAGCACCCGAGTGCTTTGAAACGGTCCTTGCCAGTCCGCTTACCGCATCAGAAAAGTCATTTAATACTTTTTGACCCTCTTTAGAACCAACCCAATCACTCATTGCTTCGGCCACATCATTAACGGCTGGTAACAATTTGTTACCAAGATTAATTGCCATATCTTGGATGTTCATTTGCAGTTTCTTCATTTCCATCTGTGTAGACTGCATGTTTTTGGTAGCTAATTGGTGAACATATCCATTACCTTTTTCAGCTTTTTCAACGTTCTTTGTTAATTCTTCAAGGTTCTTGTTTCCCTTGGCCATACTGTCCATAGACTGTGCAAGAATTGTCCCTGCTTGCTGACCAGTTGTCCCAAAGAGGGCCTTAAAGAATGCACCTTTATCTGCTTTACCTAGATCCTTCGTATGTTCATTAATTTGCTTAAAAATATCGGACATTGACTTGAGGGATCCATCTTTTTTCTTAAAATCATCAATGCTTAAACCAACACCCTTTAGAGCCGCTTGAGCATTCTGGGTAGGCGCCAAAATACTGTTAATTACCTTACGTAATCCCGTACCAGCCTTAGAAGCCTCAACACCTGAATTAGAAAGAATACCAATCGCTGCTGAGGTTTCCTCTACGCTAAATCCAGCTTGACTAGCACTTGCTGAAACATAACTCATAGCTAAACCAAGGTTCTTGAAGGATGTTGCGGTCATATCTGCTGAATATGCCATTGAGTTAACAACACGATTTGTATTTTTCATTTGTTGTGCTGCATTTTTTCCTTGCAGCCCAAACGCATCCAAGACTTGTGATGAGCTTTCAACCACATCATTAAAGTCGTCTCCAGAAGCCCGTGCCGCTTCTAGCATAGATTTCATTGAACCCAAGGCCGCCTCTGACGTATAACCACGCTTAACAAGCTCAGTATATTGATCAGCAATTTCTTTCTGAGAATATCCATACTCTCTAGAATACTTGCTAGCATCACGTTGCATTTCACCAATGGTTTTAGTAACATCTGATACTTTTTCACCACCAGTTACTAGCAAATTTTTAGTTGTAACCCATTGGGCCTGAAGTTCTGAAGACATCTGTACAGATTTGCCAATCGCCATTCCAAAGGGTACCAGTGCTACTGATGCCGCCATAAAGCCGCCACGCATTGATTGGACCCATTCTCGAGTATGAGAAGTAGCCCGTGCCGCATTAGAGCTCACATTGTTCATTGCACGGCTTAATCTGCTAATGCCACCATCACTAACTGAGGCGGCGGCACGTGACATTTCATTAATTGAAGTACGTGTCTTTAATGCTGCTGAAGATTGTTTGGCAAATTTGCCATTGGTTTCAGTGATTTTCTCACTTAGCCCTTCAAGTTTTCCACGTTCTTCTTGGTATTCTTGGCTCAGTTTACCGTGTTCAGCAAGCGTAGCAGCTACTTTCGTTTTTTGTTGCGAATATTTACTGTCAAGTTCTGTTAATTGAGAACGAAGTCGGGAGGTTTCGCTAACTTCTGCACGATATTGATTGGTTAAAGATTGTTTCTGCATCGCATAAGATTGTTGTTTTGCCCTAGTGGATGCAAATGCTCTTCCCTCCGATTCAAGTTCGGCCACATAATTACTCATTACGCTTTTAACACTTTGAGTATGTGCTCTAAGCTGATCTAAACCGGAATTATACCTAAGTAACTCGTTACGAGCGGCTTCTTGATCAATCTTTAATTTACCGATTTGTCTTTGAAAACTAGCAACCGTATTTCCTAAACGTAAATATTTACGAGCAGATTCGTCACTCATTTTTCCGTTTTCTTGTTCTTCTTGTCGAAGCTTCTTCATCGACTCTTGAGCACGGCTAATCGCTAACTTGTAAGCATCAATTACTCGGTCAGTTTCTTGAATCTTGTAATTAAGCGAGGAGAACGTTCCTTCACCCGCCTTCAATTCATTAAACGTGCTCTTCATTACGTTCTTCATTGCGGTTGCTTCCCGCTTTATGTCTTGGAACTTTCTCATAACCCCGCGATCTTCCATATCAATCGCAAAAGTATAGCCTTCAATTTCAGCCATTTATTTTCCTCCTTTCCTCAAAAATTAAAAAGTAAACGCATCTGCTCCTTCGACCAATGACAAGGGATCTTGGATGCGTTCTTTTCTAGATTTGGCATATTGGGCGGACATCATATCACTAAATGAGGAATCATAAAAATCCGTAGGAAGTATCCCATTTTGTATGGCTTGTTGTGCCATATAATCAATGTCCTCCGACAAATTATCCAAATCCCAGATTATTCGTCGGAGCTTTGTTTTGGGTCCTCTTCTTTGGCAGGCTCAGTTGCCGCCAATAAGTTTTCTTGCATTGATTGAACACTCGGGACTGTCATACCAGTAAAGTCATTAATAGCCTTCGAATAGAAATTGAAGATTTCACTATATGACATATCCTGAAGTTTTTCCGTGTCTTCCTTACTTAACTTCAAAAGATCGGCTGTCCCGTTAATAACTTCAGTTGCAATTGCTTCGCTATAGTCAGCCAAGATAGCATTCTTGGAATCATCCAACTTAGTTATTACTTTATAAATGTTCTTCATACACTTATTAAGCTTTTGAATATTTCGATTTGAGTCCATCACTGCAAAATCTTGTCCCAAAACTTCTTTAGCCTTAAAAGTTACAATTTTTGCCATTGTTTTCTCTCCTTTATTTTCGTCTCACTTTTCTCGTCTCTGTCATCTTAATTATTTTTCTGTGCCATCTGGATAGATGGTTATTACACGTTTATCGGTGTTTCCCCCACTGCTCTGTGGGGTAGCTATTTTCCCGTTGGTACTTGATCACTTGAACCATGTGGTGCTGTGACAATGCCACCATGCAAGTTTGCATCATCTGCTGGATCGGCTGTTCCAGAAACAGTAATCAATCCTTGACCTGGGAACACAGTGTCAAATAATTTCTTAACATCAAAACCATCACCATTTGTCCGAGCGAAGGCAAAGTTCTTACCGTTGAATTTGTCATAGTTCATGGAAGTGAAAGTTAAAGTATCACTTTCACGAGTTTCAGCGGTATCCGTATTAGTTTGAACATTTTGGGCTGTTTCAGTAAAGATACCCATACCGAAGCAGTAGTAAACTGGTTCTAGTGTAATTGGAGATTGAGTTTCAATAATTAGCCCTGCATAAACAGGCTTCTCTTGATCAATCCAAATTCCACCTTCCATCTTGGTACGGCCTAATAATTTTTGCTTAACCTCTGGGTTAATTAAGTTGGCGGTAATAGCTACAGATGGAGAAGAAGGTGGATTAGTTACGTCCACCACTTCGTTGTTACCAGAAACCTTAACTGGTGTACCTGATAATGCACTAATATTCGCCGTTTGAGCACCAAGGTTCATATCGGATTTGTTAGTCCCAATTGGATATACTCCTTGGGCCGATACACCTTTGGTAGCATCTGTAATTACGGTTCCGTCTTCATTTTTGATGCCGACATAAAGCATCCGTAAACCAATGTTTGCCATAGATCATCTAATCCTCCATTTCTAAATAGTTAAATTTCAAAGTGTTAATAATGTTCTCCGTATCGGGCGTCATAACGTGTCCTGCATCCGAATAACACCTAATGCTATGTGTACGTAAAAAAGACTTAACCGATTTCTCAATCAAGTCCATATCCCCTACATAGTCTTTTGGATAGTAAAAATCTATCTGTATTCTTTTGTATGTTCCAATCACAGAATTATTACCAAAATCATGAGAACCAGCCGGAATTTCTGAAACAACCACCATACATTCCTTGTTATTAACTTCATCTTTGTTAATCACAAAGGCATGGATATGCTCCTCCTCCAGACCTGGTAAAACACTTAGGTTATTCGTCAGCAATGAAACAACTTTGGCGGTTGGTGTCATAAGCCCATCCTCTTTCTCATCATTTCTCTTGTTTTAGACTGCATAACTTTATCTACGCCTTCTTTGGCATTTCTTTCGGTGTTTTCCCAAAAATGTTCACCTGGTTGATGACCGTAAGGACCACCATACTGGTTTTTTGAATCCCATCCATCATTCATAAAGCGGGCCAAATAGGATTTCTTGCCCTTTTTAGAAAAACCAATAAACACACGACCGCCTAGTTCGGTCTTAGTAGTCAGCGTATTAATCATTTTTTCACGACGGGTAGTATTTGACTCTTTTCTTCCCTGATGTTGTCTTATATTGTCTTCTAAGTTCTTCTGAAATACTCGCATCCCAGCATGATTGATTTTAGAACGTTCTTTGGTCGTCACCTTTTGAGACATCTTAGCTAAGAACGCGTCAAATTTGGCTTCGTTTTTAATCTCACTAACCATGATTTACCACATCCCTATGACAAGTAATTAAATCAAATCCGTCAGTGCTCAGACCATCATCATAAGCAATGCTATCAATTTTATAAATTGTCCTTCCTTTACGAATTAGATAATCACTTGTGATTTCTGCATTGTGACGTACGAAGAAAACAACAGCGTCACGAATGTTTGATCCTGCTAAGTTTATCGCATCTGTTTGGCTTAACGTCCATGTCCCGGCCCATTTGCTAAATTTTGGCACGAATTTATTCATCTTTTTGCCAGTATTTGGATTAATCTCTCCGGCGGGTTCATTCTTACCAAATTCTAGATGAAATCGCATTCTAGATGTATTAATTCCTTTTGCCATTGTTTCCTTCCTTTCCTCAATCAGACCAGCGTTGTACTTTTTTACTATTTAATTACTTTCCATAGTCCAATCTTATTTGTTAAACAAAAATCATTGCTTTAGAAACATCTTGTAACGGTAATCGTCCTTTAGTGAGTTAATTAGGGAATAAAGGGACATTGGCACCTCAAAAGTTTGCTGTGCTGAAACAGCTTCTCTGTGATTGTACAAATGAGTAACTTCTAGAATTACTGCCGCATTAAATACGTCATTTTTTTCATAAAAGTTATCAAGCTTTTCTCCTACTTCACCCATAATGTCCTTGCGTGCAGCCCTAATTAACGATGTCACCAAAACATCATCTTCATCATCATCCAATCGTAGGGATAACTTAGTTTGAGCTAAAAAATCAGGACTTACTTCTTTCCAATCATAGGCCATTCAATCACCTACTTTATAAGAGCCAATAGGTCTTCCTTCTTTGCGTTTGAAGGATACGAGATTCCGTTTTTATCTAGGTAGCTCTTGATCTCATCAACTGTATTGCTGGCCGTTGGCTTTTCATCTCCCTTAGATGCACTCGAGTTATTAGTTTCACCCGGTTGCTCAGAAGTAGAGTTTATGGCTGCATTGGCTGATGGCCCTGGCTGTGGAGTAGTAGAAGCCGTTGAGCTAGGCGTATCGCCCGCTCCAGAGTCGGGCGGCGTTATTTTGACGCAGAAACAGTTGCCAAACGGAATGCACTAGCCAACTTGATTTGGTGATCGAACCAAGCAGTAAGTTGAAAGAAGTTCATACCCTTTTGATAATCTTTGTATTGTTCGTACAGGAAGCTAGAAATTTCGTAATTCAATTGAGCAAAGCTGAAGTCACCTACAATCGGTGTTGTTGCTGCTGAAGTGAATACTACTGGTGCACCAAGAATTGATTCTGGCTGTGCTTGGTAAAGGGTGGCAGAATTGTTAGCCAAACTATCAAGCATATCGTAGTAGTCACTCCGTGTCATAAGTACCTTAGCGTTATCTTGGAAAGCATCATCCAGATCAGCTAAAGCCTTGCGAATAGCATGGAATAAGTCGGAACCAGACACCTTCTTGATGTTAACAGTAGTGGTATCGTAGAAACTCATATGTTCCATTCCAGCTGGATTGCTAGTCCCAAGTGACATGTTCCGTTCTTTCAATTGAAGTGCGGAACTCAAAGCATCGTTAACGTATTGAACTAATCCAGTATCAGTGCCAAGCAAAACAGTATCAGAAATACCTGCACGAACCTTGATCATATAACGTCCAAAGGTGATTTGATCGCCCTTGAGGTTCATTTCTTTAGCAACATCACCATCGTTAACAAATGAGTCATCGGCAATATCAAAAGCAATCCGTGGAAGGATTAAGTTAGTAATTGTTGATACAGTTTCCATTTGGCGAAGTGGGTTAGTTGCAAATGGTTCACTTACCAGTTGGTTAGAAACATTAACCGGAAGCAACTTACCACCATTAGAACCAGAATCATCTTTCAATTCTTGCTTAATAGCATTCCATTTTTCTTGGAAATCAGCATTATCTGGACGAACAGTCTTACGAATCCAAGCAGCTTCCATTTGAATCATCCGTTCCTTTGGATCAGATGAAATCTTGTTTTCTAATTGCTTATTCTTAACATTAGTTAAATTAGCCTTTTGTTCATTTTCGGCCTTTTCCACCTGGTCACTAATAGTGTCAAACCGTAATTGAAGACCATCTACCGTCTTTTGTTGAGCTTGAATATCCTCTGCGGATACATTTGGTTGGCCAGCCATTTCTGCAAGCTTTTCGTTAGCAGACTTTAGGGATTGGCCTAAGTTAAATTTGCTTGTTTTCATTTCGTATAAATCCATTTTTCAGTTCCTCCTTTTGTTTCTTTAAACTTGAAGAGAGTGCAGAGGCATTAGCCTTTGCACTCTCTCGGATTTGTGCCAACTTTTCTTCACTAAGAGTTGGCTTTTTGTGTAGTTCTTCTGCTTCTTTCGTAATAAGTTGCGTAGGTACATGCTTATACCGTAGTGCAAATTGTTTACTAATTGAGGCAGCGGCTTTGTTTGACTCCATAACCTCATCTGCAAGGCCATAGTCCAGAGCTTCTTGTGCTGTTAGCCAAGTTTCAGCGTCCAATAGCTGCTTTAAAGCCTTTTCGTCTAGCTTGTCCCCTGATTTTGCCAAATAGGTCTGGATGCTTGACTTAGCAATCTGATCTAAATCATCGGCCTGTTTACGTAGCTCACTAGCATTTCCAATAGCCATAGTCCATGGATTGTGAATCATCATCATAGAATTTGAAGGCATAAAGATAGTGTCACCACTCATCGCGATAACACTTGCAATTGATGCCGCTAGTCCGTCTATATAAACATTTATCTGTGCTGAATTTTGCTTTAGCATGTTATAAATGGCAATTCCTTCAAATACAGAACCGCCTGGAGAGTTAATATGTAAATTGATTTTCGTTACTTCCCCTAATGCCTTTAATGCATCACGAAACCCAGCCGCTGATGTATCACTATCATTATATTCGTCAGTAACGATCTCACCATCAATAAACATTTCTGGTGTGCTCGTTTTACTTTCCTGCTTGATTGTCAGATAGCTCGGAATTTTCATCTTGGTCACCTGATTCACCCCCTTTCGCTGTATTCTCCTCTTTGCTTTGTTGAATTGATGCTTTCACTTGACTATCAGATGGGAATAAGTCTTTAGAAATCCACGTAATATCGGCCGATTTATCAGCCAATGGTGGCAAATCTTCTAGTTTACGCAAATCATTCTGTGTTGCAATCCCGTTCCGAATCATCATTTGATAGAAGTTTGTTCGTGATGAGGTATCACCACGCATTAAACCGTTGACGTTGAATTTAAAATAAAAACCGTCTGCTCGCTGAGTCTGGGTCAGGAGCTTACGGTTAAATTCCGATTCGTATTGCTTAACAATTGGCACTAATGTCATCTGTACAAACTGAATCATTGACTGTTCACTCATAGAAGACGTGTTAGTAGAACCGATAGCATCGTTCAAGAAGGACAAAGGTACGTTAAAGGCATTTGCAATTCTTGAACGAGTGATTGATTCCGCCGTTTTAAGGTCACTAGGATGAAAATCACTAGCAAAACGATCATAATCGAATCCTTTTTCTTGAACTACGGCTCCACCATTCTCCTTAATCATTTGAGTAAAGTCCTTGATCATTGCTTGTCGTTTTTCAGGGTTAACAGATCGGTCATACTTAATAATGTATTGATCCTTTTTCTTCATCTCACCAAGTGAAAAGTCTTCAATAGCCTTCTCAAAATCCAACGGTCCCTTCAACACATCAATTGGACTAATTCCAACTTCACCAGTTAATGGTGTGATATGACGAACGTGAATCATCTCGGTGTTAAATACCAAAAAGTGATAACTTGGACTGGCCGAACTAACCTCAAACCAGATCGAATTGTCGTCCATATCGCGTTTTATAGTTACCGTATTAGGATCGACTGGCCACAATCTGATTGGCGTACCGTGAATATCCCGTTCAATAAAAGCATATCCATTACCAGATGCATTTCTTGACGTCTCTAATTGATTAATTAATGCAAAAGATGACATTGAAGGATTTGCTTCACCCTCTAATAATTCAGAAATGCTGTTTTTTGTTTCATGATAATTTTTATACAAATGGATAGGCAAACTCGATACAGTGTTGGCTAGCCGTGTGATAATACTAAATATTTCTTCGTTGGTAGATAGAGTATTATTTTGAAGCCCAAAAAAGCCGTCTTCGTTCAGCGGAGAATAGGTAAACGTTGGTCCAAGCCAATTTTTGCTATTTTGCGAACTTTGTTGGCTTTTTCCTGTAAAAATAGTCTTTGCCAATTGCCAAAATCCCATAAATACACCCTCTTTCTGTTCTAATTAAAGGAAATAAACGTTGAAGTTGGTCCCTCTTGTTCGGGTTCAACTAATTGGTCGATCACAGATACATGTGCATCTAACGCGGCCGCAAATCCATCAATCTTACGATTGCGTGACGTTTTTGTAGGCATCCAATTGTCATTTCTATCCTTACGCAAGTGGACATTACTCAAATACCACTTAAACATCGATTGATTATTAAAAATAACCTTCCCATCCAATAATAGTTCCTTGAAATTCTGGAGAGGTCCACCCAACGTGAAAAATCCTTGTCGAACAATTTCGGTAGTAAAACCGGACTTTTCCATTTCTTTATTTAGCCGAATAGCCTTTGCCGGGTCATAATTCACTTGTAAAATGTTGTATTTATCAGCCTGTTCCTTAAACCATTCAAGAACATATGAGTAGTCAACATAGTCTCCCGGTATTACTTCGAGATCTCCTCTTCGTTTCCAATCAGCCATTCGTTCTTGGTTTTTGTCAATGTCAACTCGATGCTGGGGAACCCAAGATTTTTCCAAAATAAAGACTCCACCATCGTCTAAAGGAAACTCTAAACAGGCAGAGGTAAAGTCCTCTGTGTCAGATAAATCGTATCCACCAATGCAATCACGGCCATCAAGTTCTGAAAGATCAATAACTTTATCATTTTTCAAAATGGTTTCAGGGGTAACAAAGCTCATTTCATCAACTTCTGAGAAAATATTGAATTGCTTAGTTAACCAGTCGGCCAGTTCCTTTGGGCTTCGTCTATCCGACTTAAAATCATTAATCATATCCGATAACGACATTAGCCCAATATTGGGATTAGCTTTTACCCACATGAAGGGATCATTCATTTCGCTCTTTTTATCTAACGAAGCGAGATAATAAAAAGTTCGTTCATTAATGCCATCATCATAATTTTCCAGAGCATCATGTCCCTGCTCAATAAAATCTGTCAGTGGTCCATCTAGCACATAACCAGCAGTCGTAATATAGACGATCAAGGGTTGTTTACGGGTACCACGCGACCGTTTCATAACATTAATTAGGGTATAGTCCTCATATTCATGAATTTCATCAAACACACCAAAATGAAGGTTCTCCCCATCTTTATTGTTCTTTTCAGCAGACATAGCAACGATCTTTCCATTGTCGGCTGGAAACCGAATTTCATTTCGATTAGGTACATAGCGCTCCCTCAACCAGGGTGAAGCGGTAATCATATTTCGTGCCTCTTCGTATAAGATACTAGCTTGCTTTTGTGAGTTAGCCAGAAAGTAAACGTTTGGACCATTTTCACCGTCATAACCGACCATATAATCAGCTAAACCAGATTCAAGGGTAGTCTTCCCGTTTTTTCGACCTAAAAAAATAAGGCTCTCACGAAACCGGCGCTTTCCGCTTGATTTACTAACCCAACCGAACATACAGCCGACAATAAAATGTTGCCAAGGTTGCATAACCAATTTGTCAAAATCACCTTTAGATGGCTTACACTTTGATTCAACAAAACGAATAGGTCGCCACGCTTTATACTCATCAAATTTCCAAGGATAATTTGGATCATCTTTTGAGCGTTTTAGGTCCCTTAAGTGGCGTTCACAAGCCAGTTTAACGTATTTCCCGGCTGTTATTGATCCTTCTATCACCATTTGAGCGTAGATAGTAGTCAAAAGAGCTGGTGACGACTTTTTTAGCACATGTCCCAGCTCTTCTTCATGTTTAACATAATCCTTTGCCCATTGAACGGTACCCGAGTAATCCATATCAAGCGGATTCTGACTATCATTTTTATTCAAAGTCATCATCACCTATCTTTGATTCCTCTTTATTGATTGCTAAAGACGCTCGAGCCGTCGGTGTTAGACCTAGATTACGAGCATATTTGTCGATTTTTTCTCCTAATTGCATCTTTAAACGCAGATCTGGATTAGGTTTCCCATCAATTGACCTACCATTTTTCTTTAATCGAGTATTGGCAGCCTTATACTCAGAAATGGTATCCGCATATAAAGCCAATTCAGCAATATCAGCTTCATTTAAAACGTTAGTCCCTTTAAATAAGTCCACAATCCGGTCAAATTCTTTTTTCGCACCCGTACTTAGCCATGCTGGTGCCTTCATATTTTTCGCCGAAACCGCCATTTCTTGCTCATTTTTCAGCCGTTTATGCAACTCTTTTTTAGTTTTATTGTTTGGATTTCCTTCAATGAGGTGCAACATTGCGCTTTGTGCATTTCTAGGCATTTTTGCCACCCCCCTTTTTCTTGAAATTATCACTTGCTTTTTCCAAAGTTTCGTGAGATTATGATGGTGAAAATTGAACACGTTAAATCGTTAAATTAGCGGCCATTATTGGTCGCTTTTTTTGTACGGAAAAACTTTGAAAAGCGATTTTATTGTACAAGAAGGCTCATGTACCGCTCCCAGGGTGTTTGCCTTTTTATTTTTGCACCCAGGGGGGCTTTTATTCCGTTGTCTTATCGGCCTTTATAGCTCTTTTGACGCCTTTTCGCACCTCCAGCAATAGTCCGACCCTTTTAACAGCTAAAACAGTTCAGGATTGCGATCAAAGTAATATACATTATCGCTTCTTTTTGCTTTTACTTTCTTAAATTTGTTCCTGCTGTTACGTTCGTGCTTTTTGTTGTGGCAACTTGCGCAAATGGTTTCAAGGTTATCCAGGTCTAGCCGTCTTGACCAACTAACCCGCAACGGTACAATGTGATCTACTGTATTGCCTGTCTTAATAATGCCGTTACGTTTACACGTTTGGCATAGGTAATGATCACGCTCTAGCACTATCCCTCTAACTGCTTTCCATTCTTGGCTATGGTAAAAGTCATTATAATCATGCTTAAATTTAGTCATATACTAATCAATAACGCCCTATATTCTATCCGTATGTTTTTAAACAGCAAAACGGCTTACACGCCTCAGCAGGTGCGTAAACCGTTCTATTGCTTTCGTTTCACAATTTATATATTATCATTTAATATCACTTAATTTGTTCGCGTTTTGTTCACGTTTTTAAAATCAAAAAATCACCCGCCCCAAGTCAAGCAAGTGGTTAATTTTCTTTATTCAATTCTTCCAGTTCGTTAAGCCCTTCGCTGTCTGCGTACTTTCTAACATACCGCCGTGCATATGATCGCGCTTGATATGCTTTAGCTGCTTCCGGGTGCTTTGCTTTATATTTGGCCGTTGCCTTTGTAATTGCCATACTTGCACCGCCTCACCTTTATAATATATATATGTATTCAAAAAGGGCAAGCGTTGCACCGCCCGCCCCTTTTGCTGACCCAATATCAGAAAGCCGTTTTATTAGGTGTTAGCCGTAAAGGTTAACGCCTTTTTTGTTGGTCACGATATATCTGATACAATCCTAAACATTCATCTAGTATTAATTTCAGATATGCGATCCAGTCGCCGGAGCTCACGGCGCCCGCCCTCCTGAAATTAGGACTTCAGCAAGTGAACTATTGGCCATGTGTAATACTTGACTGGACTAATTCTGAATTCTTGTAACGGATTATTTTTCTTTGAAAGATCTCTTTCCACTATTAAAATCTGTTTATGATCATTTAGATACGCTTCTTTATAATATGTCATTACAGTTACCTTCTTTTTGTTACTCGCTGTAACAACATAATACCAGTTTAACCGCGTCACGTTCTTAGGATTTAGATATTTTTTTCAGTCTCTCATCAATAAGCCCGCGCAATTCTTCCAATTCTTCCTGTGTAGCGTCCTTTTTAATAAAGTTGCGCGCTCTTGACTTCTTTTGATTGCGGTAGGCTTCTTTTTTATGTGTGCGGTTATATTCATTTACGCGGTCTATTTGTCGCTGGTGCGCTTCTTCTTTAGAATATTTCTTTACTTTTGGCATTTTATCGCCTTCTTTTTAATTCTTTTGCTTGTTGCCTTAATTTTTGAGCCTCTTTTAAGTCATTACATCCAGATTTAACTAATCGATAGCTAACATATAGCCCAACTAACAGAATTACTATATTAAATATAATTTTTCAGCATTTCTAAAACCTTCCTATTTTTCTAGTTCCATAGTATAATTATATATGTAAAAGGGAACCGCGCCACGATTCCCAATTTATAAGCTTTATTTATTTGTTAGCCTTTTTTAAGCGTTTAACCCGCTTTTTTAAGGCTTTTTCTTTTAGGTGTTGCCCTTGCCAATAATCTTTATAGCCTTTACAGGCTAACCGGTAGGCTCCGGCTATTCCTAAAAGGGCGCTTACTACCGTAAGCATAGCCCTGAAACTCCTTTCATATCTAGAATTTGAAAGTTGGGACTGCTTAAGCTAGTAATTAGCTTACATTTATATAATATCATCGTTTTATAAGTTGTCAACTAATAAAGTAAAAAGAATAAAAAAACTTTTCTACTATATAGTAAATAGAAATCATGTTCTATTTATTAATAACGTGACGCGCTAACCGTGCTATAAAGAATATTGAAAGCCAATTAAAAAGGCGGCCGGATATTTTTATTTTATCCAGGAGAACATTAAAACTGGATAAAATAAATGAGGCGATTTTTGAGGCAAAAAATTATTTTTACACGTGGAAAAGCCGATATTTAAAAAGCATGATTATTCTGAAAGTAATTGTTTAATTAAGGATTCTGCTTATTCCATTTTATCCATAGTTAATTGAATCATTTCCATCATAAAGTCTTGCATTTGATCCATTGTCTTCATAAAGTCTTGCAATTTTTCCTTAGAATATATTTCAAACATTTTTCCCATTTGATTTTGTGAAACCATCAGGCCCATATCATGAACCATTATCTCAACTTCATGACCTAGAAAATGATCTAGTAATTTTATATAATTCAGAAATTCTTGTTCTTTATGCTGTTCAACGTTTCTCACTAATATTCTGGTAGTGGCTAAATGGTCTCCTATGTGATGTATATCATTTATTAACATATTACAAGAAGAAACTATTTCTTGAGAAGACGCAGAACCTTCCTCACATTTATTAATGGTAGTCATAATCACATTGCAATCACTTGCTGCTTTAGTGTATGGAATACTTCTCCTTTCAAACTCCTTTAACAAGAATTGTAGCTTATAGGCTCGTCCTTGAACTTTATAATTATTATCTTTTGTGAGTTCTAATTCCCGTAAAGTATTATCCCAATTTTTCTTAGCTTTCCTCTTGCTGGATATATTAGCTAACCACCATGCAACAATGGCTGTTAAATACGGAACTAAGTAGCTATATATTGTTCCTAACTGCATATTTTATTCCTCCAAATACTGTTTGATTAAACAATCATATACCTATAATTGATTGTGATCTACTTTAGCTATCAAAAAAGCACATCGAATTTATCTTCGGTGTGCTTTTTCACTTTTCTTACTAATTTAACTACATAGTAATAATTAACCTATCAGCTACTAGTTTGGTTGTGTACCCTTTATCTTCTATTATTAAAATTAAAAACCTCAATAACTCTTCATTCTTTGGCAAGCTATTTCTGGAAATCCCAACACAACGTTTACCTTGATTAGTAGCCATTGTCGCCGTATAAACAACATCACATCCACCGTCAGTTGCCGGGATAATTGCGGCAATTGTCTTGCTTTGGTTATTATCATTGTCTAGCTCGTCATGGAATAAGACAGATTTTTCATCAATTTGGGTTGAGACACCTTGCTTTAGCTTATCGTCAATTGGCGCTCCAGTAGAAAAGACATCTAGTTTAACCACAGCGTAATTAGCAGACTCATGGCCTATTTTTAAAGCCTGTCTAATCTGTACAAAGCGTTGTTTCCATTTGTCTAGCGTATTAACACTAATCCCCATGTTTCCAGCTATTTGTTTATCTATCAGACCGTTTCTTTTCCAGCCCTCTAGTAAGACTAAGTTTTCACTCTCTAACCACTTTTGGTATCTTCCTTTTGCCATCTCAAGTAATACTCACCGCCTTTCTTTGCAATAAAAAAAGGCTAGCTGTTAACTAGTCTTCTTAAATCATTCTAAGCTTCTTGTAAACCTCGTAAAGCATCAGATGCCACACGAGAGACATTTACATTATTTTCCTTAGCCCAATCCGCTAAGTATCCTGGGATTGTAATGCTCTTACGAACAACACGTCCATATTTCTTCCGCCATTGCGTCATATTAACGGATACATATACAATCCGTTCATCACTGCTTAATTTCCAATCTTTCGGATCCTGTGGTTTGGGATAATCCTTCTTATCAGCAATCATCGTAGCAATTGCGTCTTCCGCATTATATGCAGCTTGATCTAATGTATCACCCTGAGTAACTACTCCAGGGATATTGGGAGTGGTAACAACGAAATAGTGACCATCCTCATCATTATATTCTTTGGCAATAACCGGATAAACAACACGTTGATCCATAAGCACTGAGAGTACACCAAAGCAAGTGGTTGGCTTGCTTTGTTACCAGTCACTTTAAACCGAACTCTCTTAAGATTGCTTCCTGGGTTCCCTTCTTTAGTTCACCCGTATGCATTGGAACTTCTGTTATATTACCGGTTTCTGGGTTCTTAAATCTCCTATGTCCACCAGACTTTGGTAACTCAATCGCTCCATGCTTTTTCAGCAATCTTACCATCTTATTCGGTTTCATTGGCATACTCTCTGCACCTCCCTTCCTTAATTTACATCTTTATTATACATACTATTATATGTATAATCAAGTGTTTTAAGGATTATTCAGAGATTAATTCAGCTTTATTACCAGTATAATCTTCCCAGCGCTTGATAATTACATCAACATACTTTGGATCATACTCCATCACACAGGCATTACGTCCGTCCTGTTCACACGCCATAATAGTCGTGCCACTGCCACCAAATAAATCCAGTACCGTATCTCCTGACTTAGTGCTGTTTTTAATTTGGTAGTCGAATAATGCAACTGGCTTCATAGTTGGGTGCAACTTGTTTTTCTTGGGATTATTAAAATTCATAACCGTTGATTGGCTGTTATCTGAATACCAGCAATAATCCTTTGATAAAGTTGCAAACACACAAGGCTCATATTTATTGCGATACGGCTTACCCATTGTTATATTACTTTTCACCCAAACCAATTGTTGCTTTGGAGAAATGCCTGCTTTCTTTAAAGCAGCATAAAATGCCAAGCTCCGTACTTGTGAGTACCACATATAAATTGAAGATCCTCGTTTAAGCACTTGCTTAGCAGCTTCAAGCATTTTTGTTAAAAAGATAATAAAGCTATCGTCATCTAACGAATCATTTTTTATTTTCATCTTTGATTCAGTTCGTCCTTGATAATCAATTCCATATGGTGGGTCAGTCAATAGCAGGTCACATTGCACCCCCCCCACTAATTTTTTGACGTCTTCCGGCTTGGTGCTATCACCGCACATTAAACGATGTCGTCCTAACTGATAGATTTGCCCTAATTTTGATTTAGGTTCTTCAGGAACTTCTTCATCAAAATCATCCTCTTGCACTTCTTCCCCATCATCAGGAATATCAAGGTCAAAGCCAAAGTCAGCCATATCAATGTCGAGAATGTCGTTAAGTTCATCACTAAGGAAATCATTATCCCAGTCAGTTAGTTCACCCGTCTTGTTGTCAGCCAGCCGGTAAGCTCGAACCTGTTCGTCGGATAAATTGCTCGCCTTAACTACTGGCACTTCTTTCATGCCCAGCTTCTTGGCCGCCTTGTACCGAGTATGACCAACAATAATGATGTTATCCTTATCCACCACAATTGGTTGCTGCCAGCCGAACTCCTTGATTGAATTAGCTACCGCATCAACCCCGCCTTCATTATCACGTGGATTATTAGCGTAAGGTTTGACATCTTGGATATTTACGTTTTGCACTTTCACGCTGTTTAACCTCCTTCATATGTTTCTCAGCTCGGCACAGCATTAGATATTCCTCACGTGATGCCACCAAGCCGAATCTCTTAGTCTGGTACATAAAGCATATCCTCCGTGATAGGAACATTAATTCGATGTCCTGTTTTACTAATACCTTCAAAAGTTATCTCGTGATTCTTCAGCACTTCATATCCGAACATTTCAACTACTAGCCGTGCTAGGCTATCCTTATACTTTATTGCATTCTCCATGCCTTGAATAAAACTGCTCATATACTTTCCCTCCAAACAAAAAAGCCAGCCGTTAAGCTGACTTTTTTGTTATCCAATCATTATCTTTTTTTCTGATAAGCATTATAGAATTTCCTATAATTGTAGCATTAATAGTTGGTATTTGATTTTCAGAACCTTCACGAGATTTTCTTATTAGTTTATCAATATCAAAATTAACAATATAAATGTTACCAGTTTTTGTACTTGTATACGGAACATAGCCAAATAAAACCAAAACTGGATTTAGATAAACAAGATTCATCTTAACATATATTATTCCAATAAGAATAAATAAAATTGAATTAGTAATTGCCGAACCAATAAAATCGTCATTACTGATCGTCGCTAACGGAACAACATAAGCCATTAAATAATTAATCATAGAATCACTTTTTAACTTATCAATCTGTTCATCACTTGCTAAGGGAATCTTCTTTCCTTTCCCTCTCAAATAGCAAAATAAAACAATTATAGAGATCATCACAAGAATTATTAACATTCCAAAAGCAATCCAGTAAGCAATGTTTTTATCTTTATTAAAATTATTGATCATCAATAGAATGTATAACGGTAAGTAGGAACTTATAAAAGCAAATGTCTTATTCAACAAACCCACTCCTTTTTATTCATCCACTATTCCTTTTCTTCCATATTGTGTTGTTCTGTAATAATAATCCGAAATAAGATTCAACACAGCTTCTTTATCTGGGCTTTCATCAAATATAATTTCCCCATTTTCATAACTTACATTTAAATTAAAATCATTAATTGTATTTTGAACGTCATTTTGATTACTCAAAGGATCATCAAAACTTATACCTTTTCTCTTCATGCTTATTAATCGATTCATTAACCTGTCATTAGATCTAATATTTCTTTCAAACTTTTCATAGTTATCAATAACATTGCTATTCTTTACAGGCTCTAAAATATTAGTAACCTGTCGTTGAAAAGAGCCTTTTAAATTAAAAAGATTCTTTATAGAATTGTAATTTAATATAAAAATTAAGCTATCATAAACAATTAAATCTGCAATATTATCTATTCCAATAACTTTATCATCTATTTGAGTTAATTCATTCCCATTGATACTTGCAAACATACCAGATTCGTTAACTTTTTTATAACCATTCATCCTACGTATTATATGAATATCTTTTTTTGAACTATCTTTTATACTTAAAATATAAAAATCAAAGTCTGTGATTTTATCTTTATAGTTAGTTAATAAATTGGTTCCAAAAGATTTTCTAAAATCAGAAAATTCTTTTATATATTTTCCTTCTAAGTATTCAAAAGTACTGTCCTTATGTTTAAGCGGATCATAAGACAAACACTTTTTATCATTAAACCGTTTAATATAGTCAATAACATTTCCTATAAGCTTTTCTTTAAATGAAGATTTGTCAGAGATATTAACTGCATATGTGTCAAATAAATTAGGGTTTATTCCGTTTCCTTTTTCGACAATTACAAAAGAAAGTGAAATATCACTTAGGTCTATTTTATTACACATATCAGAATATTCCCGATTTTTCGTAACCATAATTATAAACACTTCCTAACATTATTTCACTATCATTCTATCAAAAAAGAGAGCAATTACGCTCTCTTAAATGAAATAATATTAGGAGTAGTTTAACGTCATCCCGGACAAAGCAGGCGTGAGGAGTTGCACCTCAGTGTTGAATCGTCGCTAGTAGTTCGCCTGCGTGATGGGGATGTGTGAAAAGTAGGTGATACCTCCTTCCAATAAGGTATCATCTATCCCCAATTGCGGGTGCTGGACTCGAACCAGCGCATCACGGTACCAAAAACCGTTGCCTTACCAGCTTGGCTAACTCGCAATAATGGAAGGCCTAAGCGAGTGAGGTGCAGTTCTCACCTCCAAAATAAACTTGCCTTCCAAAGTGAGTACTGGGCACTGCCCCCACGACACTGGACCACTCCAGGTTGCCGGTGTCTCTTTCACGTACTCACATAATGCAAAGCGCCTGCCCCGCAATAGTCCTCGTAAGGATCCTATCATTCTTCCTCGCTAAAAGGCGAAACTTATTTACTAGCTTTGCAAATTGTGAACGCCAGGACTCGAACCTGACCAGGCGGTGCTTCGACGTTAAGCCGCACTCTTTTACAACGTCACCTGTTGCCTAACCGTTAGCGTTCACATAATGCACTCGTTAAGCCGTTGAAGTTGAGTGCGAGCTTCTTTATCCCGTGGGAATGGTGCGCCTGAGACTAGCAGAGTGGCGCTACATTAAAACGAATCCATAAACTTCTTCATGAAAGGAGATTATCTATAACTCTTGAATGCAACTCGTAAATCTGAACAAAAAACCGTAAGAACTGTAATGCTAGTCTCAATGTGGAATTATGGTCTCTGCCACCATCTGAGGGCTTGGTTACCCTTTCCCACAGCTTAACGTGAGTTCTGAATTACGGTGTGTAAGTCTACATAATTCAGTCCCTCACAGAACATCAAGGTTTAGCTTTTTAGCCAATCTAAATAAAAAAACATTAAGTAGTTGGTAGCCTTTGGTATAAGAGACAGGTACTTCACCCTTATTAACTAACGTACGAATAGTTGCGCCGTTATAATTATAAAAATAAAGTCTATTAATAATTTCTACTGTGATTTCGCCTGACTCTTTCAAACACTCCTTAATTGCCTCATGCTCTTCTTTTAATCTCCGCAACCGTCGGTCATCATCAATCGTCACAATCAATTGTTGTACGGGGTTTGAAATCTTATTAAGGGCTTTACCGCCCCCAACGTTATCGTCACGTTCCATGTAGGGATGTTTTAATTCTTCTTCACGACGTTTAATATATTTCGGCAATTCTGGATAATCTCGCAGAATATCCTCCAACATTCTTTTTGTCGAGGTTCTCATTTGTTTGTTATCCGACATTTTTCACTCTCCCTACTTGTAGTGCCGATCTAGAAGAGAACATATTGCCAGCAATACAATAATCCCTATTTCAAACAACACATAACTCATGATAGGAATAAACGCTATAAACCAACTATAATTAGCAAGTCCAATACTCTTAATTACAATTAGAGTAATTGAAAGCTTGGCAAAAAAGTACCCATGCATCCTCCTAACAAAAGGCCCATCTATCAGAATAGATTAGCCTTAAAATTCAAACTGGAAAGCCTAGTGACATGCGAGTTAAAAGTCACTAGGCATATTTTACATTACTTAATGTCCGGTTTGTTTCCGCTCTTTGTCCGATTACAAGTACCTTTTTGAAAGCTCAAGCAAGCTCTCATTCTCAATATCATAATATCGGCTGTGCCTGATCATCATCTTTCCCATCATAGCTTTTGCCGACAGATGTTTTAGGTAACGATTTTTAATCAGAATACGATGTGTGTCAGAGCATTTATTTATACTTTGGGAGAGCGAGATTAACTGTGTAAAAGCCTCTTTTTGTTTTTCAGAAGTGAGAACCGCATCATTAAAGTTCTCTTTAATCAAGTCCCGATAACTAATATTTACTTCTAATAACCAATTGGGAACATCTTTTTTGAGAATCCTACGCATTTCTGTAACTTGACTTTTATTCATAAACTTCCCCTTACATTTATTTTTTAGGTCAATTGACTGAGCAGCGACTTCAATAGCATCAGTAAAAATAACCATCGCAAAACATTTAAGCAATCTCTTGACATTAGTAGTGCATTCTTTATTGCTTTCTATCTGCCATGCCGCTCTTAATCATGGCTAACGCATCGCTAAGTGCAATGCTATTTTTGTTATGCTTGGTCATTCCACTTCGAGAACGGATTTGTGCAATCACATGTTCCACATCTGACTTACAGTTAGGAATAATCATCCTAATAGTATTGCCACCCATCCCCATTCGATATAGATAAGCTGTCTTCTCTTCAGTAGACGTGAGATTTCTCTTCTTTAGCTCGCCACGAATGCGGTTAATGTCTACACTGGTTCGCATTGTCTCAGCAATCTTCATTCTTTCTCTGAAACGATGAATTTCAATTAGACGCCAATCTTTGTCATCGTGAATGAACCTGGTGACTTTATCCCATTCATCTATGCCCGTTTTGTTGTAACGACCTGTAAGGCTATCCATTGCAGCTATCAGCGTTGGTGTAATGCAATCCATTTATCTCCTCCTAGAACAGATTCATAACTGCACGCCAAGCAATGATATTTAACCAAGCTGCTCCGCCAAATATAGCCAAAATATATAGATACATTGAAAGATATATAATCCCAATCAATAATCTATCCCATGCTCTGCGAATCAATATCATCACCCTTTCACACTTTGATTTTGTTGTTCGAATAGAATTAACCGTTCAAGGTAGGTCTTAGCTTTCTCCAAATCTTCCACCCCGCCTTTGCTTTCATATCTTGTCGTATATTTGACGATGTTTCCCTTGCAGAATCCCCGAAATTCATTAGGTGTCATCATGCCCTCTGAGAACCGTGATAGTAAATCCTTGTTATCTGTTCCTTGGTAATATGCTGGTGTCATGCTGTCCTCCTACAGTTGTGTTATTTCAATTTCAATGCGTGGCTTGTCGCTGTAATGCTTATGAGCTACCAAGTCCACAATCTGGTTGTCATCTTCCCACAAAAACCCATTTAAGCCGTCTAAAATAGACTTGATATAGTTATCCAAATCTGGCTTTACAGTCGGTCTATGGCTTCCTGAGAGGCGCAGGTAGCGCTCTTTTTTTGATATGCTTGCCTGCACTTTTCTGTAAAAATTAATCTCAACTTTTAATGAACCATTCAAAGGCTTATCTTTGTACTGAAGCTTGCACATCACGGCTAGCTGCTTCTTGTACGTTGATACCTTCTTAGGGTCATATAGCCTAATACCTCGCCCCATTCTGGTTGCTCTCGGTCTAGCCTGTTCGACTGGCTCAATGTCGAATCTAATCTTCATGCTTCTTAACTCTTTCGTGTGTGCCATCTGCCTTAATAGTGCTTACCACGCCTAGTACGAAGCCAATGCTACCTGTTACCGCAATAACTAGCAGGTCAAATATACTCATGTATTTACCCTCCACATCACATAAGCACTAATCCCAATGCCAATAACTGTAACGACTGTTTCAATTACAACGAAAATTAATGCTAAAACTTTATAATTAGGATTCTTCAACAGTTGAATGGCGAGTAAATAAATCCAAAATAGCACCCCGCTAAGCATCATTCCGAACCCTAATCCATCTAAAAATTTCATTAATCGCACTCCTCAATCTTAAATAGCAGCAACGCTTTCCCATCTACTTTCACTCTCTTCTTGTATACAGGTGTTGATTTAAAGTACATCGTTTTCTCTTTCTGGTGGTATTTCTTCGCAAGAAAAGCGATTGTCCCTTGATCTATGTACTCGTCTCCCTTGTACATTGCGTATATAGTTTCCATTCCTACCATCCCTTAATCGTTTTAATCGCTTCATACAGTGGCTTATCTAAGTTAGAAGCAATAATGCAATGGTTATAAGCATCAAGAACTTCATCCTTGTTGTCATAATCAGCAACCACACTATCATAATCACGTTTTAGCCAAGAATTAATAAGGATAAGCGGATAATCAACGGAATTACTTACTTTCCCTACCCGACAAAAGAAGTCATATAGTACTCGCTGATCGTTACTTAATTTCACCATTTGCCATACCTCATAAATAAAAACGTAAGAACAACAACTGAGATAAAAGGTAAATACTTAAATAATGTTCGCCACTTTCTGCTCTTGACTTTAAGTTCAATACCAGCCCAATACATCGCATAACCATTGCCAACTAGAGCGAGTATTCCTGCTAGCATAACTGCCATGAGAAAACTATTTAATAATTCTTCCATTAGTCGCACCTCTCATAAGTTCGTTCAAATATATCTTGATCGATAGCCCAGTGCTCTCCATCAACGCCAGTAGCGATGTAGTCGCCTTCGCTAAAAGCCATATATCCTTCATTAGTTGGTAAGTAATATTCATAGCCAGCGCCTGTGTCACCACGTTCAATATTGTATTTTCGTGCCATTTCATCAGACCCATCAAACTGTTCAGCTTCGATTAAGGCGGTCTTTCTATATTTGTGTAACATTAGATTAATATAGTCTCCTCTGCATAATTCTCTGGTTCAATCGGTCCATTAACAGCAAGGTCACGCTCAGTCACTGGACTACAATAGCCATCATTTTTTTGCTCGTCTTCAAAGTACTCATGGAACCAATCAAACTTCAGGTCGGTAGATATTTCCAAGAATTTCTCAAACAATTCTGGTCGTTTTTGATCGTTAAGCATCAGTTGTAGCATTCTTTCTGGAGCCTTGTAAGATTCATCAATGTCCAAGAGCTTATTCACTGTCTTTGTATCGAATTGCATTGCTTTACCTCAAATTCCTGCCATAACGGTCATGATCTTGTTGTCATCTTCTTGCGCTAATTCATCAAGGAGGTGAATGTATACTCGTTGTGTAGTTTCTGTATCTCCATGACCTAAACGCTTTGCTACTGATTGAATAGATACTCGATTGGCAATTAATATTGATGCATGAGTATGACGCAATCCGTGGACTGTCACTCGGTGAACCCCCGCTTTCCAACACATTTCTTCAAGTTTTTTGTTAAAAGTGCTATTGAAAATACGTGGTTCGCCATAGACTGATGAGACTCGTCCAAAAGAAGCGTACCAATGTGCCCAAATTGGCTTATCTGGTGCAACACCATCCATATGCCTTTGTAAATCCATTAATGTCTTATAATCAATTTTGATCATCCGGACTGAGTATTTATTCTTGGTTGGCATGAACTCACCATACTTATCGCTCCCGTACTTCTCCGACTTATAGTTAAACGTCTTGTTGATATAAACTGTCATGTTATCGACATCAACATCTTCAGGAGTAATTCCTAACGCTTCTGCAAACCTCGTTCCTGTTCTCAAACTAAAATCAAAGAAATCTCCCCAACCAATCTTGTCTTCCTTGAACACCTTTTCCAGTTTCTTAACCTCATCCATTTCCAAATACTTTGGCCCATTGTTTCCGGCCCGAACCATAGAGGTAATCTTGATTTTATGATTAGGATTTTTACCATCAATCCATCCTTCATATGCAGCATCATCAACCGCCGGTGCAACATGGTGGTAAAAATCGGTAACGGTTGCCTTTTGATGGGTTTTACCATAGTCATTAATCAACTTTTGAAAATCACCACGCGTCATATCGCCAAGCGTTAAATCCGGCGCTAATTTTTTAAGCCATTTGAGTACCAACTTGTATTTAGCAGCTGTTACACCTCTAACGGAATTTACTTTATATGTCTCATACCATTGCTCGTAGTACTTCCAAAACTTTATTAGTCGTTTCTTCCCAGATTTTGCCAATCATTCTTACTCCTTTCTACTGAATTTAGTATCGCCGTTCCGCACCATCGTACGGACGACATCTTCATTTACTTCATGAAGTCCTGTCTCACCGCATACGATACAGGGCATTTCGTTATATATCTTTGTCCCATTGCATGCCGGGCAAATAATCTTCATCGTTTTGTACCTCACTATAAATTGCTTTGCTGGCGCATATCCTCCATATCGTTAAAAGCAAGCCGATGTTCTGGATTTAAGGTAATTAAACGGCTGACCGTACGTGATCCATATATCTTTTCCAGTTCATCCTGAATATTGTTTGTAGTAACAATCGTGCTTCTAACGGGATGAGGAAGTTTGCGCCCTTCCTTTTTAGCTTTCTTCTGGTCTTCCTTCGTACCTTCAAATCTGTTTTGAGAAATACGGTAAATCAAGGCTTGAAAATCTCTTCGCACTCTTAGGGATTTACCATCTTGTTCAACGTTGCCAGCCTCAGCACCCAAGTCATCGATAATCAAAACGTCAGCATAGTTCATGAAACGTTGCCGATCCTTTAACTTTGCTCGTGACTCTGGATAGTTGTACTGATCAGCACACAGCTCTTTTAACTCGTTAGCCGACACAAACATCACTGTCTTGTCATGCTGTTGGAGGATGCTTGCCATCATCATTGCTAATGAAGTTTTGCCAACACCAGCATCCCCAACCATCAAGACATTAAACCTCTTCTTTAGCATTTGACGGGCTAGGGTTACCGCCTTGTTGCCTAAGTCTCTTGCTTGTTTTTCGTCCTTACGCTTATTCGGCTCCCAGTCGCTAATGGAAAACTCTAGCGGTGCACCTTCCCATAAGGACTTATCCTTGTACAAATTGATTCGGTTTTTAATAGCTTGCCGATTATACATAGCTTCCATGTTTTGATTACGTTCCTTGTATTTATCAATAAGGCTTGGATCGTCTAGATTGATGTGGTCTTTAAAGACACTCTTAGGAATATAGAAATTAGCCTTTTCTAGTGCCATTCATATCACCTCTACCAATAGACACGCTTCTTCTTGACCGGATTGCTCCTTGATTGCTCATTCAAATAGCCATCGAACTTAGTACCAAACAATGTTTCTGGTCGAAGATACTTAATCATCTTTTCATCATTAGCCCAGTCAGCGTACTTGTTATCTACGACCTTCTTGAAGTCCCCAAACTTATAGCCTTCCTTCAAGCGAGCATTGATAACAGTCTTATTCTTAGATGCATTAGGCTTATAGCTGGTCCCTAGCTTTTCGTTTAGATAATCAATGATTTGTTTACGAAGCTGAGGGGTCTCGTCAGGCACTGCCTGACTATTACTTTCTTTGATGTTATCTTCTTTTGATGTTATCTTCTCTTGATGGTATCTTTGTGTTGGATTTCCCAACCTCGGATTTTCCGAAGTCGGATTTTCCGACCTCGGCTTTTCATGCAACGTCCAACTATACCCATCAAATTTACCTTTTTTATCATTGAGTTGATTGCGTTCTAAATAGCCATAACATTCTAATTCTTTTAATCCTCTTCTTAATGAATCTCTTCCATCTGTAGAATGCTTTGCAACTTCTCGTTCATTGAAGTCCCAATTATCACTTTGAGACCATAAGTAAGCAAATATCCCGCGTGCTTTCCAAGACAATCTGTCATCTCTAACCAATGCTTGATCTAAAATCGTTACATGATTAGATCTATCTTTTCTAATTCTGACCATAGTTTCCAATCACCTCTACACCGTTTTAATGTTGTAATACGACTGACTTAGCTCTTCCTAATTCCTTTTTTGTTAAAATAAGATTATTAATTTGAAAGGATGGGTTACTGTGTATAACGCAAAATATGAACTAATAATGAACTGTGAATTAGTTATTGCTCATGGTAGAGAAATATGCCGAATGATTGACTTTCCGGAATCATTTCAAATCAGTAAGATTAAATGGCATTTTTCTCTAATAGATGAAATATCTAAAACTATAGAAACGTTATCTAGTCAGTTTGATAATAGTATTTCCTCTCTTCTTGAAAATTTCTTAGGCAATGTACGTTACATAAAAATAAAATATAGACACAGTCAGGAATCAGGAAATCTATCTTCAACAGGTATCAAAGAGATTATTGAAACACTTGATAATCTCTTTCGTGAACTCATAAATTCCGTCGGTAAAAATTACCTTGTCATTCCAATTGATGATATTTTGTACTAGTCAATAAGGCGCTGTGAAAAGGCGTCTTTTTTTATTTCTAATGCAACAAGGTCACATTGTTTTTTCAGCTCATGAGAATTGCTTTCAAGAAGGTTGTTACGAACATCTAAAACGTGATCCATCGCCTCTTGATAAGTTGATTTGCTATAAGTTTCTCGAATCAATGCTTTCTTAAATTCTTTGGCAATATTTGTCATGCGCAATTCATATTCTTTAATATCCATTAAAATCATCCTACTTGTTATTTATTCCCGATCGCTCAGCTGTCTTAATTCTTTGTATCCCTATACGTTTTAATGTTGCTGCATCTACTTTGATGCCCATATTAGTTAAATGATGTTCGAGGCAAAACAGCCTTGTCCCTTTAGCGTGGATTTCTTGATGATGTTCCCTACATAGCGCTGCCAGTAACTTCTTGGTATGGTCAACCTTATTTCGATTCATCCCCATCCCAACAGCGTTACCGTTGTCTAGTTCGAGGTGATGAACGTCGGCATGCCTACCGCAGATAAGACATTCGCGATGTTTGATACATTCATATTGAAAATAATTCTCATTACGAGGTAGCAATACATAACCTTCCTTAACGGGAACATTGAATTCAAAGACAAAATCAATCACATCATCAATTAGCTTCACCGCATCCGATACCGTATTCTTGGTATCGTCAGCTAAGCTAATCTTCTTCCCCGCCGTCTTAACCGTGTAGCGAGTATAGAAATACTCTTTCAGATCATCTGTCGGTGTCCCAGACCAGTTATGAATGTCACCCAGTAATGCGAAGAACAACGCCCGCTGTTGTGGACGAGCTTTTCTTGGATCAACCAATTCATATTCCACCGGCACACCATCAATCTCACCACCATTTAACGTTGCCACATGCTCTAAGTTAGGTATCTTGTCCGGAACGATTATCCAATAATTGTCCCGCCAATATGCTTTACCTGAAGCCATTGCTTAGAAAGGCAATTGGTCATTATCAATTTCAATGGACTGACCACCATCAAATTGACCGGGATTATTTTGATAGCCATTATTTGGACTTTGAGGCTGTTGTGAGCCACTTTGATTATTCTGTGGCGGATTACCCGAATATTGTTGTTGGCTTCCCTGTGGAGCTTGCTGAGGGCTATTTTGATAATTCCCTTGTGGTTGGTTCTGGCCGTTTGTCTGTGGTTGACGATTTCGTGGCATTTGAGGAACAAATTCAATCCGGTCGGCCGTCATTTCTAGGGATGAACGATTATTACCATCACGGTCCTGATATTGGTTCAGCATCAGTTCGCCAGCAACGCTTACAGGATCGCCTTGCATGAAATGATCTAAGACAAAGTTCCCTCGATTACCCCAAACGGTTACTCGTACAAATGACGTTAAGTAGTTATTGTCCCGTCCTTTGCGAGTGCTATCCACAGCGACGGTGAAAGAAACGACTTGTGTTCCGTTGTGTGTTTGACGAAACTCTGGATTGCGCGTTAATCGTCCTACGATACTTGCATTAATACTCATTGGTTATTACCTCCGTTGTAATTACGATTTTGTTGAAATCCTGTATTACGTCCTTGCTGGTATTGGCGTTGAGGATAAGCATTTTGTTTTTGATTATTCTTATTAGCTGCGCCCGATGCTTTGTTGCCATCGTCATCAAGCTCTGAACTGATGCCAAACATTGCTGATAACTGATACCGTTTCTCATAAGTCAATGCGGATCCATAGCCTTGTGGGTCCTTTTTCTGTGGCGACAGAGTTAACGGTCCACTGGTCAGAGTTTCACCACTCTCATGGAGAATGGTCGTTTGGACCGCCTTATCATTAGAGCCATTCAAGTCAAACACTTGCTGAATATAAGTTAAACCCGTTCCCTTGCTGGCCTCATCAACCGCATTTTGTACGGCTTCTAATGTTACATAGTCATTATTTAGATATGGATTATTACCGTTCTTTGATGGCCGCTTAAGGTTCTCGTGGAATTTAACCAGCGCTGCAATGATTTTGGACTTATCTGTTGATTGAGGTTTTTGGTTTTGTTCTTCACTCATTAGTGACCTCCTGTTTATTTGGTCGGTGAAATGATAACTTTGAAGTTCTTCTTGGCTGTTACACCCTCTACAATCTCGCCGTCTTCATTCACTACCATTCCGTTATCAGTAGCAGTCAGCGTCTTTTTGAAATCACTCCACTTGAGTGACTTCTTAATGAATTTGTCTGGAACGTTTGCTAAAAGCTTTTTATCGTCATGCAAGTAGGTAGTGTTCTCACGTTTAGAGATGCTCCCATTACGTGACTTGTAACGATAATAGGGATTTTTTTCGTACTGACGCATGTAGAAATCATTAATGAGCGCTTCGACCTCTGCAATCTTATCGGTGCGTGCTTTCTTAGATGGCTGATATCAGGCATCTGACTCATTAATTTCCTTCCGGTACCGTTCATCTTCACGTGCTTGTTCTTCGTTAAGCTTACGTAAGAGATAGAGCTTCTTACTTAATTCATCTTCATTTTTAATTTGAATTGGTTCGTTATTCATCGTCAGAATTCTCCTTTGGTTGCCCATAAATGTCCTTTACTATTTTGCTTAAAAACGCCTTCTTAAAAATCATATAGAATTCTTCGCTGCTCATCATTTGAGTTGTAACAGCATCAATCAAAGAATTAGATTCACCGGTTGCAATCGCGAATGAGGTATGCTCTTCCGTATCCCCAACTAATACATAGCCTTTGAGCTTTTTACCCATAATCTTCTCAATCGCCTTTTTCACTTTTTTGATTTTCTTATCTTGTTTCTTACTCATTTACGTATTCCTCCCGCGTCTTTGTTCCTAATCGTTCCGCTTGAATCCGAAGAATGTTAGCAGCGTTTTCCATCTGGATAGCCAGCTTCATTTTCTTTTCAGGATTAAGCGTTACAGCGTATTGATTACTTAACGTTCCGATAATGACCGCTTGCTCGCTAATCATTGAATTTATTTTCTTTATGTCTTCCATGTGGTATACTTCTCCTGTAAAATGTTTATTTTTGTTGGTCATCGGCTGTACCAGAGCCGGTGGCCTTTTTTGTGTCCTGATATGGTGTGATGGTCATTGCCAGGGCATGTGCAGCAAATGGCAACCAGATAACAAACACCCAGTTCATTGCTACTTCCATACCCTCACGGTAAAACAGCACCATCAAGGCGCCTGCCGCCGCATAAAATAATGTTTTTAGAAATTTCATGAATTCATCTCCTCGGCTGTTAAAAATTTGTTGATGAAATATTGCTGGCCTTTGCCAGTCACCTTTGTGGTAATTTGAATCGTGGCATGACCGTCAGCATGTGTAACAGCAGTTTCCTTAGTCTTGAAAAGGTCTCGTTCCATCGCATATTGAGTCGGTACGTTGCGATTACTTCCTCGCTTGCCAAGATAACTATTATCACGGAGCCAAGCAAACAAGCGGTTTTGCCCAATATTGACACCGTTTTGTTTAAGAATTTTAGCTAATTGACCAACAAGGATTGCTGAGCTGCTAGTTGTCACCGCATCAGCGAACAATGCTTTAGGTTTCATAACTGCATTTTCTTGTTGAAGTTGTTTACGATGCTGTTGTTCTTCTTTCAATTGAGTGGCTAAGTTGATAATCGTGTCTGGATTCAGCAGAGCCTTTTCAATCGTTTGTGGTGTCATGTAAGCCCCGTGCTTCCGAATAGCCGGTATAACCTCGCTGGTTACCCAATGCTTAAACTCTTTTGCTTGGGGTAACTTGCTACCAAGAATTAGTGAATATAAACCTGATTCGTTGACAACTTGCAAGTTTTGCTTTCCTCCAGGGGTGTCGCATTTTGCTACCCCCCTATCTTCGAGATCAACATGCTTACTTAGTGCATCTCGGTTGTTTGAGTACCCCAAGATGTCAGTAATGTCCTTACCAACAAAATAAGGTTCATCGTCAATAGTGACTGTGTGGACTTGTTGTCCGTGAAAATTAAATAATTGTGGTGCTTGCATTAATTTGCCTCCTCTCGCTGTTGCTTAATGAACTCAAATATCTTCCGTGCGGTATCTACCTCTTCGCCTCGTAGTGTATCTATACGATGAACACCTAATACAAAACGAATAGGATTATAGATTGCATTTTGAATAGTTGTATATGCTGGTTGGTCATAGTCCTTCGACTGATTCTCACAGTAATCTTTAATCTCACGGCTTAACTGTTGCCACTCAGTGGTTACTTTCGGTCCGTTATCTTGTCTTAGCATTTCAATAGTCATCTTTGCGATTTCACGTTTTTCTTCTTCTGTCATTGCCATTAGTTCTTGCTCTCCTCTGCTGTTAACTTCTGATATTTACGATCAAATTCTCGACTATATTTAATACAAGCGTTAGTCACAACAGTGTTAACACTTGATCCGTTATATTCCGCCATTTTGTTAAGCTTATGGGCTACCCATTCGGGAAGTCGTACTGATCGTCTGACTCGTTCCATATTATTCCTCCTGACATATTTTATGTGTCTATTATATAGTGACACATTTAATGTGTCAATACTTTCTTAAGCCTAATTGGTATAATTTTGGCGTCAGGAGGTGATACCGTGAGTTCCACAACAATTACCATTCGTCTCCCTTTAGAGTTATCAGATAAGCTCGATTACGTATCTGAAAATATTGGAATGACTAAATCAAATTTAATAAGAGTTGCAATTTTAAAATATCTAGATGTAAAACAGCTTGATGAATTTGAAGAAATAAAAGCATCGTCAGAAAGTAATAAGCGAATTAATTTATCATTAACTGAGTTACTTTATTCTATAGTTAAGAAGCAATCTGATAACTTAGGCGTAACTGTAAACAGCCTTATCATTTATGCTTCGGAAAAAATTCAAAAACATTATTCATACATGCTTGAATCATTAGACCAGTAACACTAATACCGGTTAATTTACTGATTCTTAATAAGTCATCATCGACTTGTTTTGGCAAACGTACTGTTATATATTTCATATTTCCTCCTTACTCTCCTTTGAAAGGAGGTGAGATTATGTCAAAAATTTCCAACGAACAGCTTGCTCATGATATGGCTATGACCTTTGTACAAGCTGATGTAGATGAAATGGGGTCTGCTAATCGACTTGATGAGCTTCGGATTCTAGAAGAAAATCTCAAAGCTGGTAAAGTTAAGGCGAACTCTTTGTATGTTAACTATCATCATTACTACAAACTTTTTCTGAATCATCTAGAAGCATTTGGCGATAAACTTTAGGATCTACAGGCTCAAACCTTTTTCTTAAATAAGTCGTATTAGCTGCTATAGTTTTCAGCTGCTCTTTGCTACCACACATAGCATTGAGCAGTTTTTTTATTTCTTCAGGTTTCCCTTTAATTTTGATCTCCACTTATCTCATCTCCTCATCGTGGTAATGATTGGTTCCAATCAATTTCTTCAGCGTGCTCTTGAATCCATTTCCGAGCAGCAGGCAAATTTACCTTCACTGTTCTTCCCGTTCCTGGGTATGGGTCAGTCGACCACTTTCTTGTTTCTGGGTAAGCATGAAGAATGAATAGTTTTATCCATTCTTTTGACTTATAGCCGGGTACATATTGCCGTAGTTCTTCAAGCTTTACCCATTGTTCAGTTGGTTCTTCTTTCGGCATTAAGTAGGGTCTGAGATACTCCGCCACCTGTTTTCTATCCTCAGGTGGTGTTTCTTTTATCAGTTCTAGTAATGCACTCATTCGATCAACTCCTTTCTGGTAAAATGGAATCATTATGAAACTAGGTAATTTTTTAAAACTATTAATTTCTTTTGTATGTTTTTTCATAGACTTATTTCTTCTGTTTGGAATTACTTTATATCCTTTAAAAGGTTCATCTATAAGCTTTCTTATTCATTCAAACATTCTAAAAACGATAATAATTTCGGCAATTGCATGTTCTTTAATAAATGGTGCTATATATTCGATTTCCTATTTAATTAGTCTTATTGATCATGAATTAGCCACAAAATTTGAAGAACAAGCATTAAAGCTTAGTATTATTCTTTCTATTCTTATTGGAATGCTTACTATTGAGACTCCCGAACAGTTTGAAATGGTAGCAACATTAGTATCTTTTATTCTTATTTTTAATTTCTTCTTTCCAAAAGAGTTTCCTCAGACAATTGCCCAAATAAAGACTGAATTGATACATAAATGGAACTCCAATAAGAAGAAAAAACATCAAAAGTAATAGATCTAACATTTAGTCATCTCCCTTCGAGGTGGCTTTTTTATCTTTCATACTTAATTCCAAAGTCCTTAATCAATGTAATAATGAATCGGTTTGCCGCCGGATTAGTTTTCCGGCCGGCTAGATAATCAGCCACATCTTGCTTATTCATCCCATACATTGTGGCTAATTGTGCCTGTGAAATCTTATGGTCTGATAGATAATGAAGAATGCGCTCACGACCGTTTAATGTACCTGGCATTTGTTTTTCCTCCCTTCTCATGCCCATTATCTTTCGCTCCTTCTAGAAGTCGCCATCAACAATTTCTGTTTGATGCTCATAGAAGGTTTGAACTGCTAGTTGGTTGTAGTAATAACGATTGCCTTTCCAATACCCATAACGGCCAGTCATTCCTTTAGGTGCTTTCAAGCCAAGTCGTTGTCCCCAAATACCAATTGTGTAAGGACTGACCTCAAGCTGACTTGCAATGTCACCAGCAGTAAATACCTTATCTTGATATACAGGGAACATAAGTTGATCGGTAGCTTCGTTCATTAGTTCTTGGTAAAGATCGCCATGTGTATGGCCTGCAATCTTCAAAAGTAATTCAGCTCGCTTGTTTGCGTTCTGAGTTTCCATTTCCTTGAGCCATTGCTCTTTGAAATTCAGCTCTCGATTACGGACTGCAATTTCATCAGAAGTCATATGAGCTTCGATTGCTTTATGCTCTTCTTGATATTCATTAAAGAGAGACACGTACTGAGCAGTGAATAGTGTTCCTTTCTTACCAGTCATTTTGTTAGCTACAAATTCACACCCCATCTTGGTTAATAAGTAGCAAGGTAAAAGCTTCCCTTGATTTGATTCGTAATTACTTTCGATAAAGAATTTAGGAGAGCGCAATTTTGCGCGCTCGTCCATATCGTTGATATACCGGCGAATATCACGCATTAAATCTCGATGACGTTTACCAATCATCTTGGCAACTTCACGACTGTCTAAAGTAGGTTCGCCACGAACCTTTAATAATTGTGGTTCCATTGTTATTCCTTCTTTCTGATAAAATTTAATTAGCCCAAAATAAAGGTGGTGAACAATATGGAATGCCCATTTTGTCATAAAAATGACGCTAAAAAGATAGCTCCTCCTGCTGGATCAGACGGTTTTGTAATTGGTACATTTAATAAAAGCACTAAGCAAATCATTCCAGCTGGAATTAGTGTTATTCTTTTTACTTGTCAGAATTGTCATCATGTGTGGATGATGAATGATTAAATTGATATCCCTCAAGATATCTAATATCTTGTTTATTTTTTGACACATTTATTGATTGAGACTGTTCAATGTTACCTGCAATAGCATTGAACAGTTTTTCTATTTTTTCAGGTTTCCCTTTAATTTTGATCTCCATTACACGTACTCCTATTCTTTTGACTTAGTTAATGGAAGATCACGAATCTTTTCCCACTTATTAAGAGTGGCTAATTGTGATTCAATAATTAGTTTGTGTCCATTTGACGTTCCTGACATTTGTCGTCCCTTCTTTCTGATAAAATGAAAATAAGTCAATATAAAGGTGGTGAAAATATTATGGTAAAAATCACGCTTATAAATGGCGACATTATATATATCAAATCAACAACTGAAGTTCATGCTTACAAAGCACTTGATGCAAAATTAGGTAGTCAACCATATTACTTAAAGCAAGTTTTCAATGGTACTATTACCGATGGTAAAGAGCTAGATGTTACAAATCCTGCAATTTCAATTAGTGGATTGGTAGCATCGACTGACTTCATTGAAATAAACGATAGTGGTTATAAGTTTATTAAGACTTCGGCAGTAGCTAATGTTCAACTTACTGATTAAGCGCAAGCCGTTCTAAATTTCGTATCAAATTATCAATAAGTTCGTGTGTTTGAGAATTGCTGTAAAAAGCAAGTTGTTCTCGCAAAAACATACGAGCTTTTTTATTACTGCCAAACGTAAGCAGGAGACTATCGGTGTAATCGTTAATCATTTTCGAATAATCATTAGTGAGCTTTTTAAACTGTTCCTTAGAGTCCATGTGTTGTCTCCTTTCTGATAAAATGAAAATAATATAAAGGTGGTGTTAACTATGAGCAATCAACAAAGAGCTCATGATTTTGCAATTGCCGTTGTCCAAACAGTTCTAAACAACGTAAAAAGTTTTGATGAGTTGAAAGATGACATTGATAAAATAGACGATAGTTCAAAGCAAAGTTTGTTTAATGTTTATGTTCACGCTTATAATTCTTTCTTACATCGTTTAGATGAACAGAACTAAAGAGATCATAAAATTCATCTTTGCTAAGCTGACTGGAGCATTCGGAAGATGCTTTAATCAGCTCTTTTTTGTCTCTTCGATATGCTTCATATAACTGATAAGCTTCAAGTAATTTTCGGTTTGAATTAATCAGATTATCAAAGCCCCACAGATCCAGTAAATTTGTGGGTGCTTTTTTTATTTCATCAAATTGTTGCTGCATTAAATCTAAAAACATCTCAATCGTATTATTCCTAGAATCCATTAATTGCCCTCCTTATATCTCATTTATTCCACCAACCCGCCCAGCGTAAGAAAATATGATAGAAGAAAATGTTGTGTATTTTTTGATACTATCATTGACAATCAGTAGCCAAAAAGATACTATAAAAGCATAAGAAATAAGCCTAAACTAATTAACTACAATTCCTAAAACTGGCAGGTTATCGGGTGTAGTTATACCGTTTGGCATACTTTTTTCTATCAAATAATCTTACAAGGATATAATAATCTATTTGGATACCAATGTCAACACTTAATTATCTTTTTAGATACATCCTTTTAAGAACAAGGGAGAAATATTATGTCGGTATTATTCGATCGCATTAAACAGCTATCTTCCAGCAAAGGAGTTAGTCTTAAAAAGGTCGCCACTGATCTGGGATTTGGCGAAAACACAATATATAAATGGAAAGTTCAATCACCAAAGGGAGAATATTTAGATAAAGTAGCGGATTATTTCAATGTTTCTACTGATTATCTTCTCGGTCGCACAGATACGCCTCAATTCACTCGTCGTGATGAACGTGATGTTCAAAAAACATTGGAAGAAATGATAAATGGGTTGAGCGATAAAAACGCTCTTTCTTATATGAAAAATGGGGAAAACGAAATCAGTGAAGAAGATGCGGAATTGCTTCGGGCTTCATTGGAAAATGCCGTTCGAACCTCAAAAATTCTTGCTAAGCAAAAATTCACTCCAAAGAAATATCGTAAGAATAATGATTAGTGAGGTGTTGTGAATGCGTAACGCTGATTGGATAAAGAAAAAAGCCCACGAAGTTGTTTACAACGCAGGCACTAATAATCCTATGAAAATTTGTGAGGATAACGGAATTTATGTTTGCCATCAAAATTTAGGTAAATCATTTCTTGGCCATTATACCAATATCAAGCGCATCCCTATCATCACTCTTTCAACGGAAAATAGTGAGTTCGAAGATACGTATGCTTGTTGCCATGAGTTGGGGCACCATTATTGTCAGCATGGAAACAACACAGAATGGTTGTCGAGAAATAATCTTAAATTCAGCACTATAGGTTCAGAGTTTGAAGCAAACCTATTCATGGTTAACGTAATGCTTGAAAATACTGATTTTTCTGACTTTGAGACTAAAGAGCAATTATTTAAGGTCTGCGGTATTCCACTGTGGGCTGAACGTTATGTTGATTTTTAATTTATTTATGTCCAAACACTGAAGACGTTAAAAGCTGAATTATATTAGGAGGAGTCATTGAAAATGGCAAAAAAGATTCAAGGTGAAGACGGAAAGACATACGTAGAGAAGAAGCCTCTCTATAAACGTGTATGGTTTTGGGTTGTTGTTGTAGTTCTTCTATGTATCGGGTTTGGTGCTGCTGGTAGTGATAGTGATTCTGACTCTAGCTCAGCGTCAAACTCATCTGATACTAGCAGTTCTTCAACTTCTACTAGTACTAGTGAGTCTTCTTCTAAAGTAACTGCTCAACAAAGAGCTGCCCTACGTTCTGCTGAAACATATGCAAATAGTATGCATATGTCAAAAGATGGTATTTACGATCAATTGACTAGTGATGCCGGGGACAAATTTGATGAAGCAGATGCACAATATGCAGTCGACCACGTTAAGGCTGATTGGAATAAGAATGCTTTAAAGACTGCCCAAACTTATCAAAATGATATGAATATGTCTACAGAAGAAATTCGTGATCAACTTACTTCTGATGCGGGTGAAAAATTCACTCCAGAACAAGCTCAATATGCAATTGATCATTTAAATAACTAAGCAATAATTCATATATTATTTACCGGCATTATGCCGGATACATATTACGTCCAAGCGTGATCGACGTTAAAAGCTATTGGGGGGAGTTTTCAAAGTGAAAGTGCTTAGCATAATAGTTACAATTATAGGGTTATTTTTCCCCGTTGCAGTTAAATTTATGCGTTCACATTATCTAAATGCAAAATTGTTAAATGTTGAAATTCCTTTTTTAGGGCTCGAAAAAAGATTTCAATTAGATACTGCTTTAATTGCAACTCCGATAATTTCGAATTTTCTTGCCCTTTTTGTGGTAATAATTGAATCTAAATTAAGCGTTACTAAGGCACTCAATCTAATTATATTGGATCTTATTTTGCTTTCTATAGTTACAGCTATTTTTGCCATATACGATACTAAACACTTAAAAGGCATATATGTAAAAATTGATAAGATTGAATATAAACTTTTACATAGACTCGATGAAAAATATATATCAGCACATCCTGTATTAGATAAAGATAATAGCAGCATTATTCTATTATCAATAGACGAACTTACAAACCACAAAATATATTTAAAATAAAAAACCCTCTCCGAAGAAAGGGTTACTTAGCTAATTTAATAATACAATTATATTCTTCATTAACAACAAATAACAATGGTTTGCCAGATAAAAGGTGTTCGATATCTGATTCTGAAATTTTATCAACATATCCTTGCCAAGAATAAGTGCAATCTGTTTCGGGATGTGAGTAGATTTCTTTTTCAGACAACGAATTTAACCTAATAAAACTGGAAGGAGTTTTCATATTGCCACCTCATAAAAACGAAGAAACTGTCGCAAGAAGTTTCCAAGATATTCAAAATGCAATAAAGTATTCAATCCATAAATTAATCATAGATTGCAAGAATTATGATGCTGGCGATTTACATGCATTGTACGGAGACTCTAGCATTCTTCGCAACTTATTCTATAACTCAAGAGATAATCGTCCATTAATTCAGCTTGTTCAAGCTCACAAAGCAATCAGGATGTTTTCCTATACAAATTATGAAAATCGGGAAGTTGACTACGGTGCAACATCAATTGTGAGACTTCCTGATCCTCTTAACAACAATGATTATATCATGACTTACTTATTTGACCCAGACCTTATAGAAAAGCCTCATAAATTACCACTTTCAAAATGGTGGGAAAGTCCTATTTTTAAATTCGGTGATACGATGATTAATCGTCGAATACTTGTAAAAATCGACGCAAATCAAAACGGCGGTGCCCATTTTGACCCTGATATTGATAGTAATTATTATTACTTGCTCAACGGACAAACTGGTATAGAAATGGAAGTAAGTATGTTTAATTATCAAACAATATTTGGGGGAAATAAAGATTTAATTGGTAAAAAATTAAAACCATCAAACTTGCCTGGAGCATTATTAAGAGAAGTTATTCATGAAACAATATTATCATTTATTAATCATTTTGATTTTATCACAGAAAAGTATACTCCTAATTTTGAACATAACTTTTTGAATAATACAATGAGAATCAGAGGTAATTTTCATATAATAAATAAAACTTAAAAGCCCTCTCCGGAGAAAGGAAGTTGTAATAAATAACAATGAGTGTTTTTTAAGCCCAAACCAACTCTCTTGGAAATAATGAGAAATAATAAGAAATGATGAGAAATCATACGTAACCATTGACCACCATTAAATTAATTGCTAAGATACATAATGAAAACAGCCCCAAAGTAGCTTGTTGCTGTAGTTGGAGAACGCTATGGTGCCCGGTAGAGGCTTTGTATCTGTCCGCTAGTCTCAGTAGATGACGAATATCTACTCTGTTCTCAAGAGAGGTCATTGGTTTATAACTAATGGCCTCTTTTATTTTTAATAAGGAGTTTTCGATGAACTATTATCACGTCAACAACGTTAATGACATTAACTTTAAAAACATTCTCAATGATTATCGACAATGTTTTTCCGGTAGAATTGCTGAATTAACCACTAACTATAAATTGCTTAACAATTTTAAGGTGCTGTTTAGCGATAGTGACCTTCCCCATTTAATGGGCTGGCAAAAGGTTGTTAATAAGGGAAAGTATGCTGGAAATATTATTAAACTCGTTGATAATAATGAATTAACCTTTGAAAGTAGTCGTAAGCATCATAATTTTACAAAAATTAAAAATAGACTTCTAAATTATAATTTCCTGCACGAGGTCTTTTGGGAAAACGATCCAAGTGTTTGTGTCATGACTAGTGATATGAAACCGAATCCTTTACGATTAGATATTGTATTCTTCAAAAATACCAAGCCACGGGAAATAGTCGTTTTAGGGCTTCGTCGCGCAAGTGGTATGGAACACTTTGTCCCCACAACTCTCCATACTGAAAGAAGTAAAGATAATGATTATTTATTACGAAGAAAAACAAGCATAACTTCAACAAATTGGTTACCAAAAATCAACTAAAAAAGCCCACCTACAGTGGCAACTGTCAGTAGACCATGGGTTGATAAACTTTGGCGAGTACTATCAACCCTTTCATTATAACAAATTAATGGAGGGATAAATATGGCTTCATATAGTAAACGTTTTGGAAAATGGCAAGCACGAATAAGCTGGTACGATAGTAGTCACAAACGCCACACGTTATCTAAAGGTAGCTTTGCGACTAAAAAAATGGCTCAACAGTGGGCCATTGACCAAGAAGCTAAATTCAATCAGGGAATTGCTATTAACAAGTCGATTTCTTTTATTGATTATTTCAAATCATGGGTTAGTACTTATAAAGAAAATAAACTTGCTGATATTACCTTAGCTCGCTACACCTATACTCAGCAAGCACTAGAAGCCTTCTTTCATGAGACGGATATTAAAAAAATTACCAGGCAACAATACCAAAAGTTTATTAATGAATACGGCGCTAACCATGCACCAGCAACGGTTAGAAAAGTAAACTCAATCGTACGGGCCTGTGTTAAATCTGCTATCCTTGACGATTATTTAATTAAAGATTTTACTCAGCAAGTAGAACTAGTTTCAAACAATGATAAAACTCGAAAGGTTGATTATCTTAATTTAGATGAAATTCATCGATTGTTAGTGGCTACTATCAAAGGCGCTAAAGAACGTCCCGGCTTTACTAGCCGATATATGATTGCAACCGCAATTTATACTGGAATGCGACTATCTGAAATTCAAGCGTTAACTTGGAACGACATCGACTGGTTTCATCATACTCTATCTATCACAAAATCTTGGAATGCGACCACGAGAGAATTTAAATCAACTAAAAATGAATCTAGTTATCGAAAAATTAAAGTAAATTCCGAATTACTTGATTTGTTAAAAATTCTTTTTGATCGCTCTATATCCAATATGGTTTTTTTAGACCAGTATGGTAGCATTCCAACTTCAAATGCGGTAAATAAGACACTCAGAAGTATTCTAAGCGAATTAAATATTCATCGTTATAACTTTCATTTTCATTCCCTTAGACACAGCCATGTGGCGTTACTGCTAGCTAAGGGAGTAGATATTTATGCGATTAGCAAACGATTAGGACATAAAGATATTTCAACAACGATAAACACATATACCTACTTAATCGATGAATATAAGCACAAGAACGATGAAAAAATTATCTCCGCTCTTTCTTCTCTATAAATTTCGTACACGTTTGGTACACGGAACATTTCTAAATGTTGATATAACAGGCTATCAACTGCCTGCCTGGGGCATCATAAGTAGTCGTCCTTATTGAGTATTCAGTAAGAACGGCTTTTTTTGTAAGTTTACTTTTTTATCCTCACTTAAAGCGTTATACTAAATAAAGAAAAATATTGCATTAGGGGTGCCCATAGTGCTGGGCTGAGATATGTAGTGATACATGGACTCTAGAACCTGTAAGTTAGTACTTGCGTAGGGAAATGCACCGGTTCAATACTCAAGGTAGGTTGAAGTGCCATAGAAAAGTTAGACATTTTAAAAAGTCTTAATTGACGGATTGATTCCGATATTCAATCGGGGTCAAT
>JBCLSJ010000008.1:0-57404 GCA_041225415.1 Lactobacillaceae bacterium 24-114
AAGTAGTTGAAGACCCTACACATTTGATTCGTCGAAACTTTGTTCAGTTTTCAAAGGTCTACCTTACTTAGCGATAAGCAGCTAAGTAACAAATTAATTATATCAGATACTTATTTGAGATGTCAAGAACTTTTTTGAAATAATTTTAATTTCTTTGTTCATACCTTCCAAATAAGCAACTTCATTATAATATCATCTTGAATATATACTGTCAACATAAATTTCAAGAAAAATCAAAAAACTTCAAATTTCATCATTTCGCTGACAGGAATTATAATATACCATCTCTTTCAATCCCCGTCAACCCTTATTTTAAAAATAAATAAAAAAGGAAAGCTATCTTCTCAAACACCTATTTGAACAAGCATTGAGCTAACTTTCCTTTTCTAATTCTAAATTATTTCTTCTATTATTTTATTTAACCCGTACAAGGTAGTAATGCTTCTTTCCTCGACGCACAATAACAAACTTTCCATCAAAATTACTCGATGGATCAATTTCAGCGTCAACATCTGTTACCTTTTCTCCATTAATATAGAGAGCTCCATTTTCAACATCTTGGCGAGCCTGCCGGCGTGAAGGTTCAATATTAGTTTCATCCACTAACCATAAAATAATATTTTTCTTTTCATTAGTAACTTCCGCGGAAGGCACGTTCTTGAATCCTTCTTCGATTTCAGCTGTAGTGAGGTTAGCTACATCACCAGAGAATAGAGCCTTAGTGATCCGTTGTGCTTCTGCTAATCCATCTTCACCGTGAACAAACTTAGTCACTTCTTCAGCTAAACGTCGCTGCGCTTCACGTTTCCATGGTTCATTCTTTACCTTTTCTTCTAAGTCTTCAATTTCTTCTTTCGAGAGGAAAGTAAAGTACTTTAAGTATTTAACAACATCGCGGTCATCCTGGTTAATCCAGAATTGATAGAATTCGTATGGAGAAGTCTTCTTCGGATCAAGCCAAATAGCACCACCAGCAGTCTTACCAAATTTTGTTCCATCAGCCTTTAGCATTAGTGGAATGGTTAAACCATATACTTTTGCTTCTGGTCCTTCTACCTTATGAATCAAATCAATTCCGGCAGTAATGTTACCCCACTGGTCGGAACCACCGATTTCTAATTGGACATCATTGTTTCGGTAAAGATGTAAGAAGTCGACCGCTTGAAGAATTTGGTAGGTAAATTCAGTAAATGAAATTCCTGTTTCAAGACGACTCGCAACCACTTCCTTGTTTAACATCGTGTTAACGTTAAATAATTTACCGTAGTCTCGTAAAAATTCAAGCATTGTAAAGTCTTTTAACCAGGAATAGTTATCAACAATCGTGAAGTTATCTGTCCCAAATAACTTAATCATTTGGTCAGTCAATGCCTTCTTATTGTGTTCTAATTGAGATTCGGTTTGAAGTGTCCGTTCTGTCTTACGACCAGATGGATCACCAATGGCACCTGTCCCACCACCAATGATAATCACTGGATGATGACCAGCTAATTGGAATCGTTTCAAGATCATAAATGGAATTAAATGACCAATATGGAGACTATCACCTGTTGGATCAGTCCCACAGTATAAACTAATAGCCTTATTCTTGGTTAATTCTTCTAAGCCTTCTCGATCAGTTGTTTGGTTGATTGCGCCACGCCATTCAAGTTCATCAATAATGTTCATCCGCTATTCCCTCCATAAAATATCTGCAGAAACTAAAAAAGTCCCTAGCTCATACTATGAGTCAGGGACGATTTACCGCGTTACCACCTTGATTGCAACTAAAAAAAGCTACCTCTCTAGTCGATAACGAGACGAGCCGTTCTGCCGAAAGTTCCGTGACCGTAATTTGCTACCTCAGTTTGCTAGGTTTACAGCATCCACCTAGTTTCTTTATGGTCCTCTAAGGCAACTACTCTCAATCACTTCATCACTTTTTATATTGACGTTATTTTACCTGTCTTATAATCACTATGTCAAGTTAAAAAGCTCAACGTCAGTTAAAATGAACGCTGAGCTTTTAATAAAAAATTACTTATCTTCTTTAGACTTTTCTTCAGACTTCTTTTTATTTTGCTTCTTTGCTTTAGTCTTCTTAGCCTTTTTCTTTGGAGTATATACTTCATGAACATAAGCTTCACCAGTTAATTCCGCAACTGGCTTGAAGACACCAGCAAAGTCTTCATCAAGATTTGCAGTTTCCTTAGCTTTTTCGTAGTAAAGAGGAGTTACTGCGAAGATCACTGGAAGGTAGAAAGCATATCCTAAGATGATAAGAGCAAAACCGATATACATAAAAGCAGCTGTGGCAGTGTAGATACCCCAGTATGCTAATCCACCGAAGATTGCAGTCCAAACCACGATAGGAAGGACAACTGTAAGAATGACTACCAATAAGTAGTTCAACTTACGTCCACCCATAAATCGACGGCTTGCTGTTAAAGCATAGCGCATGGATTGACCAAGGAATTGTGGTTGACGGTCACGATAGAGGAAGAATGCTTGTGAATATTCAAGTTCTTTCCAAATAATGATCAAGTCATTTAAAATACGACAAACGAGCACCACAATCTTATTTGAAGCGAAAACGCTGGAAACTATGCTCAATGGAATCGTCCATAAGATAACGAAAAGTGCCATGTAAAGCAAAATTCTCCATAATTGGTTCTTCCGAACATGCTTGTAATGCATCCAAAGTGAACCAGCACTGACAATTTGTTCTGGATTACGAATTTTATCTTGGTAAGTATAAGAACTCGAAATCGTAAAGAACGAATAGAAGAATGATAAGGCGAAGAACAAGGCGATCGCAATCACCAATTCAAGAACACCCATTAACAGTGCCCCCGCGGATACCATCCCATACATAACCATCATCATAGCAATCCCCATTGAGGATAAAATGCCTCGGGCAAAGTAACCGATAATAAAGGACAATACTAAGAAAATGATCATTATACCAGCGATTGGCCACATTGATGCAAAGTAATGTGGCTTAACAAGTTTCTTCAAATCACGAATAAACTCGTTAAATGATAAATGATATCTTTTTTTCATTTATAACTCTCTCCAATTTCAAAAATTAAGAATATACCCTTCATAATAACATAAATCGCTTAAAGCTCAATTTTATGTTAACTATTTTCATTATTTTTTCAAATTTAATTCACGCTTTTTTACTGATTTACAAAAGCGTGGGGAATAGACCAGTAATGCTATCCTTCACGCTTTAAATACTAATTATTAATTTTTAAGTTTATCTGACTCAGTCGTTTCAAGATGAAAAAGACAATCAACCCTTCGATTGGCCAAGTGATTACTTCTTTTGGCAAACGAATCATCAACAATGCCCAAAAGGTTCTCCCAGTACTTCCTGCATTCAAGCTCATAATATAAATCCACAGAGTAGTAAAGATCGTATTAGTAATCAAAATCTGGAAGAATTCATAGATAAGAGCTCGTTGCCAGGTTACCTTTTGGTTGTATAGGAACATCCCAGCAATCACCCCAGAAATAAATGCCGACACAGTGAAGCCAGGGAAAAATGGAGTCCCGGAATTCAAAATAGTATTACTGATGATATCATTAATCACCATCGCCCAGCCTCCGAGCCACGGCCCTAAGTAATAACCAATTAAAGCCGTTGCAATGAATCCCAGGCCAACCTTTAGCAAGTTAGGATCCCCTACAGAAATCTTACCAAGAACAACTTCTAAAGCAATTAACATTCCAGCCAAAGTCAGCCTTCTAGTGGTTAAACGAGGTCCGGAAAAGGATAGTATTGATGTCATTTCAATTCACTCCCTAATTCTTTTTATTTTGTTAGGGAACAGATTGATTAAATTCTCATCTCTGGTGAATGCGGGAATAACGAGCAGCAAATTGCCTCCTTCTAACGTTCACATTCCGTTCCGTTAGACAATAACTCGGTAGACCCTACCCCAACACCTGCACTATAACTCAATCATCTGCATTGTTCAATAGCCAAAAAAATTAAAAAGCGGGAACCAACCTGGCTCGAGACCACAATGAATGGTTGGTTTTCCGCTTTCAAATTTTATTTTAGTATTTTTCCTTGCTTAATACGTTAAGCTTGTCATCGAAGTCATAAACAACTGGTTGACCAGTAGCCATTTCGAGGTTCATGATGTCTTCGTCAGAAATGTCTTCGATGTACTTACTCAAAGCCCGAAGTGAGTTACCGTGGGCAGCAATGATAACGTTCTTGTTATCAAGAAGCTTTGGAGCAATTTCATCTTGCCACAATGGAATAACACGTTCCAAAGTAACTTTTAGGTTTTCACCACCAGGAATAGCACGTGGATCCAAGTTAGCGTAACGACGGTCGTTAGCAGCAGAACCTTCGTCTTCAGCACTTAGCAATGGTGGTAAAACATCATATGAACGACGCCAAATATGAACTTGTTCGTCACCGTACTTTTCAGCCGCCTTCTTCTTGTTGTGGCCTTGAAGAGCACCATAGTGACGTTCATTCAAACGCCAAGTCTTGGTTTCTGGAATCCATAATTGGTCGCATTCTTCAAGGGCATAGTGCAAAGTCTTAATAGCACGCTTCAAAACTGAAGTGTAGGCGTAATCAAATTCGATACCATGTTCTTTAAGAGCCTTACCAGCATTCTTAGCTTGTTCAACACCCTTTTCACTTAAATCAACATCAACCCAACCAGTAAATTGGTTAGATAAGTTCCATTCACTTTGACCGTGACGAATTAAAACTAGTTTTGCCATGTTTCGATGACCTCTTTCTTCTTAAAATCGCTATGCCAAACAGCATTACTTTATCATTTTAATCTAAACATTTAAAAATGCCAATAGGCGAGCTGGGAAAATGCCTCTCTAGGCCAATCAGTTAAATCTATACGAAGCTTATTTTCGCTCCTCATCCAACATTTTAATAGTTTTTTCTATAAAAAGAAAAGTATTGAAATTAGGAGGACGGAGAGTAACGTTAGCGTTTTAATATCCCAGTTGTAATTACCTTTGCAGTTTATAAGCTACCCACTAAGGTACTTAATCGCGTTTTAAAAGCGTTCTTCAACATTCCACCAGTTTCCTATTTTACGTTAGCCTTAATATTGCGACTTAATTTGTTTTGACTAATAAAATTAACTCGTTTTCGTAGAATGAACTAACAATAAGGATTGCAAAATTAAATTTCTTAACTTCTGAATAATTGTGGTTGACTTTCAGATCATTAAGATTAAACTAGTAAACAATTAAATTATGATTAGACTTTGAAGAGAAGAGTAGTACCTAATCGTTTTCGCAGAGAATCCTTACTTGGTGAAAGAGGATATTCGATGACAGTATGAAGATGAGCTCTGAGTCTTCTAGCTTTGGTCCCCGGGCTAAGCTAGACGGATTGCGAACCGTTACATTCCGGAGTATTCATATTCATTATGAGTACTTAGCGAGGCTGTTATTGCAAAGTAACAGCAAACTCAGGGTGGTACCACGAAGCTTTCGTCCCGTCGTTTCTATGAACGAGGACGGAAGCTTTTTTGTTTCTATTCATTTCCCACTACTCATCTTAAGAAAGGAGACTCAGTAATGACAGCAAACGCAAAGAATGGTTTTTTACTTACTAGTGGCAAATGGCATAACCACTATCTCAATAATCCAGTTTCAATTTTGGTGGCCAATCTAATGCCAACTAAAGAAACAACCGAGCACCAATTTCTGCAAATTTTCGACAGTCTTGATCAAGATGTCGAATTGACATTCTTATATCCGGCAACACACTGCTTCAAAGGGACTCCTTATTCAACCATTTCGAAAGCTTACGTTAGATTGGTCGATATTGAAAGTTCCTCATTTGATGGTTTGATTTTCACGGGCGCTCCCGTTGAACAATTAAATTTTCAGCAAGTTGACTATTGGGAAGAATTTCGCACAATCTGTGACTGGGCTGAACGCCATACAAAAGAAACTCTCCTTGAATGTTGGGCAGCTCTTGGTGGCCTTTATAACGATTACCAAATTGATAAACAAGCACTACCACATAAACTCTTTGGAATTTATGGAGCCAATAAAGTCAAACAAAGTGACAAAGATAAATGGCAGATTAATTTGCCTCTTCGTATTCCTCAATCACGTCACTCTACTCCATTAATCAACCCGGATAATTTTCCTCATGACCTTAAAATTATTGCTGAAAGTAAAGAAATCGGTCCTCTTATTTACTATTCTCCAGCGAAACACCGGACATACATTACCGGGCATCCGGAATACGAAATCGATACTTTAGCTAAAGAATTTTATCGTGACCAAAAGAAGCAATTGCCGATTTCGGAACCACATGATTACTTCATCAATTCCAAATCCGGCGATATTAACTACAACTGGCACCAATCAAGCATTCAAATTTACCAAAGCTGGTTAAACACATTCACACAAAAGAAAGTAGGTACATTAGTATGACCCAAGAAAAACAAACACAAACACCTAACTACCATTTTGAAACTCTCCAAGTTCATGCTGGTCAAACAGTCGATGAAACCGGCGCACGGGCAGTTCCGATTTATCAAACAACTTCTTATGTTTTCGAAGATGCCCAACAAGCTGCCGACCGTTTCTCCTTAAAGGAACCTGGTAATATCTATACCCGCTTAACCAATCCCACCACGGCTGTTGTTGATGAACGGGTAGCGTCATTGGAACACGGAACCGCTGGAATTACCTTAGCCAGTGGTTCAGCAGCAATTACTGCAGCCATCTTAAATATTGCCCAACAAGGGGATGAAATTGTTTCCGCCAGCACTATTTACGGTGGAACTTACGACCTCTTTTCCGTAACGCTTCCTAAACTGGGAATCAAAACGCGATTTGTTAACCCCGATAACCCAGAAAACTTCGACCAAGCAATCAACGAGCACACAAAAGCTCTCTATGTTGAAAGCATCGGAAATCCTGGTATTAACCTCGTTGACTTTAAGAAAATTGCCAAAATTGCCCACGATCACGGAATCCTCTTCATTGTTGATAACACTTTTGGCACCCCTTACCTAGTCAAACCACTTGACCTTGGTGCCGATATTGTCGTCCATTCTGCAACTAAATTCATTGGTGGTCACGGTACTACAATGGGTGGGATCATAGTTGAAAATGGTAAGTTTGATTATAAAGCTAGCGGACGTTATCCTGGATTCACAACCCCAAATGAACAGTATGATGGACTCGTCTTTGCTGATTTAGCCCCAGCTGCCTTTACCACCAAGGTGCGTGCTGAATCAGCGCGTGATCTGGGGGCTGCCATCAGTCCTTTCAACTCTTTTCTCTTACTTCAAGGACTAGAATCACTCTCGCTTCGGGTAGAACGCCACGTAGCCAACACTCGTAAAATAGTTGAATTCCTAAATAACCATCCCAAAGTTGCTTGGGTTAACTATCCTGAGCTTCCCGATAGTCCCTATAAAGACCTCGCAGATGAATATTTCCCTAAAGGAGTTGGTTCTATTTTTACACTTGGTCTCACCGGTAAAGAAGAAGCGGGTAAAAAGCTCATTAGCAATCTGAATCTTTTCTCTTTATTGGCAAATGTTGCTGATGCCAAATCTCTTATAATTCACCCCGCTTCTACCACCCACGCTCAATTAAGCCCCGAAGAATTGAAGGCTGCCGGGGTCACTCCTGACCTGATCCGTGTTTCTGTCGGTATTGAAAACGTTGATGACTTGATTGCAGATCTCGAACAAGCCCTTGATAAAATCTAACTTTAACGAGAGGATGGTGTCTTTGTATGCAAAAAATCACGATTGGTCTCCTTGGACTTGGAACAGTTGGTAGCGGTGTTGTGAAGCTCCTAGAAGAACATGCTCCAAAAATTGAACAAATCGCTCACACTCACTTCATCCTCAAAAAGGTAGTTGTAGCGCACTTAGATAAGCCACGTAATATTTCTCTTCCATCCTCAACAATTCTTATCGATAGCATTGATAATGTTGTCAACGATCCAGACATTGATGTTGTTATTGAGACCATGGGGACAATTTCCCGTGCTCGTCAAGCCATCATTCAAGCCATTCATCACCATAAGTCAGTCATCACTGCTAACAAGGACCTCATTGCTATTGAGGGGCCCAAATTAATTCAACTCGCTAAACAACACCACGTTGACCTCTTTTATGAAGCTAGTGTTGCAGGCGGAATCCCCATCCTGCGAATTTTGAGTAATAGTCTGGTAACCGACCAAATCACACAAGTAACAGGTATTATTAACGGCACGGCTAATTATATTCTGTCATCAATGATTAACCAGAACATTGACTATCAAGAAGCATTGCAGGCTGCCCAGGTACAAGGATACGCAGAAGCAAATCCGACGAATGATGTGAAGGGAATTGATACTGCCAACAAGCTCAGTATTCTAAGTCAGTTTGCATTTGGCAAGTCTTTAGATCCAAAGAAACTTAATATCCACGGAATTGACCAATTAATGCCTGCACAATTAGTAAGCGCTCATCAGTTGGGCTACACCATCAAGTTATTAGCAATTGCCAAACACTTAGGCAATCGACTCTATACCTTCGTTGGTCCCTGCCTTCTATCTCAGTCCTCGTTATTAGCACAGGTTAATGGCGTACAGAATGCGGTGATGATTAATAGTAATGCACTCGGCGCCAGCCTCTATACTGGGCCTGGTGCCGGTGCCAAGCCAACAGCCAACAGCATCTTAAGCGATCTAATTGCAATCGCTAATGACATTTCCAACCATAATTGCGGCAATGCCTTCAATAACTACCATCAAGAACTGGATAGGTCGAACCTAAACGAACTCCCCCAACAGTACCTGCTTACTGCTGACCATGCCCTCACTTCTCCCTCTTTCCAGTGGGAAGAGTGCCTTAAAGGAAGTAACTATTGGAGTGGGATCACGCCAATGCTTACCGAAGATGAGTTAAAGGTATTTCTTAATACTCTTGACACTTCAGTTAAGTACCTTCCGATTAATCCTTTGTAATAACAGGCTAAGAACAATTAATTTACAAAGCATTAAAAATATAAAGCTAGAAAATAAAAAGGAGAGGCGCTTCAATTTCTCGGCCTCTCCTTTTTATTTATATCACACAGACAATATTTATTTTTAATCTAGACCAACCCGCTTGAAGATATCATCAACATGACGGAGGTGCCAGTGGTAATCAAAGGCATCGTCAAGGTCGTCCTTGCTCAATTGCTTTTGGATTGTTGGATCATCCTCTAACAATGGACGGAATGGAATTTGTTCAGCCCAACATTTAGCAGTGTATGGTTGAATCAAATCATAGGCAGCTTCACGCGTCATACCGCTCTTAACTAACTTCAGCAATACCCGACCACTGTAAATCAAACCAAGAGTCTTATCCATATTCTTCAGCATTGTTTCAGGGAAGACATCGAGGTTATCCATAATTCGGCTAAATCGACGCAACATGTAATCAATTAATGATGTTGCATCAGGTAGGATAATCCGTTCTGCACTAGAATGAGAAATGTCCCGTTCATGCCATAAGGATACATCTTCCATAGCTGTCACTACATAACCCCGGAGCACCCGAGCACAACCAGTAATATTTTCTGAACCGATTGGATTCCGCTTGTGTGGCATTGCGGAAGATCCCTTTTGTCCCTTAGCAAAATGCTCCTCTACTTCATGAATTTCGGTCCGTTGTAAAGAACGAATTTCAGTAGCCATGTTTTCGAGGCTAGTGCCCATTAGAGCAATTGCTGAGATGTATTCAGCGTGCAAGTCTCGTGGTAAGACCTGGGTGGAAATTTCTTGTGGACGTAAGCCGAGCTTTTTGCAGACATATTCTTCTACAAATGGATCGACTTCCGCAAAAGTACCAACAGCACCAGAAATTTTACCTGCTTCTACTCCTTTAGCAGCATGGTCAAAACGTTCCTTATTCCGTTTCATTTCTGAATACCAGCGAGCGGCTTTAAGGCCAAAGGTGGTTGGTTCCGCATGTACACCGTGTGTCCGGCCCATGCAAACAGTATACTTATACTTTTCAGCAATTTTCTTCAATATATCCATAAAGTTGTCGATATCTTCACGGATGATATCATTAGCTTTCTTCAACCGAAGGCCTTGCGCTGTATCAACAACGTCTGTACTGGTCATCCCATAGTGAACCCATTTTCTTTCTGGTCCTAGTGACTTGGAAACGTCACGAGTAAAGGCAATCACATCATGGTGGGTAATGGCTTCGATTTCTGCAATCCCATCAACAGAAAATTTAGCATTTTTCTTAATCTTTTCTACATCTTCTGCCGGTATCTTTCCTAGCTTACTCCAAGCCTCATCTACTGCAATTTCAACGTCTAGCCAACATTGATACTGTGTTTCTAAGCTCCAGATTTTTTGCATTGCTGGACTTGTATAACGATCTAACATTAACTTAATCCTCTTTCTTTGGTTTGTTTATAACTAATATACCATGCTTCCGTCCATTCTTATTCCTTCTTGATCAATTTCAAGGGATGACGTTTTTTATTAATCGACTTTACCCCTAAAATATCTAGCAAGAAAGTAAAGATTGGCACACCGACGATCAGCCCCCATGTTCCTAGCAAACGTTCTCCTACCAGCAGTACGATAAAGGTGTAGAAGATTGGCAGCTCGGTTTTACTCGACATAAATTTTGGATTCAAAATATAAGCTTCGATTGCGTGAATGACACAGATCATAATTAAAATGTAGATGATGTAACGCACACCACCAACCGAATAAGCTACGACTGATAATGGTACTAGTGAAATAATAACCCCGGCAACTGGGACCAAACTGAAAATAAAGACAATGATTCCTAACGCCAGAATTTGCGGCATCTTCATTACCAATAAGCAGGCCACCGTAATCACCGTGTTACAAATGGCAATGAAGAACTGAGCCTCTAATACGACCCCGAAAGTATTAACGAACTTCTTCCCGAAATAGTCAATATCACTAAAGAACCAGCCAAAGTCACTGTTAAGAAATGAACGGGAAAATTCATTCATCTGCTCAAGCTCTAAGGTATAAAAGAAGCTTAGGATCAATGACATGACAAAGGTAACCGTTACCGTCCCAATACTAGTGATTGTATCAACAGCTAATGTTACCCCATGCCGCAGCTGAGACATAATCGTCCCTGTACTAACATAATGGTTCACGTAATGCATAATTTGTGACATTTCATGTGTACTATAAAATTTAGCCACTGAATTTCCCATTTTAACAATCTGGCTAACAAGAACTGGCAAATAACGGGTAACCCCTAAATAAAGGACTACTAGTAACAGCAAGTAAGTCACAATTACAGTAAACGAAGTCGAAAGTTTAGGGATATACCGTTGAACCCAACGTACCCAATTAACCACAATAAACGTTAAGATAAAAGTAAATAAGATTAAGTTCATTAATGGGCGGACGAGCCACAGCACAAAGATAATGAGTGCTAAAACTACAAATCGTCGCAACCTAACATTTTCAATAAAACGATGCCATGCGTCTGTCATCTTTTCTCTCCTCTTAAAATTCAATTTAACATGATCATCTTAGCAGACAATCAAGTTTGTTAACAACAAATTCACCGATTTATATAGCGAGAGTGTTATAATAAGCTCATACTTTTTTGAAAGAGGGATTCGTAGAAATGCTAGAAAAGACATTCTATAAGTCACTGTTAAGTCATTCATTTAACATCCCTGTAAAAGTCGTTTACTGGGATGGCAAGAGTGCCGTTTATGGCGATGGTGACCCAGAAGTAACTATCACCTTAAAGGAAAAATTACCAATCCGGGATGTTACAAAGAATGCCTCCATTGCTCTTGGGGAAGCATACATGGATGGAAAAATTGAAATTGATGGGAGTATTCAAAAGCTAATTACTTCCGCATACGAAAATGCTGACAGTTTCATGCGCAGTTCAAAGTTTCGTCGGTTCTTACCAAAACAAGGCCACTCCGAAAAGGAAAGTGAAAATGATGTGCAAAGCCACTACGATGTTGGAAATGACTTCTACCGTCTGTGGTTAGATGACACACTGACATACTCCTGTGCATACTTTGAAAATGGCAACATGAACGACCTAAAGCAAGCACAAATTGACAAGGTTCATCATATTTTGGCAAAATTGGACCCTAAGCCAGGCAAGTCTCTTCTCGATATTGGTTGTGGATGGGGCACACTTATGCTGACTGCAGCTAAAGAATATGGTTTGCGTGTTACTGGTGTTACCTTGAGTGAAGAACAATTCCGCCTTGTCCAAAAGCGGATCGAAGAAGAAGGACTCAGTGACGTAGCTGAAGTCCTCCTCATGGACTATCGTGAACTTGGCGACCGCAAGTGGGATTACATCACTTCTGTAGGTATGTTTGAACACGTCGGTAAGGAAAACCTCGGCCTATACTTCAAAGATATATATAAATATCTTACTAATGATGGGGTGGCCTTAATTCATGGTATCACTCGTCAACAAGGTGGAGCTTATAACGGTTGGATCAACAAGTACATTTTCCCTGGTGGCTACATTCCTGGCCTTGGGGAAATGGTTGATCATATCGTCGAAAATAATATGCAAATTGCAGACATTGAAATGCTTCGTCGTCACTACCAACGAACTCTTGAAATTTGGGACATGAACTTTAATGCTCACCGTTCACAAATTGAAGACATGATGGGCGAACGTTTCACTCGCATGTGGGACCTTTACCTTCAAGCATGTGCCGCTTCATTTGAATCCGGAAATATTGACGTTATTCAATATTTGATCACTAAAGGGGCTTCCGGCAAGGACTTGCCAATGACCCGTGACTACATGTACGAAAAAAGTAATTAGAGTGGCTTGACATTAGTTCCTCAACTCGCTATGATTAGTAACAATAAAATACCTTTAACTTAGTCCCGTGAGGCTAAGAAGGAATTACTTGCACGTTTAATAAATACTATTATTCTGCCTTCTTAGTCATTGCTAAGAAGGTTTTTTTGTCGGTTACTTCCAACTTTCTTTACAATGACCAAGGTAAAATAACAGAGTGCAATTCTCTTGACTAGGTATTTTAGATCATCCAAATTGTTTATCGGGATTTACACCTAGGAGGAAATAAAATGTCATATGCAGAATCTGTTGCCCACTCTCTATTAGAAATTAATGCCGTTAGTCTCCAGCCAGAAAAGCCATTCACCTGGGCGAGCGGGATGAAATCTCCTATTTACACGGACAACCGACTTACCATTTCTTATCCAAATGTTCGCCAAGCAATCGTCAACAGCATGGAAGAGCAAATCAAACTTCATTTTCCTGAAGCAACCCTCATTGCTGGAACTGCTACTGCTGGGATTCCCCACGCGACAGGGGTTGCTCAACAAATGTCCTTGCCCATGATCTATGTTCGCTCTAAGCCAAAGGATCACGGTGCTGGAAAGCAAATTGAAGGGGTTGTTAAAAAAGATGATAAAGTCGTTGTGATTGATGACCTCATCTCCACTGGTGGGAGTGTCTTAAACGCTGTGAAGGCAGTTCGTGATTCAGGTGCAGAAGTTCTTGGTGTTGTATCTATCTTTACTTACCAACTACCAGCTGCTGAAATGAATTTTAAAGAAAACAACCTTCCGTACTACTCTGTAACCAATTATTCTACTCTTATTCACGTTGCCAAAGAAAAAGAACTAATCAGCGAAGAACAGCTTACTTCACTTAAACAATGGCGAGAAGATCCTCTTGGTTGGAATGATGAGCGGCTTACTTCCGTCTCTGCCTAAATGTTCTAAGTGATGAAATAAGTTCTCTAAAACTTAAAGTGATAAAAAAGATGCTGGCGAAAATATTTTCGCCAGCATCTTTTTTTCATATTAACAAACTAATTACCCAAACACCGAGCAAACCACCTATTACCGAAATCAACATTGACCGCGTGAAGTAAGCAATGATGATGACGACAATTGCAGCAAGAATTTGATCTGGATGGCCAAATGGCACAAAATTGTAACCCTTAGTTGTTACAAAGATTCCTTTCACCACTAAGGCAGTAAATAAACTAATCGGCACGTATTTCATCCATTCATTGAACCATTTTGGAATCTTCCGTGAAGAGAAGAAGAAAATGGGAAAGTAACGCGGGATGAATGCCGCAATCGCCGCAATAATGATTACGACAATATGATAAATAATCTTATTATTAAGAAAAGCTGAAAAATCCATGTTGCTATTCTCCATTAATTAGGTTGACTTGAACCAGGAGTCTTGGAACCAGCCTCATCATTGTTTGCTTGTTCCAACTTTTCCTGCTGCATCGCTTGCTGATCCTCGACAGTAATCCGGGTGGCTTTTGGCCTAAACAGCTTACTTAAGAACCAATTTTCGTCCGGATTCTTAGAGTATTTCCGTACCGTATTTTCAATCAAGAAACCAACAAATGAGGCCACTAATGTTGCGAGTACGATTCCCAAGGTATTCTTTGTGAGTACCAAGAATACAACCGCCAAACCAGCTGAAAGCAAACTGATTAATAGGGTCAGGTGACTCCGCACTTGAACCACGATCATGTAAATAAATAAGGCAGTCAAGGCAAAATCTACTACTTCAAGGTTAATCGAAACTGTACTCCCAATTAAACCACCGACCATATTAGAAACAGACCAAGAAATCAGCGAATAATGTTCGACCATTAATGCGTCTTTTGGTTCCCACTTCTTGTCGGTGGCAAATTTAAGGTAGTTAATTGCATAGTTCTCGTCATTCATGGACACAGAGAATAGCCAAATGAAATGTTGTGATTCGTTCTTTATGTATTTTGAAAGACTTGAACCGAGTAACGCATATCGTAATTCTAAGAAGAATAAGGTGATAAAAATTGAACTTAATGGTGCCTGGATCGTCAACAGGGAAGCCAAAATAAATTGCGCTCCCCCGGAAAAGACGAGGACGGACACAGCTAACGTCATGATAAAGTTAAAGCCCGCTGCATGCAATAAGATCCCACAGGCTACCCCAATGGGAATATAACTCAAGCATAGAGGCATGGAGATCCCTAGAACCTCTAGCCAGCGTGCTTTCCCCGGATTAATTTGTTGCGCTTTAGCCACAGAACTTCCTCCAAATTAATTATGTTAACAGGCTAGTAAAAAGCTAATGTAACTGATTTACAGTTTACCACATTCAAAAAAAAGGTGAATATAATTCAATAAATTTTCACATATAAAAACTTATTGTTATACTCACTTTTTCATTGGTAGTTCCTGTTTTAACGGTAATGTCACTATAAAACTTGTTTCCTCTTCATCGGAAGTTACCCGAACATTACCGTGGTGTAAATCAACAATACTCTTCACGATGGCAAGCCCCAATCCTGTACCACCGGTTGCTCGCGAACGAGATTCCTCTGCCCGATAGAATCGTTCAAACAGATGGTTAATTGATTTTTCTGGAATCGGTTCACCATCATTACTAACCGTAACAATTACCTTATCTTGTTGCTGACTGGCAGTAATCTTGATGAAGGTAGCGCCATTCCCATACTTAAAAGCATTAGAGACTAAGTTGCTAAAGACTCTTCCTAATTTTTCAGGGTCAGCCTCAATCATCAATGGGTTAGGCTTCACTGAGGAAGTAATTTCAATTCCTTTATGTTGAGCCTCCAGTTCAAAACTGGCAGTCAATTGTTCCAAAAGCTGGTTCAAGTCTATTTCCATAATATTAATTGGATTTCCTCGTTGTTGCACCTTAGTATACTCAAAGAGGTCTTCCACTAAATTTTTCATCTGCTTAGCTTTTTCGTAAGCAATATGAGTATATTTTAAAATATCCTCTTCGCTTCGATATTGCTTATCCTCGATTAACCCTAAGTACCCAATTATACTTGTTAGGGGCGTTCGTAAGTCGTGACTAACATTAGTAATTAATTCATCTTTAGATTTTTCAATCTTTCGTTCGTCATCCATGGATTGAACGGCACTGTCAACTAACGCATTTACACTAGCAATCACATGTTGCTCACTCCCTTTTAAGCGAAAGGGAATCCGATGATCTAAGTGCCCCTGAGCAATATAGTGTAACTCGCTAATAATATGATTCATCTGGTAAAGGTGATACCGTCGTCGCAATCGCCACCATACTACCCAAACATCGATTACTACCAAAACCCCAATCAGGATCCGTTGGTAGCTCCATATCTGCGTCTGCATTGGGCCGATTTTTATCGATTGCTTAATCATAAAAATTCCACTAGTAAGGCCGGGATTGCTCTGAATAATTCTTTGAGCAATCGTCACAATCGCCATATTTAACAGCACTAATAGGATAACAGTAATAACCCCTTCTAAGATTAACGAACTTTTTTCTCGTCCCGTTAACTTCACGCTGGCTCCTCCATTACTATTTCCTAGTGTCCTTCTACCTTGTAACCAACACCCCATACGGTTTGGATAACTTTTTCGCCATTAGTGGCTTCTTCAATCTTATCCCGCAAGTGACTCACATGTACCATAACTGTCTTAGCAGAAACGACACTTTCTTGTTGCCAAACCCGTTCAAAAATATCATCAGCTGAAAAGACCCGGTTTGGGTGACTAGCTAATAGGTATAAAATTCCGAATTCAAGGGCAGTTAGCTGAATAGTATCCCCCTTAATTGTCTTTACTTCATGGGAATCCTTGTTAATTGTCAATGGACCTACATTCAAAATATCAGGTGTTGCATTTGTTACTTCCCCCTGACTTCTTCTCAGGAGTGATTTCACTCGAGCCATGACTTCTAATGGGTTAAATGGCTTCGTTACATAATCGTCTGCACCACTCACCAATCCTTGAATCTTATCCATATCTGCTGTTTTAGCAGAAAGAACTAGGATTGGAATATCGGAATCTTTACGTACCTGCTTAATCACTTGCATTCCGTCTACTTCTGGCATCATTAAATCAAGGATGATGAGACCAATATCTGGATTGGTATTTAGCTTAGTGAGGGCTTCCTTGCCATCATAGGCAGCGATTGGCTCGTATCCTTCATTGCGGATATATATTTCTAATAATTGAACGATTTCCTTATCATCATCAACGACTAAAATCTTCATTTATTTCCACCCCTTATCTTTTTGTCTTACTAGTTTACTATTATAAGCGTTTATTCTCATTAAAAGCGCCTCTTCCATGAATAGTTTAAAGAAAATTTATATTGGTAGGCTAGAAAATCTGCAACTTGCAAGGCGGTGGGCTAAGGATAGAACGATGATTATCGAGGAACGAGTTGATTATCGTTTGGACTTAGACTCGAGCCTTGCGGTTACGACGCAAAGCTAGCCTTCTAGGTTTCCCGCGATTAGACTGTGCAGCATTCGGAAGTAATAAGAGGTCGGCGAAAATACTTTGTATTTTCGCCGACCTCATTGTTTTTTGCGGGGATGTAAACACGAAAGTATAAATACTCTCTACCACGTCCCCTCAGCTTACAGAATTAACATGCGGGCCAAAATGATGACCGCCAAAATTACTGATGCATATATAAGACCATTCTTGATGTTCATCACCTGAACTCCCTTTTTATCACGCTACAAGCAACGTAAATATTAAATTAATTATACTCATAATAACGTGTTATCAATGGGAAGCCAACAATAATGATCAGTAATTTACAATCTTTTTATTCGTGACTATTTTGTCTTATCTGGTGAACTATTAATATCAACCGTACTCAAGCCCAGTCCCTTCCGTAAGAGGTTTGAGACCCGTTGACGTTCTGTCGTCGAAATAACTTGGAATGATTGACCATCAATTTCCTCATCAGTCCCTTGAGCATGGTCTTGCTTAAGGTTTTTAGTTGCTGAACGATAATCCTTAGCCAAAGTAATCATATTATTGAAGGTTAAGTCAGTCTTCGCATTGCTAGAAATTGTCTTCAAGAACTTCTTATTCAGAATGGTCTTATATGAAGCTGACTTCTTCAATAATGCTTGAATAACCAACTTTTGCCGTTTTTGTCGACCATAGTCACCTTCTGGATCGTCATAACGCATCCGACAGAACTTCAAGGCTTTAGCCCCACTCATGTGCGTAGCCTCTCCTTTAGTGAAAGAATAGCCTTCATAAGTAAAGGTTAATGGTGACGTAACGGTAATCCCACCGACACGGTCGATTGCTTCCTTCATTCCTTCCATGTTTACCAATACATAGTAGTCAATTGGAATATTGAAGTACTTTTGCACCGTATTGATGGTTTCCTTGGTCCCACCGTAAGTATAAGCGGAGTTAATCTTCGCTGGTGATTGGTTTGGATAATCCGGCAAGTTAACCTTCATATCACGGGGGATACTAACAAGTGTGGTCTTCTTCGTCTTTGGATTAATCGTCATGATCATGATCGTATCCGTCCGACCGGTATCACTCCGCCCTAGATCTCCGGTATCTGTCCCTAGCAACAAGATTGAGACTGGTTTCTTCTGTGACAGAACCTCGGAGGCACTCCGTTGTTTAGTGGCTCCCGAGGACGTATACATTTCATCAGTCGTTTGCTTGGCGTTATACCAAGCAGTCCCAATAAAGGCACTAGCTCCCAGAACGATAAGTAAGATTACAATCCAAAAGATCCGCCTTCCCCAGCGACGACGCTTGGGCTTTTTACTTCCACCATTCATCTGTTGCTGGTAATCTTTACGAGATAACGGGAATTCTGGGTTATCTGAATTTTTCATTATTTGTCTTCTTCCTAACTTTATGATTTCAATAATATTGATTCTATCAAAAAAGAAGCCGAGAAGATACTTTGATTCTCCTCAGCTCCTGTAGCTTTCAACTTCTATTATTTGTAGTTTGGAGCTTCTTTTGTAATTTGAACATCGTGTGGGTGTGATTCACGAAGTCCAGCGTTAGTGATTTGGACAAATTGAGCATTTTCAATCATTGAAGGAATGTCAGCTGCACCAACATAACCCATTCCTGAACGTAAACCACCATCAATTTGGAAGAGGACGTCAGCAACGTCTCCCTTGTATGGAACACGTGCTTCGATACCTTCTGGAACAAGCTTATTAGCTTCGTTGACTCCACCTTGGAAGTAACGATCAGAAGAACCATGAGCTTGGGCCATTGCTCCAACTGAACCCATCCCACGGTAAGCCTTGTACTTCTTGCCATTATCTTCAATTATTTCACCAGGTGCTTCAGTGGTACCGGAAAGCATTCCACCAAGCATCACTGCATTACCACCGGCAACCAAGGCCTTTACAACATCACCAGAGTACTTAATACCACCATCAGCGATAATTGGCTTACCATATTCACGAGCAACTTCAGCAGCATCGTAAATAGCAGTAATTTGAGGAACCCCAACACCGGCAACAACACGAGTAGTACAGATTGAACCAGGTCCGATACCAACCTTAACTACATCAACACCAGCATCATATAAAGCCTTAGTAGCTGCACCAGTGGCAACGTTACCGGCGATCAAGGTTACATCTGGGAAGTGATCGCGGATTTCCTTAATCTTACGCAATACCCCCGCTGAATGACCGTGGGCAGTATCAATAACAATGGCATCAGCACCTGCTTCTAGTAATGATTCTGCCCGTTCAAATGTATCGCTAGTCACACCAACAGCAGCAGCAACTAATAAGTGATTATTAGCATCAACCGCAGCTTTAGTTGCACTAGCAGGAACAATTACGCTCTTTACGTTAGCAACTTCTCCTGCTTGTGCTTGAATTGACATATTCTTATGAACTACACCAAGACCACCTTGCAAAGCCATTGCGATTGCCATAGCTCCTTCGGTAACAGTATCCATCCCGGCACTAATGATCGGAATGTGGAGCTGAAGGTTATCAGCTAACTTTGTACTAAGGTCAACCTCATTTGGTAAAACGTGACTTTCGGCAGGAATTAAAAGAACATCATCAAAGGTTAAACCCTTTTTGGCAAACTTAGTATCCCAATTTGACATGTGACTAGACACTCCTTTTCAATTTTTAATTAGATATACTTTACAAGTAATTCTCTAGAAAATCAATAGGGAAGCGTCTTTAGTGGAAAAATCGTTGGAAGAAGTTTCCCTTGGCAATATTTTGGTTACTATACTGTGGGTAAGTTAATGGCTCATTGGTGATGCTTTTGACGCTAGAACTGGTGAGGTTAAGCGTACCAACCTGTTGGCCCTTCCTAACCGGTGCGTCTATTTTCCCCCACTTATTTTTATTCCTGATTGTTTGTGAAAGGGTGTAAGAACCAATCTTTTTCTTTGTCCACACACTGATCCTCTGTGGCTTAGCAGAGGCTTTAGTCATCGTCCCGTTAGAAACTGTCACTGTTTGCATTTCCTGTGGTACCTTAATTGTTTGCAAATGGTAGTCGTTTTTCAACATCTCATATAGCTTTTGCGTTTGGACAAAACGAGCATCATTATTATCGCCATTTGCGTGAAGAACGACTGTGATGATTATATGTCCCTTGTAATTAGCTGTACTGACAAAACTGGCACCAGCACTTTCGGATGTTCCCGTTTTTAGTCCAGTAACAGTTACACCCGGCACCGTATATTCGCCCCCAGGAAGCATTTTATTGAGATTATCGAAAGATTTAGTAGTGCCTGAAGACGTCAGGAAACTAGCCTTCTTTTGAGAGGCAATCTTAACTAAACGCGGATAAGCCTTGATTAGGTATCGAGTAAGAATGGAGACATCAGTTGCAGACATTTCATTTTCAGAATTATCGGAAATTTTGTTGTTTTTAAATACCCCCATATCAGCATTCGTCAGTCCTGTCGGGTTAATGATATGAGCTTTTTTCAATCCAAGTTCTTTTGCCTTTTTCTGCATCTTAGTAGTAAAGCTGGCCACAGAATCACCACCGGCAGTCACTAAGGCCACGGTAGCCCCGTCACCAGACTTAACCAGTGCCGCACTTAATAATTGTTTTACCGAATAGGATTGACCTTCTTTCATTTCAATCCTAGAATAATTAGGATTGTTCGACATTTGGGCAATCTCTGTTGTTACTCTTACCTTAGTATTAAGATTGATTTTGTGGTGAGCTAATTCATCATGAAGCACAGCTACTGTTAGCAACTTACTAATGGAAGCAACTGGTAATTGCTTGTTAGCATTCTGCTGGTAGATTACCTGTCCACTTGTGGCGTCCACCATGATTGCTGATGAAGCATTAATCATTTGCTTTTGGGCAGCACTAATAGGTAATTCACTGCCTAATGTGATGATAATCGTTAAAAATATTAAAACTACTTTTTTCAATTTTTCTCCCCAAAATTACTGATGCTGACTTCACCGTATGAAGTCGTCACTATTCTTACTCTATCAATATCCATTTATTAAACAAATTAATATTTTAACTTTTACCGTAAAAAGTCAATAGCTAATTCAAAAATGATAAGGAATGAAATTTTACAATGAGAAATAATCTAAAACTGGCTTACCTTACCGCGCTCTTTTTCTTCGTCGTTGCGGTTATTTGCGCAAACTTTACATAGTTTTTTGGAGGAAAAATCCATGAAAAATTTAGGGCAATATATAGTTTCACATAAATGGTCAAAAGATATCTTACGTGGTAACTTTCTCTATATCATCTTAGTTATCTTCTATGACTTACTTCATTTTAATCTTTCAGTGATTAACTTCCACTGGGCAATCCGTTGTTGGTTTTTGATGAATATTTGTTTACTTATCAACGCTGGATGGAATTGGATAGAGTCTAAAAGATAACTACCGCTAATAATAAGAGGTCGGGAAAATACTTTGTATTTTCGTCGACCTCTTATTATTTCCGAAATGCTGCAGAGTCTAATCGCGGGAAACCTAGAAGGCTAGCTTTGCGTCGTAACCGCAAAGCTCGAGTCTAAGTCCAAACGATAATCAACTCGTTCCTCGCTAATCATCGTTCTATCCTTAGCCCACCGCCTTGCAAATTAGTTATTTCCCCAGCTTCTCTTATTTTATTTTCGAATATTACACAGTTTCATCGGGTGTTCCCTAGCTACTTTTTATCTACGACGACGTCCATAGAATGAACCTGTGATATGGAAACGGCGACGGAAGTAAAGGTCACCGATAAATGTAATGGCACCAATAATGATGTAGAGCCATGGCGTCAAACGTGGGTTAATGATGTTTGGCAAAAGACTACTTGCCATGTATACCGCTAACCATACAACTAACCCAAAGGCAACCGTCAAGACACGGAACCAAGTTGGCTTTTCTTGAACCCACTTACCCTTCTTCTTTACTGGTTGCAATTGACTAGCAACATACCCAAAGAGCAGTCCACCAGAAATTGCCACAATCAAGATGGCGGTAATACCGCTACTACCATAGTGGGCCATCTTCATTGATGCTGGGGATAACCAGAACATTAACCCAAACATGAAAGTAAAGATACTAAGGAAAATCAAGGTATTATCAACCGCCAACAAGCGAATTGAACGCTTGGACATATGGTTAGCACCCTTGTCGTCCTTCTTTGGGTTCTTTAATTCCTTTACGTATTCTGTTGGTGTGCCAAAAAGCACCTTGGCTGTCTTGCCAGACTTTTGCCCTTCTACCAATTGAGCAATCGTGTCATCAATAATTTCCGGACGTTTATCCTTAGCAACACCTTGCCGTTCTAATTGTTTCCGTAGTTGGAAAACGAACTCTTCATTTTTCTTCGTTAAATTGTGCTTACTTAGCTCAGAACCAGCCCGTTGCCGTTCTTTTTTCATGTATTCCTTTTGGCGTTGGCGAGCCTGTGCATTCCGTGGTTGATTTTCGCTCACAACGAAACTCCTCTCGTTATTTAGTATTTCCTATTGGCCAGATTAAACGTTGAACCGGAATTCAACAATGTCCCCATCTTGCATTACATAGTCTTTACCTTCCAAACGAAGGCGACCTGCTTCCTTAACCGCAGCTTCTGAGCCGTTCTTATCAAGATCATCAAAGCTCATTACTTCGGCTCGGATGAATCCCCGTTCAAAGTCAGAGTGGATAATTCCGGCTGCTTGTGGGGCCTTGGTACCGCGTTTGAAAGTCCAAGCCCGGGTTTCCTTACCACCAGCAGTGAAGAAGGTTTCCAATCCAAGGAGCTTGTAGGCTGCCCGAATCAAACGGTTCAACCCCGGTTCAGTTACACCTTCCATTTCGAGGAAGTCAGCCTTATCTGCTTCGTCCATTTGGGCAATTTGTTCTTCAGCCGCAGCAGCAACACCAATAACTTCCCCTTCATCCTTAACATGTTCCCGAATTTGGTCCATGTACTTGTTGGAATCTGGGTCTGCCATGTCTTCTTCGGCAATGTTTGCCACATAAAGGACTGGCTTACTGGTCAACAAGAAGAGGCTCTTAACAATCTTCTTTTCGTCGTCAGAGAAGTCGATTGTCCGGACACTCTTACCGTCTTCTAGCACTGGCTTAATCTTGTTCAAAACATCTAATTCAGCTAAAGCATCCTTGTCGCGACCTTTAGCTGCCCGTTGTACCTTAGCCAAACGCTTGTTAACAGCATCCAAGTCAGCCATTACCAATTCAAGATTGATCGTATCAATATCTTCAATTGGGTCAACCTTCCCGGAAACACTGGTAATGTCGGTATCATCAAAAGCCCGAACCACGTGGACAATCGCATCAGTTTGCCGAATATTTTCCAAGAACTTGTTACCAAGCCCTTCACCCTTGCTGGCACCCTTAACGATCCCAGCAATATCAGTAAATTCAAATGTTGTTGGTACAACCTTCTTAGCGGGAATTAGTTCTTGAATCCGGTCTAGCCGACTATCTGGAACCTCCACCATTCCTACGTTAGGATCAATCGTAGCAAATGGATAATTGGCCATTTCAGCTCCGGCTTTGGTAATCGCGTTAAATAAGGTTGACTTACCAACGTTTGGCAAACCAACAATTCCTGCAGTTAATGACATAACTTGTTCACTATCCTTTTCAATTAATTTTGTTTATGGTTAAGTAGTTTAAGGTTGAAAATGGTTAGTCTTCAGCTTCTGTTCCCTTCTCCAATACCTTTTTAAATCCTTTATCAAACTTTTGCCGCGTCATCATAATTACATGACCGCAACCAGTGCATTGAATCTTTATGTCAGCACCTACACGAGTGATGAGCCACCGGTTTGTCCCACATGGGTGCTGCTTTTTCATCATAACAATATCGTCTTTATCGTATGCTGCCATCAGTGTTTCCTCCTAGTCTAGTGAAATATTTAATACTTCCATAATCCGGTTAAAATCCTCTGCTGAAGTGTAAGGAATTTCGATTTTCCCGGCATCCTTCTTCCGGCTTGGTGCCACTGCGACCTTTGTACCAAACTTGCTTTGCAACTGAGATTCTGCTTCTCGTGCATAGGCTGGTTTCCGTTGGTGGCGCTTTGCTTTCTTCTTTTTCGCGGTGCCGTTCATTTGCGCAACCAATTCTTCAAGTTGCCGAACAGTTAAATTATTCTCGACTGCCCGCTTAGCCAAATTAACCAGCTGTTGCCGATCTTTCAAGCCAAGAAGTGTTCGTGCTTGCCCCATTGAGAGATCACCACTAGAAACAAGGTCCTTAATATCATCCGGTAAACCAAGCAATCGCAAGTAATTAGCAATGTATGGGCGACTCTTACCCAAGCGTCCAGCTACCTGAGCTTGAGTGAGGGAAAGTTTTTCCATTAATGTTTGGTAGGCCTGCGCTTCTTCAAGTGGGGTGAGATCTTCTCGCTGGAGGTTTTCCAAAACTGCAATCTCCATCGTTTCCTCATCACTCATCGTCCGCACAATTGCTGGAATCGTCTTTTGGTCGGCTAACTTAGAGGCCCGAAAACGCCGCTCACCGGAGATTAGTTCGTAACGATCGAGCTTAGAGTCTGGCTGGCGAAGAATAACCGGTTGAAAAACTCCCGATTCAGCGATTGACGCTGCTAATTCTTTTAATGCTTTTGGTTCGAACGTCCGCCGTGGTTGATATGGGTTAGGGCGGATTAATGATAGTTCAATTTCTTGAATCGTTTCATTTGCCCCAACTTCATCAAAACTATTTTCTTCAAATAAGGCTTCAATACCCCGGCCAAGTCCGCTTTGCTTATTTTTCGCCATGACGAGCTAACACTTCCTTTGCTAGTTGTTGATAAACCTGAGCTCCCTTAGAATGCTTATCATAATCAATAATTGCAACTCCATGGCTCGGCGCTTCCGATAACCGCACATTCCGTGGAATAATCGTTTCAAAGACCTGATTACCAAAGAACTTCTTCACTTCTGCATTTACCTGTTGCCCAAGATTTGTCCGCTTATCATACATTGTTAAGAGGACTCCTTCAATCTTTAAGCTTGGATTAAAGTGCTTTCGTACCAACTTAATTGTATTCAAAAGCTGACTAAGACCTTCTAAGGCATAGTACTCGCTTTGAACCGGAATTAGAATGGCGTCACAAGCGGTAAAGGCATTGATTGTAAGAAGTCCCAGGGAAGGTGGACAATCAATTAGGATGTAGTCATAATTATCTTTTATCTTACCGAAGGCATCTTTCAGTCTTGTTTCCCGTGCCATTAAGTTAGTTAATTCAACTTCGGCACCAGACAGAGCGATCGTTGTTGGGACAATATCCAATCCTTCGTGGCTCGATTTACGGATAACTTTTTCCAACTCAACCTCATCAATTAAAACATCATAGACACTTTCTTCGATATCCTTTTTCTCGATTCCTAATCCACTTGTCGCATTTCCCTGAGGATCAAGGTCAATTAAGAGGACCTTCTTTCCTGCATCTGCAAGGCAAGCGCCAAGATTAACACTAGTAGTGGTCTTACCAACGCCACCTTTTTGGTTTGCTAAGGCAATTACATAACCCATTTTTGAACCTCCTACTGTTTCTTCGGAATCTCAATTACTAATTGATAACTATCATCATCATTTTCTTCATGCGTCTTGATAGTAAAACCATTATCAGTTGCCATCTTAATGGATTTTTTGATTGTATTAAGAGCCAAACGCGCATCATTGGCTCGACTAGTAGTTGTCGTGGACTTCTTCTGCTTTTTTCTTTTACTCTTAGAAGAAGTATTCTTGGCAGGTGCTTTCTTTGGCACTTCTGCCCCTTCTTGTTCTGGCAAACCAGCCAAATCAGCCAATTCTTGTCGGCGCGTTTCTTCTCGCTTCCGAGCTAATTCAGAGGGGAGTGGTCGACCAAGAATCTTGGCTACCTCGTCTTCCGTTTGCCGTACTGTCAATCGTTCATTAACCACCCGCATTAGCATTTCACGCTGTTGAGTCTCACTTAGGTCCAGCATAGCCCGACCATGACGTTCGCTAATTCGGTGATCTAAAATAGCAGTTTGCACTGGTTTGATAAGCTTCAATAACCGTAACTTATTAGCAACTGCTGATTGACTCTTCCCCATCCCCTTAGCTAGAGCTGCCTGAGTCAAGCCATTAAGTTCCATCAAACGCCGGTATGCTTGGGCTTCTTCCACTGAACTCAATTGAGAACGCTGCAGATTTTCAATCAGAGCTAAGGAGGCCGTTTCCTTGTCACTCATCTTTTCAACAATAGCGGGCACTGTTTCCCAATCCAAAGTTTTGATAGCACGATACCGACGCTCCCCAGCAATAATTTCGTACTTTGCTGCTTCATATTCTCGAACAATGATTGGTTGGAGTAAGCCGTGTTCACTAATTGTTTGTGCTAATTCACGAATTTCATCTTGATTAAACACCTTCCGTGGTTGGTAACGGTTCGGAATAATTTGATCAACCTTTAATTCAACAACCTTGTTTTTTGGTTCTTTAGCATTATCTTTTCCTATACCAAATAATGAAAAAGCCATTTTTTCTTTCCTCACTTTACTGAATGGGTTTCTTACTTGGCAATCCTGGCCGCCGGGGGTACTTGTTTGGGGTTGCCATTACTTTTTTGATTATAATGATATTTCGTTCTTCATTTGATTCCGGTAATTCTAAGTTAACTACCCTTTCTACCTGACCGCCGAGCTTATCAATTGCCTTTTCAGCATCCTTCATCTCATCGTCAGCAGCACTCGCTTTATAGGCGATGAACTCCCCGTCAACTTTGGCAGCCGGCAAGCATAACTCACTTAATACCGATAACCGGGCTACCGCACGTGCTGTAACAACGTCAAATCTTTCCCGGTATTTACTGTTTTTGGCGCTGAATATTTCAGCCCGATCATGGACCAGGTTTACATCTTCCAAGCCAAGATCGTCAACTAACTCTTGGAGAAAGTTAATTCGCTTATTAAGGGAATCAACAATTGTCACCTTTAATTGAGGAAAAGCAATCTTCAAAGGAATTGATGGAAAGCCGGCTCCCGCTCCTACATCACAAAGTGTCAACGCTTCTTCCCTCAATCTTGGTTCAGCAAATGCACCCATTATAGAGTCATAAAAGTGTTTAAGATAAACTTCTCCTTCCTCCGTGATGCGGGTCAAATTAACATGCTCATTTGTAGTTACTAGTAAATCATAGTATTTCGCAAACTGATCCATCTGCTGGTCGGTTAGTTGAATGCTATGCTCAGCTAGTTGTTGCCGAAATTGCTCTGGACTCATTTATAATCTTCTCCTTTCGTGAAACAGCCGTTGTTTCACGTTCCTTACTACTGTAACTTAAACTGATCCCTTTTTCAATGCGCCCTTACAAACTTATTTAAAGATTTTTAATCAGTTATTACCCAAACTAGTCTTTTGCCTTTTCTTCCTGTATAATATAGAAAAATATTGTATCCGTTTTCATTAGTTAGGAGGTTCTTACTTATGGTAAAAGCTGTTAAAATTGGTCATTCTGACGTTACTGCTCATCCACTCGGACTAGGAACAAATGCTGTCGGCGGTCACAACTTATTCCCTGACCTGGAGGATAAGGCCGGGATCGAACTCGTCAAAGCCGCTTTAGATCATAATATTAACCTATTAGACACAGCCTACGTATACGGACTCGGTCATTCCGAAGAGCTCGTCGGAAAAGCTATTAAGGACTATGACCGTCATAAAATTGTAATTGCAACTAAGGGAGCACATGACTTCTCAAGTGGGAAAGAAGTTATTAACAATGATCCTAAATTCCTTACCGATCAGGTTCATAAGAGTCTGGAACGCTTAGGGACTGACTATATCGACATTTACTACATCCATTTCCCAGACCATGACACACCAAAAGCCGAAGCTGTCGGTGCCTTACAAAAACTACGGGAAGAGGGAAAAATCAGGGCAATTGGGATTTCTAACTTTAGCCTTGATCAAGTCAAAGAGGCCAACGCTGACGGTTACGTTGATATCGTTGAAGATGAATTCAGTCTTCTCCATCAAGATCATCTGACTGAAGGAATGCTGGATTACTTACACGATAACCAAATTAGCTTTGTTCCATACTTTCCTCTGGCTTCTGGCCTCTTAACTGGTAAATATATTCAAGAAGTTAGCTTCCCGGCAGACGACATTCGGAGTCAAATTGCCGACTTTAAGCAACCCCGCTATTCCACAATCCTCGAAGCCATAGAAAAGGTGCGTCCACTCGCTGACTCCTACCATGCTACCGTTGCCCAATTGATTCTGGCATGGTACTTAAAGAACCCATTGATTACCGCGGTTATCCCAGGTGCTAAACATGCTAAACAAGTTATTGCCAACGCTCAGGCTATGGATATCAAGTTAAGCGATAAGGACTATCAGGAAATTGAATTGATTTTTGATAAGTTCAAAAACACTAAAAGCGGTAAGTCACTAAAGGATCCCGATTAAACCAAGCTGGGAATCTACTTCTTTAAGGGAAGTTTTGCTTTTGCACGAATTGTTCTTTGTTCATAGCTAGCCCTTAACTCAACCACATAATATCTAAAATAATAAGGCCGGGAAAACGAAAAATCGTTTTCTCGACCTTATTAGGTTTATTGAAAGGATATCGCAATGCTTGTTGCATCAAAATCCATCAATTTGTTGTTCTCCAGTCTAGTAATGGGAGAAGAATTATTTGAGATTCTTATTTTTTCGGGCTCAGTTGGGAGATATGGCCTTTAAGTAATTAGCTAACCATGCTCTCTTTCAAGCACTTTCTTGGCTTTGTTATGGAGTGGGGTGTATTTATTGTTTAAGATTTTAGATTCGCTAGTAATTAACTAAATAGTTTATTTGAGAAGACGTTCTGTGTTACATTGCTTGGTATCCTTCCACACTCTCAGTATATATTTTCCCCTGCCAAAGGTCAAACAAATAGCGTTGCACCGGCATTGAAAGCGTTTTAATAATGAACAAATACCTCTAAAACGTATTCTATCTATCTTTAGTTATTTTTCTTTTTCCAGTTATATCCATATGCCAAAGCAGCGAAAATGATGATTGATAAGATTAACGGAATTCGTGTGGAATCAATAAACAGTAAGATCACAAGTACGCCAACAAAGAAGATGATCGTTAACCAACTCGTAACTGGATACCCTGGCATTCTGAATCCAGCTACGCCTTGAGGGTTCTTTTGCCGATACTTAATATGGGCTGCCAAGATAATGATCCAAGTGAAAATAAAGGTAATCGTTGAAATCCCAGCAATCACATCAAAGATTCCAGCTGGCATAATGTAGTTTAAGATAACAGTGATGAACAGTATCAACGAAGAGAACGTTAAGGCATGATTTGGCACTGCCTTAGCACTCAGTTCACTAAAGCGCTTTGATGCGTGACCATTTCGCGCTAATGCATACAAGGAACGACTGGTACTAAAGATTGCACTATTAGTAGCAGACATGGCAGCCGTTAAAACAACAAAGTTAATGATTCCAGCTGCTCCGGGAATCCCGATAGCCGCAAATACTTGTACAAATGGACTTGAAGTAGTTTTAATATCAGTCCATGGATAGATAACCATCATGGCAATCATTGAACCAATGTAGAATAGACCGATCCGGACTGGTAAAGTATTGATCGCCTTTGGAATATCCTTTTGTGGATTCTTGGTTTCTCCGGCAGTTAAACCAACCATTTCAATACCAACAAAGGCAAATACAACCATTTGGAATGAAAGCAAGAAACCAAAAGCGCCTGTTGGGAAGAAACCTCCGTGGTTAACCAAATTGCTTAATTCTACAGTCCGATTATCTACATGACTATGAAGGAAGAGCATTGCCAAGCCAATCGCAATGAGGACAAGGATGGCAACCACCTTAATCATTGAGAACCAGCTTTCTAGCTCTCCAAATAGGCCAACATTGACCATATTAATCAACATCAGTAAAACGATAATCGACAATGGTCCCACCCATTGCGGTAGGTTCGGGAACCAATATTTCAAATAGATTCCTGTGGCTGTCAGATCAGCCATGGCTAATGTCAGCCAACAGGCCCAATACATCCACCCGGCAACGAATTCCATGCGGTCACCTAGGTATTCTTTAACTGAGTCAATGAAGGAGTGTTTTGAGGTATCGGCTAAAATTAACTCCCCGAGCGCCCGCATCATGAAGAAACAAAAGACACCGACAATGAAGTAAGAAAGAATAATTGATGGGCCGGCTTGTTGAATCGCCTTTCCGGACCCCAAGAAGAGCCCTGTCCCAATCGCACCACCGATCGCTATCATCGTCACGTGACGACTCTTTAGCGAACGCTTTAATTTCTGTTGCTGTTGTTCATCCATAAGTTGACCTCCTTAATTTTTCTAAACGTTTTCAAAAAAGAAAAACGCCCCTGGCAATTACTACCAGGGACGTTCTCACGCGGTTCCACCCATCTTTATAGTTTACCGAAATAAACTACCTCTTAGTTGATAAAGGAACCACCCTTTTTCAAACGTACATGCCATATTGTTAGCCCTGGCTTTCAGCATTTACCAGAATCTCTGTCTGCTAACATTAAAAGTTTACTCATAATTATAATGACTTTATCACTAATGTCAAATCTAAACATTCAAAACCTTATCCAAGAAGCTTTGCGTTTCTTCATTTTGTGGACTATCAAAGATTTGTTCAGGTGTTCCTTGTTCTTTAATAACCCCATCATGGAAGAAAACAACCCGATCGGCTACCTGTTTAGCAAAACCCATTTCGTGAGTAACAACAATCATCGTCATCCCCTGCTTTGCCAATGTTTTCATAACTCCAAGAACATCCCCTACCATTTCTGGATCAAGGGCACTTGTTGGTTCGTCAAAGAGCATTACATCTGGCTTCATCGCCAGCGCTCTGGCAATCGCCACCCGCTGTTTTTGCCCACCAGATAGCTTCGTGGGATTGGTATCTGCCTTATCAGCAAGGCCAACTGTAGCTAAATAACTCATCGCTGCCTTCTTGGCCTCTTCTTTGGTCATTTTCCCTAGTTCTACTGGTGCCAGCATAATATTTTCTAGCACGCTCATATTCGGAAACAAGTTAAAGTGCTGGAAAACCATCCCGATATTTTCCCGAACCTTATTAATATTCACCTTAGGATCAGCTAGGTCATAGCCATCCACGTAAATATTGCCGCTATTATATTCTTCTAAACGGTTGATACAACGAAGAAAAGTACTTTTCCCAGAACCAGATGGCCCAATCATGCAGACCACTTCACTCGGCTTAACATTTAGGCTAATGCCTTTAAGGACTTCATTGTCACCATAGCTTTTGTGTAAGTCTTTTACTTGAACTTTGTATTGCTTATCCATATTCTATAAAGCCATCCTTTTCTGAATAAAGTTTGATAACCATGTCAACAGGGTAATGATAATGATGTAAATCGTTCCGATAATTAACCACATTTTGAATCCTTCCATGTTTTGCGAAATAATCACGGTCCCTGTTTGCGTCAATTCCATTACACCGATAGCCGATAAAATCGAGGTATCCTTCAGAGTAATAATAAATTGATTAACCAGTGATGGTACCATCAACTTAAAACCTTGAGGAGCAATGACCTTGATCAGCGCTTTATGGTATGGCAAACCAAGACTCCGTGCTGCTTCCCACTGTCCTTCACTGACGGCTTCAAAACCACCCTTAACTATGGCACCGATATAAGCACCTTCATCTAAGGCCAAAGTAAGAACCCCAGCAAGGAAAAGCGGCACTTTATGGCCAATAACGTTTGGCAGTCCCATGTAAATGAAGAATGCCAAAACAATCATTGGGATTCCCCGGAAGATGTAAATCAAGGTACTAGAAACGGCATTGGCAAACTTGCTTTGTAAAATTCCAAGTACACCAAGCGTCACACCAAACAATAAGGCCCCGATAATCCCAACAATAGTCAATTCAATTGTCATCCATAAACCTCGTAGCAATGCTTCCCGGTTAGCCTTTAATAGACCAAGGATAGAACGATCGGTAGTCGTTGATGTTGTCTTGTTGGTCTTAGTGTACTTATTAATGATCGACTTCATTTGACCTGTCTTGTTCAGCCACTCAATCCCATCATTAATCTTCTTTTGTAGTTCCTTATTCTTACCTTTTTGGTAGGCAATCGCAACTGGTTGAGAATTAATTGGCTTCTTACTTACAATCTTGAGCGGTACTCCCTCCTTGATACCGTATTGAATAACCGGACCATCATCAAAAGTAGCAGCTGAGTTACCAATCTTTACATCGTTCCACATGGTATTTGAAGAATCGAAGTACTTAATCTTATAACCATACTTTTTCTGGTTATCCTTTACGTAGAGAGCAGCACTCGTACCTGATTTAACAGCCACGGTCTTACCTTTTAATTGACTCATCGAGGTAATTTTGCTGTTTTTTGCGACTGCCATGACAACGCCAGAAGTGTAGTAGGAAGTTGAAAAATCATATTTTTGCTTCCGTTCATCAGTCACACTCATCCCAGCCATCACGGCATCAACTTGACCCGATTCTAGCGCTTGAAGATCGGCGTTAAAACTCATAGCCTTGAACTGGATTTTAAAATGTTCGTGTTTAGCAATACGCTTTAACATCTCAATTTCAATTCCGGGGTTCTTTCCAGAATAGCCACCTTTACTATCCTGAATTTCAAACGGTTCAAAGGTATTGTTTGTAGCAATCGTATATGTTTTTTCCGCTGCTGATGCCTGGGTAGATTGCACTAGCTGCCAACCAATAATTATTCCGATTACTGCAATCCCTGCAGTAACTATTTTTTTCCAATAAGATTTTCGCATCAGTAACGACTCCTTTTAATCATTTTTTAAGATTGTAATTAGGTTATCATTTTACGAATAATTAATGAAGACTTTAAAGTAAAGTATGTATTTAATCAAACAAATCGACTGAATTACATATTATTTTAAAGTGATGTAAAACCTTTCCGTTAATTTTATAAAGTCGAAACAAATTTCATTTCCTGCTACGCGTCTTTTATGAAAACGATTTAAATATTATAATTATTATAAATTGTGGAATTTTAACGTAAGGAGAGGATTGTTATGACAATGGGAACGTATACGCAAATCATGGATGAGCTAAAACGGTTAGGGATTTCTCACACTATGGTTGACCATCCCGCAGCTGAAACGACTGAAGAGGCAGATCGCTACATTGCTGGTCATGAAGGCGTTCGAACAAAGTCAATGTTTCTCAAGGATAAAAAGAAGAATTTTTACCTCCTGATAATGGATGACAAGAAACGCCTCGACTTTCACGAATTTCAAGATATTACGGGGACTAAACGGATCTCAATGGCGCGGCCTAATGACATCCAAGAACAATTAGGTCTTGCCCCTGGCATTATCTCTCCATTTGGTCTTATGAATAATGAAGACCACAACGTTAAAGTTCTTTTTGACAAGGAAATGCTTGATGAACCAATTCTCACCTTTCACCCAAATGAAAATACCCACACAATTTTCCTCAAGACGGATGATGTGTTGCATTTCGTTAATGAGCAAGGCTTTGAGTATGAGGTGATTGACCTGTAGTTGCTGTTAAATTCACTCTAAAGAAGGAACACGTAATGAAAATAGAGAATTCCACCCCACGCATTGATCACTTTAAAATGACCGCCGAATTTACTCGGCAACAGTCAACCTATATGATTTGGCCAGAACGACAGGATAATTGGCGCAATGGTGGCAAACCCGCGCAAAAAGCATTTACCGACCTTGCAAAAACGATTAGCAAGTACCAACCAGTAACAATGCTTGTCAATGAGGACCAATACCTCAATGCCAAGTCAAAACTTGCCGGGATTGCTCGAGTAGTCGAGATGAGCAATAACGATGCGTGGGCTAAAGATGTCCTTCCAATCTATATTAATAATGGCCATGAACTCCGTGCCGTTAACTTTAGCTTTAACGCTTGGGGTGGATTGATTGATGGCCTTTATTTCCCCTGGGATTATGACGATCAACTAGCAGGAAAAGTGGCAGATTTGGAGCAAATTGACTATTACTCTGATAAAACCATTCTTGAAGGCTGCTCAATCATTACCGATGGAGAGGGGACCATTATTACTACCGAAGACGTTTTGTTAGCTGAAGACCGCAATCAGTCCCCTAGCAAATCCTTCATGGAAACTATCCTCAAAGAATACCTGGGAGCCCAAAAGGTAATTTGGTTAAAGCACGGTTACTTTCTGGACGAAACAGGAGGAGACATTGATAATATGGTTAACTTTATCCGACCTGGAGAAGTGGTTCTTACCTGGACAAATGATCCAAAAGACCCGCTCTATCCAGCTTGCCACGAAGCATTACAAATTCTTCAACGCGCAACCGATGTTCATAATCGACATTTCAAGATTCATAAATTTCAAATTCCAGATATTCAAACACTAACCGAGGAAGAAACAAGGGGGATTGATTTAGTTAAGGGACTCATGCCCCGCGCTGTTGGTCAACGTCTCACAGCCACCTATGTTAATTTCATTACTATTAATGATGCTATTATTTACCCTCTTTTCAATGATCAGCAAGATAAAGAAGCTCACAAACTTTTCACAAGACTCTTTCCTAACCGGGATGTTATTGGTTTCCCAGTTCGTGAAATATTAATTGGCGGTGGTGGTCTCCACACAATTGTCAATAGTATTCCACGGCCATAATGTAAAGGGGTGAGAAAATGGACTTTTTTAATATTGTTGAACCTCATTTAAAAGAATTAACGGAGAATGAACACCACCTATTTGATTTCGTTGTTCAAAATATGGATGAACTAAATGGACGCAATATTCGTGAGGTTGCCTCCATGGCATACGTTTCTACCGCTACTTTTCTTCGTTTTGTGCGAAAAATTGGTTTCTCTGGTTTTAGCGAATTTACCACAGTCATTAAATTCACCTTGATGAATAATTTAGATCAATCTTCAACCCCACTTTCTGTGTCCCAAGAAAAATACCGGAATGAGTATGCCAAAAACATCGAGGAAACAATCCGTGTATTGAAACCTAAGCAACTTCAACGAATTGCCGATAAATTAAGTTCTTATCCTGACATCTTTCTCTTTTCTAAGGGCACCACCAAGCACCTTACGGAATATGTTAAATATCTTTATTCAATGTCTGGATTTAATATCATCTTCCCCCAAGATCGTGATTATCGCCGCCTTGCCGAACAACAAATCAATGATGATTCTCTGGTTTTTATCATGAGCTTTGATGGAGAAAATGAAGAATTCATTCGGTTAATTAATGATCTTATACGGAAAGGTATCTCTCCATTGATTGTTTCAATCACGGGTGCTGATAATAATACTATTCAAAATCTTAGTGACATTAACTTTTATATATTCACTGACCAAATTAGAGTTAATAATACAGATATTGGTTCACGAATTTCTGTAATCGCAATTATGGAATTAATTCTTTATCAATATATTGAAGCAAATAAAAATAAATAAAGACGAGGCTGACGAAAATACTTTTGATTTTCATCAGCCTCGTCTTTTTAGTCCCTATGCTTTTGGAACCTGTTGAGTAATACAGTGGATATTACCACCACCAAGGAGGATTTCTCGTGCCGGAACACCAACAATCTTTCGGTTAGGATAACAAGCTTGCAATGTTTTCCGCGCTATTTCATCGTTTGGATCTCCAAACATTGGGAAGACAATTCCACCATTAGCAGTGTAGTAGTTAACATATGAAGCGGCTAAACGGTCGCCTTCTTGACGTGGTAACGTTCCATCAACCGCATCGACACCTTCAGACTCTTCTTTGGTAATGGTAACTGGCTTTGGAACATATAGCTTAGTTACTTTAATTCTACGTCCCTTAGCATCAGTAGCATTTTCCAGGATTTCAAGATTTTCCCGGGAAATTTCATATTGGGGATCATTCTTATCGTCAGTCCATGCCAATACTACGTGACCAGGTTCGACAAAGTTACAAATGTTATCTACGTGACCATTTGTTTCATCCAGGTAAATCCCTTTGCGAAGCCAAATCACCTTATCCAAGTTAAGGTATTCTTTAAGAACTTCTTCAATTTGGTCCTTAGAAAGCTGTGGATTTCTTCCTTCAGAAAGCAGACATTCTTCAGTGGTAATCAATGTACCTTCCCCATCAACATGGATTGAGCCACCTTCAAGGGTAAAGTCATTCAAACGATAACGGTCCACCCCTTCAAGCTCTGCCATCTTAGCAGCTACACGGTCATCCTTGTCCCAAGGAAAGTAAAGTCCATCAACAAGACCACCCCAAGCGTTAAAATGCCAGTCAACTGCACGCATTTCCCCACTATCATTAGTGACAAATGTCGCACCACAGTCACGAATCCACGAATCGTTATTTGAAAGCTCAATTACTTCTATATTATCTGGTAACATTGCCAGTGCATTTTCAAATTGGTCGTCATTTACACCAACAGTAACGTGCTCGAATTGGGAAATAGCCTTAGCTACTTCGACAAATGTCTTTTGGGCCGGCTTTCCACCATTTCGCCAGTTATCAGGACGTTGCGGCCACAAAAGGTATACACCTTTGTGTGGTTCAAACTCTCCTGGCATCCGGAAACCATCTTTTTTAGGACTGCTTTTTAAGGTTTTCATAGTTAACATTCCTTTCTTCTGTCTTTGTGTCTTTTCCGTGTTGTGCAACTCTAACAACTATTTCACCAACAATCAAAGTCACAATCGTTCCTATTAGCACTGGCATTTTTGCTGCTTCATCATCTTTACCTGTTGGCAAAATCGTTAACAATACGCTAATAATAATCAATGCTTCCGGAACCCAAGTAAATAGATTAATCATTACTTTTCCACCCGGAACTTTAAATGGACGTTCATGGTCTGGCTCTTTCCGTCTTAATTCCCAAAAAGCAGGGAACATCAGAGCGTAGGAAAGGATTAAAGCAACCACATTTAGCGAGAAGAAGGCCCAGAAGATGTCTTGGTTAGGGATAAATGGTGCAGCAATACATAGGATGGAAGCAATTATTCCATTAACAATCCCGGCACCAATCGGCATCCCCTTCTGGTCTTCCTTAGCAAATATTGTTGGCAAGTCATGATTCTTGGCAGCGTAATCAGCAACATAGTTAACACCTAATGCCCATGAAATCATTTCAGTTACCAAGATAAACATAAACATAACACCAATCATTACAACAAACCCATTCATCTTACCGATTAATAGGATGAAGCTATCCAAGAGACCGCTTGATGCTGATAGTTTTGAAGTTGGGATAGCAACCCCAATACCAAATGCAGCTAAGAGGTAGAAGATAGCAATCATAATTCCACCATAGATTGTAGCTTTTGGAATTTGTTTTTCAGGATCATCCATATGGTCGGCCATTGTTGCCACAACCTCAAATCCTAAGAAGTTAAAGATAATAATAGAAAGGTTGCTTAAACTGCTTAGATTGGCTTTAGGTAACAGGTTAGTGCCACTATAATTATTTGCTACTCCTCGAGTTATGGCGACGTAAATGCCCAAACCTGCTAAGGAAAGGATAATGATAATCTTGAAAATTGCGGAAATATTAGTTAACCACTTACTTTCCGATACTGGTTGATTACCCACCAGAGTAACAAACCAAACAAATAGAAGCTGAATAAACATCGTTAACCAAATATTCATGTGAATTGAAAAGGCCTGGTCAGCAATATTTGTAAATAAAACAGCTAAGCTTGCCATCCAAAGTGGATAGTTAATCCAATAGAGGAAAGCGAGTCGGCCTCCCCAACGATCGCCAAACGCTTCTTTGACCCAGTCATAGATGCCACCATCTCCTGTATAGGCTGTCCCTAATTCCGAAGAAACCAGTCCATATGGCAGGAAGAAGAAGATTAAGAGGAAAATCCACCAGAAGAATTGTGATGGTCCAATCGCAGCAGCTGGTGCTACTGATTCAACCGTCATAATAACAACTACCGACATCAAGACAGCATCAAATAAACGGAATTTTTTCTTAGGTTGTGTATTCATTTTTATCACCTATCTTTTCCTTTATCTGAAGCCTACTTATTTTTACATTGACCAAAATTATTTATCAGCCTTGTATGGTTCATTTGCTAACATTTGATCTAATTCACCTTGGTACTTTTCACCGAGAGCCTTTGAAGCTACCTTCATATTCGGAGTGAGTAAGTAGGTAAAGATAGCACGCATAGCAGTCTTTCGGTTTTCTGCTTGATCCCAAGCGATGGAATGCTTCCCATCAAGCACTGAGTCAGTTACTTCTTCGCCCCGACTTGCTGGAAGGCAATGCATAAATTTAACATCTGGATTACCCGTCTTTTCTAGCATTTCATCGTTTACTTGATACTTTGGATAGAAAATCTTCATATATTCATCCTTTTGAAGTTCCTTGTCGTATAGTCCGTACCAAACATCGGTGTAGATAAAGTCAGCACCCTTTAATACGGATTCGTCGTCAGTAATTTCAATCGTGGCTCCGGACTTCTTAGCGATTTCTTGAGCATGCTTAAGGTCCTTTTCAGGAACTTGATTATTCTTTGGCCCGTATTGAGCAAAATGCATTCCCATTTGAACTGCTGCATACATCGTTGAAACACAAACCTGAGTAGCGTCTCCAACAAAGACAAGCTTACATTCAGCAAGGGTCTTGCCCGCTGGTAAGTGTTCTTCCATTGTGGTTAAATCACCAAGAGCTTGGGTAGGGTGGCTTTCATCACTCATGAAATTAACAACTGGTACTTGCGAATACTTTCCTAAATCCATGATTTCAGAATGACGGTTAACTCGAGCCCCAATGATGTCAACGATACGACCTAAGACATGAGCAGTATCATCAATTGTTTCGTGACTTCCTTCACCTCCTAATTGGATTTGGCCAGGAGCTAAGTATTGAGCGTGTCCTCCCAATTCAGTCATAGCTGCTTCAGCGGAACAACGAGTTCTTGTTGATGTTTGCTCAAAAATCATCCCCAATGTCTTGTTCTTCAATAGTGGCGGGTAGTAACCATCTTTGATTGCCGCCTTGATCTTTAAACCAAGGTCAACCATAAATTGAAGTTCATCCTTGCTGTATGTGTATGTATCGATGTAATCACGCTTTGCCATAAAGAACATCTCCTTAAAATTTGTTTATTAACTTCCTTACAGCTCTTATGTTAAACTATTCATCACCTTGATGGAACCGCTATCAAGTCTGTTGTGACAGGGTTTTTAAGTGTTAAACACGTTTCATTTAATGAAATATGTTTCATCCTTTCTGACTTCTCTTTTCAATTACCCGTATACCACTTTTACACTTTTCTTCGCGTGCAATTAACTTTTGCTTTCATGCTAACTTGTTTCATTTTGTACAAAAAGGAGCACGACTGTTATTAATAGCCTTATTGGACCACGATCCCGCAAGATGTACTATGCTATAATTTATACGTAAATAAAAAAGAGCCATGCCCTAACATAACTCTTTGTAGCATCAGCCGTTTCAAAGACGGTGACAAATTTTGGATAACTAATAAACGATAAGTCGTCTGCAACCAGCCAAAGTTAACAGGACGGCTTTTTGTTTACCAATTTTTTCAATACAATTCCCGATACGTTTTAATAAATTCTGCGAAATACGGTAGCGTAAAGGCGACTTGTCCGCGGGCTGGTGCTGTTATTAATTGGTCATCTATCAACCGGCGCCGGTATACGGAAAGGTAGTTTTTGTCTCGACCCATTGCTTTACCGATTGCGCTCACCTCGATGTTTGTCTTGCCACTATCTGCCATCGCATTAACGAATTCGCGATCACGGGGAGACAACTCCTGGTACATCTTCAAATAAGCATTGCGGTAAAGCTGGGTTTGATAATCTGGCAAGACCCGGTCAACTACCTCATCAGTAATTTTCATCGCGCCTGTACGCCACAGAAGGTAACCCAGAAGCTGGAAGGCGTATGCATACCCATTTGTCATTTTAGTAATCTTAGTCAGTGTTTGCTTGTCAATCGTCCGACCATTATTACTAAATGCCCGTTGGTAACTCTCTTTAATCGTTAATAGACTTAGGGGTTCCAGATAGATTCGCTGGCTCCGCAGAAGGAATGTCAGCAGCTCATCATTTTGCAACTCCGAAACCTTATTGGGCAAACCGGCCATCAGTAGTGCAATATGATAATCATTACGAAGCAAAATCTGGTAGATCCCTGCAAATTCCCGTAAAGCTGGCGTTGATTGAATCTCATCAATCGTAATCAATAGGGAAAGATGTTTCTTCCGAAGCAGCTCTGCCATTGACGTTAGGAGGATTTGATATGGCGAGTCGATCGTATGGGCATCTTGCTGGTAGCTCACTTCTAAAATCCCCGCGTTTAAGGAAATACCATTGAGCTTTGTTAACATCGTCTTTAACTCACCGTCAGCCTGACTGTATACAGATTTAACAAGGGTGGGAATTATCTGTTCATTCATCGTTAAATCAACGACAATCCAGTCTTTCTTCTTTGCCATCTCGTGGCTAATATCTGTTAGGAGTGTCGTCTTGCCCGAGCCACGCATCCCGTAGATCAAGGTGGTTAAAAAAGGACTATCGGGGTCTTGGAGATCCTGTTCTAACTGATTAACAGTGTTTTTGCGATCAAGAAACAACCGGGGGACTCGGCCAAAACTTGGGTTGAAGGGATTCTTATCCATCATTTTATACTCCTTTATACTTTTGATTTCATTTTATACTCCTTTATACTTTAAAGCCACTTTTATACTCCTTTATACTTTTCCAACAAAAAAGAACGGTAAACTCATCAACGAGCTTATCGTTCCCTTCTATGCTTATTTCTTATTGCGGAATGGTACCGCATTCTCCTTAGTAATCTTAGTTACCCCATGCATGTATGGAACCAAGACTTCTGGAATAGTTACTGAACCGTCTTCATTTTGGTAATTTTCCAAAATAGCGGCAACTGTCCGACCTACTGCAAGTCCAGAACCATTTAAGGTATGAACGTATTGAAGCTTGCCATTTTCATCACGGTATTGTGTATGCATCCGGCGAGCTTGGAAGTCGAGACAATTTGAACAACTTGATACTTCACGGTACTTGTTTTGGGCAGGCATCCATAATTCTAGGTCATGAGTTTCAGAAGCAGTAAAACTCATATCTCCAGTAGTTAATGTAATCACGTGGTATGGAAGCTTTAACTTCTTTAAGATATTTTCCGCATTAGCCGTCATCTTTTCCAATTCATCCCATGAATCTTCTGGCTTAGTATATTTAACCATTTCGACTTTGTTAAATTGGTGCATCCGAATCAAACCACGGGTATCACGACCGGCTGCTCCTGCTTCTGAACGGAAACATGGAGTCAATGCTGTCACGTAAACAGGTAATTCTTCGGTTGGAATAACGTCACCACGGTAGTAATTGGTCAATGGGACCTCAGCAGTGGGAATCAGAGTCATGTCTTCACCGTTAACTTGGTAAACTCCTTCCTTAAACTTAGGGAATTGACCAGTACCATACATAGAAGCAGCGTTAACGATGTAAGGCGGAATTACCTCAGTGTAACCATCCGCCATATGTTCATCAAGCATGAAGTTATAAACAGCACGCTCTAATTGAGCACCCATTCCTAAGTAGTAGACAAAGCGGGCACCAGATACCTTAGCAGCTCGGTCAAAATCAAGGATTCCAAGACTTTCACCAATGTCCCAATGGTGCTTTGGTTCAAAGTCAAAATGACGAACTTCGCCAACCTTACGTAATTCGGTAGCACCTTCTTCAGTTAAGCTAACTGGAACCCCATCGTGAGGGACGTTTGGCAAGTGAGCCATCTTATCATGCAATTCTGCATCATTTGCTTCCAACTCCTCATCGATTTCTTTAATCTTGTCACCAAGTTCCCGAGTTTGCCGAATAGCATCATCTGCTGGCAGACCATTTTTCTTCGCCTCACCAATCTTCTTAGAAGCGGCATTCCGGTCAGCCTTCATTGCTTCCGTTTCTTGAAGTAACATCCGTCGCTTTTGGTCAAGAGCAATCACTTCATCAATTTCTTCTGGCTTAACGCCTCGAGTACCAAGTTTTTCCTTGTAAAAATCAGGATCTTGACGAATTTTTTTAATATCTAACATTTTTATATATCCTCCTAACAAAAAGAGCCATTCCATCCTCAAATATTTTGGGACGAAATGGCTCTATTTCCGCGGTACCACCCAAGTTTGACAAATGCTTGTCACCCTCGCAATGAATAACGGCCATTAACCGTGCGGAATTACCCGCCCACATATCTCTGCACCGGAGTTTCGATCAACAGCTTACACCAACCGCTGCTTCTCTAGATGATCTACTTGAAATGCAACCGTGTTTTCTATCTGTCATTATCATATTATAAAGGGACCTATTTGGCAATCCTTATTCTGTGAAAAAATCGAAAAGTTTTTATTATACATCCCATAATATACATTAGTAAATTTTTGCTCTTCAATATTCCATAACGGAAATAATAGTTTTTTCACTTCCACGAAAAAACCGACGCTCAGATTATCCAAGTGTCGGTTTTTCCTATTCATGCAAGAAATAATGTTGATTAACTAATAAGTAATTAGTTTTCCTTCTTCTTGAGACCGCCAAGACCGAGCATAGCAGTCAAACCTGCAAGAGTAAGACCAGCTACAGCAACTAAGTTTTGTTTGTTACCAGTTTGAGGTAATGTGTTGGCCTTCTTGTTGTTATCTACAGTAACGGTATTGTTATCACCAGTTGTGATGGTGTTGGTACCATTACCGTTGCCACCATTGTTGCGAGTAGTGGAGTTACCATTATTTCCATCATTACTACTATTATTACCATTGTTATCATTGTCGTTATGGCCGTTGTTATCGTTGTTATCACTATTATTGTCGTTATGAGTGTCATTGCCAGACTTAGTGTAGCTAATTACCACAGTTTGGTCAGCAGTATCAGCATTAACAGTTTCGGCCTCAACTTTGGCTTGACTTGGAGTATAACCACTAAATTCAGGAGCATCGAATTCTGCCCATGTACCGGCAGTTTCATTAGTCAATTCGTTGTTTGCGTAAACTTTCCAATCGCCAAAATCAGTGAATTGTTTAGTAACTTCATCGTAAGTACCAGTCCGACCAAAGACTACGGTTTGAGTAGTAGTTTCTGCTTGTCCTGTTACTGGATCATTAACGATAATTGTCCGGGTTACCTTGTGGAACAAATCTTCATAAGCAGGATTTTCTGGAGTCACACCTGGTTCGCCTGGAGTTACCGTCTTAGTTTCGTGAACAAGATTGATAATGATTGTTGTATTATCAGCGGGCATTGTTACGCTAACTGGAAGGTTTTGACCTGGTGCCAACTTGTAACCTTCTGGAATAGTCAAGTTTATACTTTTAATTGTTCCTGGTTGCCCAGTTACACTAGTGCCACCAGCAACATTCTTGTTATCAGTAATATCATGGAAGGTATAGGTAACAGTCGTGTCTTGAGTTGGCGTTACTGGAGTTGATACTTCCTTGTAGCTCACATGGAAGGTAACATTTAATGGAACATTTAACGTGTATGCTGGAATTTCATATGGGTTTTGCGCAATGGCTGCATCTAATTGGTTAAGTAACGAACTAGCCTCTGCCTGGTAGGTAGCATCGTTACTTACAACTACTCCTGAAATATATGGAACATATCCTGGATGAGTTGGTAACGCTTGACCGCGATGACCAGTTTGAGCATTAGTGTATGTTCCTTGAAGCGCATCATTTAAGGAAATTGCTTCATATGATACAGAATTCCAGGTGTTTCCGTTAACTTTTTGGCTTATCTCTTGTTGACTATTAGTTTTGTAATAGTAATTAGTGTCACCTGGTTGTCCGGAGAAGCGGACATCTAGTTGTTGCCAAGTATTGGTCTTATATGAAACACGGAATGTAACCATTAATGGGCTATTAAGAGTATATGCAGGAATTTCATATGGATTTTTCGCAATGGCTGCATTTAACTGATTGAGTAACGCATTAACTTCTGCCTTATAAGCATTACTACCAGTTACAAATACTGCAGAAAGGAAGGGAGTATAACCTTTAAACTCAGGCAACGTTTGACCGCGATTGCCAGTCTGAGCATTAGTATATGTTCCTTGAAGTGCGTCATTTAAGGATGTTGCTTCAAATGAAGCTGAAGTCCATGTCTGCCCATCATCAGTAGATTCTACATTCTGGGATGATGTAGTCCTGTAATAGTAGGCATTTTGATCGTTAATCTGAACATTACCAAGGTTCAATGGAAATTTAACGTCAATTACTTGTTGAGCCTTATCAGTTACAGGATTCTTTTCATAAGTAACTGTATAGTAATAATTTTGGTAACCGGCCTGAATCTTTGGAAAGACTAAAGTTAGGTTACCATTATTATCAGAAATCGTAGCTAATGGAAGCCCTTCAGTTAGGGTTGATACGACAGGCGTATAACCTTGGAATGATGGTAACGAAATGCTATTAAAGGAAAGGTTAGCGACATCTGCTTCAGTTGGATTAGAGCCATTAGTCGTTGTAACTGATAATTGCTGTTTCCCCTCGGTACTTGTTTTTCCGTCTGGCGTTTCAATCGTTACCATTGAATTGTAGTAAAACGTCATCGTTATACCAGAAGGAGCAACCTCCCCTGCATCAGCATCTACCGATGATTCAGGAACACTTGAAGCTGGGACATCACTAAAGTTAACACCAGATGGACTATCTGGCACTGTTGGTACCTTTACAGTTACCGAGTCAGTTGCTGGTAAGACATTAGTTGTTGTAGAGTCAGCAGATGATGCCTGGTTATTATTTGGCTGTGCTTTGCTTCCAACCGTTACCGTTGTACTTGAAGCTGGAACATCACTAAAGTTAACACCAGATGGACTATCTGGCACTGTTGGTACCTTTACAGTTACCGAGTCAGTTGCTGGTAAGACATTAGTTGTTGTAGAGTCAGCAGATGCATTAATTCCCATGAACGTGAAACCAATTAATACAGAAGCTACCCCCACAGTCAACTTCTTGATAGCAAATCGTTGTTTCTTTGATTCTTGTTTTTGTATTTGTTCTTTCCGATTATGACTTGATAACATTTTTTAACCTCCAATAGTAATTTTTTATTATTACACTTCCATTTTATCAATTTGTTTTTTCTTTACAACTGATAAACAAATTTAGTTTATAACACTATTGATTGTTATCCTTAAAATTAGACGTTTATTCTCCTTATCATTTGCTTATCGTATCGCTATTTATAACGATTTTGGCCAAAAGAAAACGGGCGATACCCCCCCCGTTCATTTATCACTATTTAATTTTATATGAAATTTATTTCATATATATTCATGGTTTAGGCATTTTTCACTAAATAAAACGATATCTATAACAAGGATAAGTTACGCCCATAAACTACGCACAGCACAATAATAGGCCTCCAACGATGAAATCCACCATTAGGGGCCTATTATCACTTATCAGGATCAAAAATAAAATCATTCATGATCCATTTTCGAACTGCCTTTTCTAATTATTTATATTTATAACTTTTTCATTTTGATCGATAAATACCGCGCCAAGATTGCCCGGCTGGTTTTCCCAATCCTTAATCGGTTGGTTATTGAAAAAAAGCCGTTTAGCCTCTATCTCTCCCATTACTGATTGCTCTGTAAAAACAGTTACACTAGAAAGTTCTGTCTGTAGCGGGTAACCTGTCCGTGGATCAAGCAAGTGGTGGTACCTTTTACCTTTAATTTCAAGGAAGCGTTCATAAATTCCTGAAGTTACTGCAGAACAAGCTGGCTTACGAACCAACTTAATATCCTTCCCTCGTTCCAAGCGAGGATCCTGTACACCAATAACCCACTGACCATCTGCCCGGTGTGGTGATTTTCCAACAAACAACAAGTTACCCCCGAGGTTAATAATCCCTGCCGGAACACCATGTTCTTCCCAGAAGTCACGAACCCTATCAGCAATATAGCCCTTGGCAATTCCACCAAGATCTAGTTCCATCCCGGCTTCTTCTAGGAATACCGTGTGATTATCGTCATTTAAGAGCACCTTATACGGGTCAATCAAATGCATCCGTTCTTTAATTTCTCCATCACTTGGTACATGCGCTCCCGTAAAACCAATTTTCCATAGTTTTACTAGCGGTCCAATCAGGGCATTGAAACCAAAGTTTTCTCGGCTATACTTGACTGCCAGCCTAATCAATTCATATGTCGATGGCGATACCATCTTAGGCATTCTCCCTGCAGCATGATTGATATTCATCACTTCTGATTCTTCCCGATTAACCGTCAGTCGATCTTCGTAACCGTCAATCAAGCGCATCGATTTTTGCAATAAAGGAATGTATTGATCACCAAAAAGCGTTAGGACTATTTTAGTACCTAACGCTTTGTGAACTAACGAATGCCGTTGTTGGTTTAAGTCAGTCATTAGTTTTCTGAGGCTCCTGTAGTGGCATCAGCTGCTTCATCGTCAGCGTCTACACTGCCAGTTTCAGAAGCGCCTGTTGTATCGTCAGCAGTGAAGTTTTCCTCTTCAGTGTCTGTTGTTTCTGCAGTATCATCACCGGAATTTTCAGAAGCGCCAGTGGAAGCATCAACTGCCTCTTCCTCTTCTTCAGCTGGAGTTACATGGGTAATGGTAGTTGGCTTTTTATTACCCCAAGCACCTTGTTCAAACAAACTCAAAATATATTCAACACTACCAGTAAATTCAATCGTTCCTAGATAATGACCATTAATATCACGTAACGCATAGTATTGAATCAATGAACGATGCCCATTCATCCATAATGGACGGGTAACGACATCTTTAGTTCCATCCCGGAAACTCTTGATAATCTTATTTACCATCGGAACGGCCTTTGGTGGGTGGCATTCCTGAACGGTTTCACCAAGAGAGGCAGTGTTCCGCACATGTTCTCGGTTTGGCTTGTCTGAGAACCAAGCAAAATGATCCGTACTATCGATCAAGTCAATTTCAAATGGAATGGTGCTAAAGATTTGTTGAACTTGTTTAAGTGATAGCCGGCCTGTTGGAAAGTTAATGTAGGCTTCACTAATTGTTGGTTGTTTAACAGCCATATTTAGATCCTCCTTGTCAATATCTTTAAAAATTTCAATAAACTCAATGAAGTGTTCGAACGCTACTTCCAGGTTATTAATTGCCTTTTGATCCGTTAAACGACCATCCTTAGCGAAAGTATCACGAACATTACCAATCAATACTTCGTTCCCGGGCATCAAGTTTGTATTACAATCGGGAGAAATCAAGATTTGTCGCATCTGAACTTGAGAACGAGCAGATGCCTGTCGACCATAAGCAACACCTACAACCATTGTCGGTTTTTGGGATAAAACCTTAGTCTTGAAAGAAAGCCATTCAACTGCACTCTTTAATGCTGCTGGAATGCCATGGTCATATTCTGGAGTAGAGAAGACTAAGCCATCAGCTTCTTTCACCTTTTGCTTTAGTTTCCACACCTCTGTTTGTTCTGAAAGTGGTGTGTCCACACTAAATGGTGGCAATTTCCCTACTTCATAAATTTCAATATCTGCCAATTGCTTGAAATGCTTCTTCATAAAGCGAAGCAAAAGGCGGTTGTATGAAAAGTCGGCATTGGTTCCGACAAAAGCGAGAATCTTCATCATTCTTTACTCATCTCCTCGTTCATTTGGTCAATTGCCTTAGCGTAGTAACGGAAACCAGCCATGCACTTTTCTAAGAAGTGAATAGTACCTTCATCGGTAATATTGCCGTCTTCATCCATCAATTTAGTAACGTTGCTCATAAAGAACTCATCCCCTTGATAAACGATAGCATTGATTCCTGGTGAGATCAAAATATCACGGAGTTGGACCTGGGAACGAGAAGCACCCTGATCGTGCGTAGAAGCCCCGATGGTCATTACCGGTTTTTTTGTCATTGGGTGAACGTTGTAGGATAGCCATTCAACTAAACTCTTTAGAGCAGAAGTAATTGAATGGTTGTATTCCGGGCTGGCGATAATTACAGCATCAGCATCTTGAATCCGGCGGTCGATGTCCTTAATGACTTCTGGGAGTTCTCCCTTGTAACTTTCATTAAACATCGGTACAGGACGAATGTCGATTACGTCGATTTCGTCTTCGTCTTTGAAATGGCGTGCCATAAATTCTAATAACATTCTATTATACGAATGATTTGCATTGGAACCTGCAATTGCAGCGATTTTCAACGATGTCACTTCCTTTGTTGTTTTATTAAATAATTCACAACCATTTTACTATAAATATATATAAAGAAACAACGGTAAAATCCAAAGTTTTAATTATAATTAAAACTGAAATGCTAACCAATCTTCCCGGCAAAACTCGGTAGCTTTTTGCTGCTCACAATTATGCTAAAATAGCAGTATCAGATTCGGAAAGGAACAAAACTAAATATGGTTCAATCTAACTCACGATCCCAACAAAAAGCTGTCAACGTTTCGGTTGGTGATCGCTTCCCCTTAACTATAAAACGTCTAGGGGTAAATGGGCAAGGAATTGGTTACTTTAAACACAAAGTTTGCTTCGTTCCGGGAGCCCTTCCCCATGAAGTGGTTGTCGCTGAAGTAACTAGCATTCATCCCAAATACCTCGAAGCCAAAATTCACCATTTGCGTAAAGCAAGTCGCGATCGGGTTAAACCACGTGACGACTACGCCAATATTGCCGGTGGTTTCGAACTAGAGAATCTCGCTTATCCGCAACAATTACGCTTTAAACGCCAAGTAGTACTTGATAGTCTCGAAAAATTCAAGCCATATGGCTACAAAGCTTACGATGTTCGACCAACGATTGCCGCACCAGAAGAATATGGCTATCGGAATAAGGCCACCTTTCAGGTAAGAGAAATTGACGGACACGTGGCAGCCGGTTTATATAAGGCTAATAGCCACGACCTCGTTGGCATGGAAGAATGTGCTGTGCAAATGCCAGAAACGATGCATGTTATTCGGACAATTGTGCGGCTAATTGAAGAGCTCAACATTCCCGTTTACGATGAAGAACACAACAGTGGAATCATCAAAACGTTAGTCGTTCGCGAGTCAGTCGCTACCGGGGAGCTTCAAGTTACCTTTATTACTAATACATCTAAACTTCCACGTAAACGTCAATTACTAGACGATATCGAAAAGGAATTACCAAAAGTTACTTCCGTGATGCAAAATGTCAATCCTGGCGATACCCCTGTTGTTTGGGGCGAACAAACGATTCACTTAGCAGGGAAGGAACACATTATTGAAAGCTTAATGGGACTTGATTTCAAACTCTCAGCTCGATCATTTCTCCAGCTCAACCCAGAACAAACCGAGCGCTTATATGAGGAAGTGGCGAAGGCCCTGAACCTTACACCAGACGATACTTTGATTGATGCCTACGCTGGGATTGGAACAATTGGCCTGTCATTAGCTAACCAAGTTAAATCTGTTTGGGGGATGGAAACAATTCCAGAAGCCATTGAAGACGCAAAGGAAAACGCCAAATTAAATGGGATCGAAAATGCCCACTATGAAGTTGGCCCAGCTGAAGAAGTCTTGTCAAAATGGCATAAAGACGGTCTTCTCTTTGATGCCCTCGTTGTTGATCCACCGCGAACTGGTTTAGATAACGAACTAATCGAACAAATCTTGCAGGAACGGCCAGTCAGGTTTGTCTATGTTTCTTGTAATATGGCTTCATTGGCCCGGAACCTTACACGCCTCACTAGCGTATACCACGTTGACTATATCCAACCAGTCGACATGATGCCACAAACGACCCGGTGTGAAGCAGTTGTAAAATTAACTCTTAGAAAGTAAAAATGAAGCTGGAAAATAACAAATTTGCAAGGCGGTGAGCTAAGGATAGAACGATGATTAGCGAGGAACGAGTTGATTATCGTTCGGACTTAGATTCGAGCCTTGCAGTTACGACGCAAAGCTAGCCTTCTAGGTTTCCCGCGATTAGACTTTGCAGCATTCGGAAATAATAAGAGGTCGGCGAAAATACAAAGTATTTTCGCCGACCTCATTCTATTTTCATTTTAATCACTCAATGCCGACCATTGTTTCCAAGTATCGAGGTTACTGATTCCATCAACTGAATCGTAAGCGCCTGTACTAAGTTTTTGGAGCTTCTCAGAGTTAGTCAAGATGTCGATAGCTGCCTTCTCCATCTTCTTGGCGTTATTTAGTGGAATTAATTCACCATTCACACCTGATTTAACCATCTCACTTGGACCATACATGTAGTCATAGGTAACGACTGGTACACCATGAGCTAAGGCCTCACCCATCGCAAGCGGTTGACCATCGATCCGACTAGTATCCATGAATAATTGCGCGGTCTTATAATATGAATCTATGTTTACTTGATAGCCGGCAAAGGTTACCACTTTTTGTAATCCATTATCATTTACCTGCTTTTGGTAACGTTCCACGTCTGCCGGATTACCATAGCCATAGAAGGTTAAGGTTGCGGTTGGAATCTTCCTGTGAATACCGGCAAAGATTTCAATTAACTTACCAGTTTGCTTATCCTCGCCCAAACGACCAACATTAATGATACGACCTGGGATCCGCTTATTCATTGGAATTCGAGTTTCGTTAGCCTTAACCGGTACTCCGTTGATTGCGTATACTGGCTTCTTGCCGTTGGTCCGCTTTCGAATCATTTCAGCTTGGGCCTCGGTCATTGTGATGATTCCATCCCACTTATTGAGCTCGCTAGTTAGTGGGGCTTGAAGCATTGGATTGAGTGGACCGTTTTTTAAGTTATTCCCGTCATTGACATGATTCATTGCAATCCAGAGGTACTTCTTCGCCTTACTTTGCATATTCATAACTGGTTGAATAGCAACCGCTGGACGATCTGCAACAAAAACATTATTTTCTCCATTAGCCTTGTTTAATTCATCAAGGAAGAAAGCAAAGAGCTCTTCTTCACTGTCAAAGAAGCGGTCATGGCCGTTATAATTCTTCAGCACATTTAAAGAGTTAATTGGGGTGTTTTGAACTGATTTCACATAATAACGTTCCATGTAAATAGTGTAATCTGGGCGGTAGTAACGTTCGAAACTGATTCGCCCATCTTCACCATAGAACTGATCTATCGCTTTAAAACCCCGCAAGTCATATTGTTGACGTAAGGTGATATTACCGGCATCATCAAACCAGTCAATGTGGTTCACTAGACCAACGGTGCCACCTGTGAAGTAGACAATACAGATAAGGCGGTCACCATCTTTTACTTCACGGAAATTATTTCCAGTTCCCACTTGGTATTCAATTGGAAGGTCTAAGTCTTCTGTTCGCAATTCATGACCAACATAGTCAGTTGTGCTGGCAAAAAAGTCGTACATATTAACTAGTTGGTCGTCGGTCAGGCCAAAGCGACGCAAGGTACCATGGATAATTTGGTCAAAGTTTCGGGTAACTAATTTTGCTTCTGTATTGTGGTCCTTAAAGAGCTTCAATCGCTTCATTTCAGCATGTTCAATACTTGAATTGTTGCTCAATAAGTATTGGTTAACGAAAAAGAACATTATTTAGTACCCTCCTCTTTTTTCATATCGTCCACTAACTCGTTCCATAATTTCATCACGTTTGGTTCGGAGTAGCGTTCACTGTCCTTATAGGCATTTTCACTAAATCGGGCTAACTGAGCTTGATTAGTCAACAATTTCGTAATCGCATTCGCTAAACCATCAATGTCACCATTTTCAGTCAGAATCCCGTCTTGACCATCAATAACAACGTCGGCTGGCCCATACTTAATGTCATTAGCGACAATTGGCAAACCATGAGATTGAGCTTCAACCAGTGATAGCGGCAATCCTTCTGCACGACTCGGAAGGATAAGAAGTTGAGCATCCTCGTAAACCGCATTAGGATCATTTGTATAACCATGGAAGGTAACTGAGCTTTCCAGGTTTTCGTCCTTAACAATTTTCGTCAAAGTCTTATCAAAATTATCATTAGCGTACCCCCAAAAGTCTAGCTTAGCACCCGGAACCTTTTGTAAAATCTTTGGCCAAGCTTTTAGCAAGTGATCTTGTTGTTTTTCTGGTGAAAGCCGTGCTACCATAACAACTTGGTTTTTCGTTCTTTTTTCAAATGGCACATGTTCCTTTTCGAGAACCTCTTTTGGTACTATTGGCCCTGGAATCCGGTAAATCTTGGTACCATATTTGTCGAACCGGTCCTTCACATCCTTTTGTTGCTGTGGAGTAAGGGCGATCACGCCATCCCAGTCACGAATATGGTTCAATCCCCAAGTGTAATTGTAGTTAAGAGTTGAGTGAAGCATGTCATTGTTGTTATTTACATGGTCATTATGCAATTGCATCGCCCGGAAAACCCGATTCTTCATGTGCATAACTGCCCAACCAACTTCATACGTCCGGTCTACGATAAAGCCGACTGGACCATTTCCAATCAATTCCTTATCTGTAACCATTTCATCATAGAAGAAGCGAGTTAGTTCATCGAAGTTCGGGAACTGGTAATCATGCCCCTTATAATTAAAGAGATGGTAAGTATTAATTACCTTATCCCGCTTGTTCTTCTGATGTTCGAGTTGAAGGGCGATAGTGCCATCTGGACGCATGTAATTTTCGGTCGCAATATTTCCATTCCAATCATAAATCTGTTCTACGGAAATGAAGCCCCGATTATCATACCAGCTCACCTTAAGCAACTTGCCGAAGTGATCAAAGTATTGCAAGTTGATGATATGTTTTTCCTTATCATTTCGACGACGGACGTACATGATCCGTTTGCCATTTCGGTAGTAATTATAATTAATCCCATCGGCCTTCTTGACCCAGCTAGGGTCGATATCAATATCCTTGATTGTAACGTCTTTCTTTAAAACTACTCGTGCTTCTTGAAAATAATCAAATAAGTTTACAAAATTTTCATCAGCAATCCCTGCTTCTTCCGTTACCATGTGAAGTTCGTTTGAATACTTACGGGTAACGATTTTTGCAGGTTCATTAAACATTTCAAATAGGTGCAGACGCTTAATCTGCGCATGTTCAATTCCTGATTTATTATGTTGAATATTATCGTTCAGAAAGAATAACATTGGCCTTCTCCTTTTTTACATTAACAGACTCAGTTTACCATAGATAAGGGACGAAAAGCCGAGCAATATCTAGGACTTTACCTTAATTTATGATAAAATTATTATCTATAATAAGAAAGAAGTGGAAGATCAATGCAAAACCCATTTGGCAATAATAACGATAATAACCAAAACCCATTTGATCTAAATAACCTTCCTTTGCCTCCAAACTATGCCAAGATCGTCAATGAAAAAGGTCAGGTACGGATTGCTAAGGTAGGAATTTCATGGACAACTCTATGGTTTGGACCGCTTCCAGCTTTATTCCGTGGTGACTACTATAATTTCATCCTGATGCTAGTGTTAGATATGGATTATGTCCTAGTTGGTCTCTTTTTCGGCTTAAACTGGATGTTCCAATTCCCATGGACCTCCATTGTCTTTGCATTACTATACAATATGATGTTTTTCAGACATTCATTCAATATTGGTTATCGTCCAGCAGACCAGCGTTCGCGTGAGTTACTGGAGCGGTTCCACTACATTAGAAGAAACTAAAAAGAAGAAGCTGGGAAATAACAAATTTGCAAGTCGGTGAGCTAAGGATAGAACGATGATTAGCGAGGAACGAGTTGATTATCGTTCGGACTTAGATTCGAGCCTTGCAGTTACGACGCAAAGCTAGCCTTCTATGTTTCCCGCGATTAGACTCTGTAGCATTTGAAAATAATAAGAGGTCGGCGAAAATACAAAGTATTTTCCCGACCTCTTCTTCATTTTATCCTAAAAAGTCTTCTCTAATTTTTTGGTATGCAGCTACCGGATCAGGGCTTTGAGTGATTGGGCGTCCAACTACGATCCCATTACTTCCCATTTCAGCAGCTTGCGTTGGGGTAACCACCCTCTTTTGGTCATCATGTTGATCCAGGTCAAGACGAATACCTGGAGTAATACAGAGAAAGTCAGGGTTAGTTACTTCACGAATAGCACTAATTTCCTTGGCAGAGCAAACCACCCCAGCTAAGCCACTTTTATCAGCTAAACGGGCATAATTTTGAACTGAATCCATAACACTACCCTCAATTCGTTGTTCATTATGAAGAATTTCCTCATCAATTGAGGTTAATTGGGTAATTGCCAACATCTTAGGAAGCGGATTTTGTGACTCGGCAGCTCCTTGCTTTAAACCACGCAAACCTGCCTTCATCATCTCTGTTCCCCCCGCAGCGTGAACTGTAACAATTGCTACTCCGAGACGACCCACTTGTGCCATTGCTCGTTCAACAGTATTGGGAATATCATGGGCCTTTAGATCAAGAAATACCTTTAAGCCGCGTTTCTTAGCCTGAACCACGATTCCTGGTCCAAAGGCATAGAAGAGTTCCATCCCAATCTTAATAATTGGGCTATGTTCAGTATCATTAGATAGGTAATCAAATAATTGGACAGCTTCCCGCTTATCTGGAACATCAATGGCAACAATTGGTTCAAAACGTTTCATAATTCTCCTCCTAAAATGAACTGACGTCAGCTGTTAATTGTGGTGCTCAATAGTAATATCTTCGTGGCCATCATATTCCTCAACAGCTACGTGAACCGTCTCATTGGTTGATGTTGGGATATTCTTACCTACAAAGTCAGGACGGATTGGTAATTCACGGTGTCCCCGATCAACCAAAACGGCCAGAGAAATTCGTTGAGGACGACCCATATCTACCAATGCATCTAAGGCTGCCCGGACAGTTCGCCCAGTAAAAAGAACATCATCAACTAAAATAACATGCTTATCAGTAATATCAATATTCAGCGAAGAGGTCTTCACAGTTGGTTCTACATGATGGTCTGGAACATGACGATCATCCCGATAAAGAGTAATGTCTAAAGCGCCAACTGGTACTTCGACATTTTCCAATTGACTCAGTCGTTTTGCCAACCGTTCAGCAAGATAAACTCCTCGTGTCTTAATACCAACAAAGACCAAGTTATCGACACCCTTATTTTGTTCAATAATTTCGTAGGTAATCCGCGTTAAAGCCCGTTGCATACTTGATCCATCAACGATTTCGTGTGCCATGTTAGTCACTTCCTTAATCAATTAATAAAAGCCCTTTCTTCAAACTGATCTATGAAGAAGGGGCTTATTATCTATCTTTTCCTTCGTGATCTCACAGAATCAGGTTAAAGGCTTCGTGTGCTTATTACAAGTATTTTAAGCGTCTCACCCTAGACTGTCAATACGCATGATTAATTGCTATTAGAACTAGAGCTAGAGTTGCTACTAATCAAATTATTCACCATCGAGGAGATACTTGTCCAAATGCTACTAAAGCCGTCCTTTTCCTTTAAAGTATTAACGGTTGAAGAAGCATTTTCTGGATTCTGTTCTATCTGTGTAATCACTTGGTTAACTTCTGTCAGCATTTGTTTGGAATTATCACTCTTTAGCTGACTTTGAAGTTGTTGGTTTTGGTTTTGAATTTCAGTCAATTTATTCTGTAGTTCCTGTTGGTTCTTATCTTTTTCGTACTGCTTAGCGGCACTTTCCAAGGCAGCTACCTGTTTTGCTAGTTTCAGATTATCTGCGCTAAGTTTGCTAATACTACTGGAATTATTGCTTATTTGGCTACTTTGCTCAGCATTATTTGCTTGTTGCTCAATTCGGTGAGCGCGATTAGCAGCAGTGGCCCACCAAGCAATAACAATTACGATCAAGACCGCAATCACGATTATCCATGTCCGACGTCGTTTTGGTTTATTCTTTTGTCGCGTTGCTGGACTGACACTATTTGCTTGTTCGTATGTGCGAACATTCAGTGTTAATTCCGCAGTAGCCGTTTCTCCCTGGCTATTTACAACCATTACCGCTACAGGGTACTGACCGGGTTGGTCTAACTTCACCTGTGAAGTATTGAAACTAACCATCCCTGTAATATCCTGATTATCACTAGTAGCTACTATTCCAAATTGGTTAATCAGCTCTGAGTTCAGCAATGGTTTCCCAAGTGGCCAATCAATCATTTTGTGCTGAATTGTTAGGATTGGTTTTGCCATAATTATCTCCCATCCTTTTGTATATGCTTAATGCTTGAATTATAGCACACCGCCCTACTTGATAAGTAATCGCAAAAAAAGCTTTGGATAAAATTAATTAGTATTGAATATCGGCCACTAATTCGATTGGGCAGTGTTCGGAGCCTTTAATTTGATTCAAGATGGTTGAACTTTCAACGAACTTATCTAAACCAGTAGATACCAAGAAGTAGTCTAAACGCCAACCATCGTTTCTTTCACGGGCATCATAACGGTAACTCCACCATGTATAAGCACCCTTTTCATCGGGATGTAAGTACCTAAATGTATCGGTAAAACCAGCGTTCAAGAGTTTCGTAAAGTCATCCCGTTCCTGAATAGTGTATCCAGCACGATGGTGATCTTCTGTTGGTTCAGCGAGGTCAATTGCTTCATGAGCCACTCCCATACTACCACCAATAATTACATCTTTCTTTGTCGAAAGATCTCTTACATACTTCAAAAATGCTTCATCCCATTTTTCTCGGAAGTCAAGTTTCTGTAATTGTTCTCCGGAAAATGGAACATAAGTAGTCACGTAATAGAAGTTTGGATACTCTAACGTGATTGTTCGACCTTCTTGATCAAATTCTTCATTACCAATTCCTCGAGTCACTTCTTCTGGTTCTTCTTTAGCAAAGATTGCTGTACCAGCGTAACCTTTGCGACTAGCATAATTCCAATATTGGTGATAGCCAGGCGTTTCAAATTCCAGTTCATCTGGATCAAGACGAGTTTGTTGAACACTAAAAATGTCTGCGTCTAGGTCTGCAAATACTTCCCGAAAATCATGCCGTAAAACTGCTTTAAATCCATCTACATTCCAAGAAATAAATTTCATTATAGATTCCTCCCTCACAAATCAAGAACTTTCCTTATCTATAATTGTACAAACTTATAACACTATTTTTAAAGTATTTTGATTCTGAGAAATCATAACCACCCGTCAAACGGGTGGTTTGCACATCGGCTATAAGCCGATAATAAAAGCCGGCGTCTCAAGGCGCT
>JBCLSJ010000009.1:0-52241 GCA_041225415.1 Lactobacillaceae bacterium 24-114
GCGGAAAACCTAAAAGGCTAGCTTTGCGTCGTAACCGCAAGACTCGAATCTAAGTCCGAACGATAATCAACTCGTTCCTCGCTAATGTTCTATCCTTAGCCCACCGCCTTGCAAATTGGTTATTTCCCCGCTTCTCATTTTCATTCTTCTAATTTTAATTAACAGTACCAGCAAACGATGGCATAAAGCCCCCGCTAATTGTGTACATTGAAATATTAGTTCCTGGAACAGCTGCTGCTGCATATTGGTTATTACCCATGTAAATAGCAACGTGGTATGTGCTTCCATGTTCTCCCCAGAATAGGAGATCACCTGGTTGCGCCTGTGACACTTCCTTGGTAGTAACACAGCCTTCAAGAGCAACTGTGTTATGTGGTAATTGCTTTCCTTCAGCATTTGCATATACATAGTCAACAAAACCAGAACAATCCATTCCACTTAATGAACTCCCACCATATACATATGGGACACTGTTAGAACTAGCAATCTTACTTGCTAAACTAACAACGGAACCGTTTTGCATATCAGTAGTAGATTGTGGTGCTTGACTTTGTGTAGGTGTGGTTGCTTGTTGCTGTTGGCTCTGAGCTGCGGATTGCTGAACCTCAGTGGTAGAACTAGCAACTGGTGTGAAATTACTATCAACCGCACTTGTAGCTGATGATGTAGCAACGCTAACTTGGGCTGCTGCACTTGCTGAAGTAGAAACAGCATTGGAAACTGGTGCTACTTGTTGAGAAGCAGCACTAGTTGCAACAGTGTTTGAAGTAGCATTTGCAGTCACTGAGCTTGCTACACTAGCATTAGTGGCTGCTGAGTTAGACGCACTTTGAACTGCAGTAGCTGCAGCATAGCTTGCTGATGTAACCACTTGGCTTTGTACTTGACTTGGTGTAGATGAAGCAACCGGAACATTTTGTTGAGTATTTTCACTTGTTGTACTAGTTTGGCTAGTTACCGTTTGAGGTTGAACTTCAGTAGAAGCTACTGGAGTAGTTTGCGTTGCTGCTGGTGCACTAATCACTGTTTGAGTTTTCGCAGGCGCTTGAGATTGAACCGTTGTTGAACTAGCATTAACAGTTTTGCCATTAATTGAGAGATGTTGACCAACATAAATCAAATCAGGATTAGAAATCCCATTCCAATTAACTAGACTATTGACAGAAACATTAAACTTCTCTGCTAACTGGCTAAGAGTATCGCCGCTTTTAACTATGTAATCACTTTGGCCCTTTTGTGCAGTAAATGACAAACTGACTTGTTGGTCATTGCGAAGAGTTTGAGCTGTCGAACTCATATTTATTTTTTGTGCAGGCTTACTTGTGGATTTTGCCTGCGCATGAACTGGTTGATTAACTTGTGTAGAGAACGTTAAGAGGCTGATTGCACTTACTGTTCCAAGTGCAAGACCTTTTGATGCTCTATGTTTACGTGCTTTTTTTACCATAAAGAAATTTCCTCCCAAATAAAAACAGCAAAATAGTTAACAATAATTTAAGTCTTTTTAACCATATCACTTTCTTAAAAAATTTTGTACTAATTTTAACATTTAAGACTTATCTTTAATCTTTTCAGGCTATAAATTAATTTCACAATAAGAGATAATTTCTTGCGAAAAGTTTATTTTAATTAAGTTTTATTAAAGACAAGACCAATCTCACCGCTTTCATTAAAATAATTGCTAAAATAAAAGTTGTTATATAGGGAAGTGAGCATATGATTTGGATATATTACCATACAAACGATCCTTCTAAACGGAAGGCAATCAAGTGGTTTATTGCCCATCACCTAATGGTCAGTGAACGAAATATTGAAAAAAAACCACTATCACGTAACGAGGTTTTTAACCTTTTAAGCAAATCGATTAACGGGACTGCGGATTTAATTTCAACGCGTTCTCGGGATACTAAGGAATTAGGCTTAACATCTGATAACCTAACTATTAATCAGTTAGCTGATGCAATCCAGAAGAATCCGCATGTCTTAAAAAACCCAATAATTTGTGATAATAATAAACTTATAACTGGTTTTGACCAGGAAAAAATGGGAATTTTTGTTTCTCAACGTGAAAGAAAATTAGAACTAGCAGGTCTTTTGCAAAAGTATGACTTGCAAAGCAATACTTTTGCTTTTCCGTTCTAAAATATGCTCTTTTACTATGCGTTATAACTTAAATATTTAAATTTAAAAGGTCGGTGAAGATGCAAAAAAATATCTTCATCGATCTTATTTTATATTTCTAAACCAAATCTCTCCTTACCAAACATTCCGCATTTTGTACGGCATTCCAAGCCGCTCCTTTAAGAAGGTTATCAGCTACTACCCACATGTTAAAGGAACCAGGATTTTCTTCGTCGGCCCGCAGACGACCAACAAACGTCTCTTGCTTGCCAACTGCATTAATTGGTTGAGGGTAAATTTGGTGTGCTGGGTCATCTTGCAAGACAACTCCTGGTGCAGTGCTTAATATCTCCCGTAATTGATCAACGGTAACTGATGGATCTTCAACAGTAAAGTAAACCGATTCACCATGAGCAATTGGAACGGGAACACGGACACAAGTAGCGGTAACCTTAATCTCCTTGCCATTCATGTCATTTAGCATAATCTTTTTAGTCTCATGAATCATTTTCCACTCTTCATGAGAATAACCATCATCTTCAAAAACATCGATTTGCGGTAACAGATTGAAAGCTAATGGATAATGCTTCTTATCGCTAGCGGTTGGCAAAATATGGGCATCATCTTGCATCTCCTTGCCATCCAAATAGTCCTGCGATTCTTGTTTTAACTCATTTAAGGCTGATTGACCAGCTCCTGAAGCCGCTTGATAAGTAGAAACAATAATTTGCTTTAATCCAAATGCCTGACGAATCGGTTCAAGGGCCACTACCATCTGAATCGTTGAACAGTTAGGATTGGCAACAATCCCATGGTGATTTTTCAATTGCTCCTCATTTACTTCCGGTACTACTAGAGGAATATCCGGTTCCATCCGAAATGCACTAGTATTATCTACACAGACCGCCCCTCTCTTTACTGCTTCAGGAAGAAATTTCTTTGAAACAGTGCCGCCAGCCGAGGAGAGGACAATATCTACATCATCAAACGATTCTGGAGCAGTTTCTTCAACTAAAATCTCCTGCCCGTTAAACACTAGGGCCTTCCCGGCTGAGCGCTTGGAGGCAAGTAACTTTAAGTTTTTAACTGGGATTGTTGACTGTTCAAGTTGCTGAATCATTCGAGTACCAACTGCTCCGGTCGCTCCCAAAATAGCCACATTATATTCTTTGCTCATTTTACACTCCTCCTAAAGAACCTGTTCTAGGCCAATCACTAATTCGTTCAAATCGCTAACCTTTTCCAAAGCTACTTTGACACCGCTCATGAATGATTGCCGGTCAAATGAATCCTGACGAATGGTTAATGCCTCCCCGGGGCCACCAAAAAGCACCTGTTCATGAGCAATATATCCGGGAAGACGAACGGAATGAATTTTAATTCCATCGTAATCTCCCCCACGGACTCCGGATAAAGATTCAGTTTCCTCCGGGTTACTTTCATGAGGTTGACGAACTTGATCAATCATTTTCGCGGTACTTAAAGCTGTCCCTGATGGTGCATCTTTCTTATCAGCATGATGCATCTCAATAATTTCGACATCAGGAAAATATTTAGCCGCTTCTTTAGCAAATTTCATCAATAAGACAGCTGACATCCCAAAGTTTGGTGCAATCAACCCACCAACTTGCTTTTGTCGACTCAACTCAACTAGCTGTGCTTCCTGTTCATCACTTAATCCTGTAGTCCCTACTACGGGCATAAGTTTGTGCTGCAAAGCATATTCCACGTTTTCATAAACGGATGTCGGAACCGTAAAGTCTAGCCAAATATCAGCAATTGTCGGTTCTATTTCTTCCAATGAATGAAAAATTTTTACATTTGTCTCCAACCGGTATTGCTCCCGCTCATTTTCCTTTAAGTGAGGTGCTAAAACCGCTGTCAGTTGCATATCATCCATAGAATTAACAAGTTGAACAGCTTTTTGTCCCATAGCACCTGCTGCCCCAGCAATTAATACATTTGCCATTATCATTTCACCTCTTATAAGTCTAGTGGTAGGGTCTTGTTTTCAAGTGAATCTAAAGGAAGATTCAATGCCTCCTCCAATTGTGTTTGTTCTTCCTTATTAAGGGGAAGAATTGGTAACCGGCACTCGCCAACGTTAAATCCCTGGGCATTCAGAACCGCTTTTACCGGAGATGGAGAAGGATACATAAAGCAGGCAGCCATCTTTGGGGTTAACAATCGCTGAAGTTTGCCGGCAAGTTTGTAATTTCCCCGGTAAAGGGCGTTAAACATCTGCCGCAATTCGCGAACATAAATGTGGGAAGCCACGGAAATCACCCCGTTAGCACCAAGAACACGTGAAGTTAATGCTTGAGCATCCTCACCAGTAAAGACAAGAAAGTCATCTCCGGTATGTTCAATAATATATTGCAGTTCTTCTAGTGGAGCACACTGTTTGATTCCCGCAATATTTGGATGCTTAGCCAATTCAGCTACTGTTTCTGGTGCCATCTTTGTACCAGTACGTCCAGGAATGTTGTAAATGATGATAGGTAAGTTAACATTATCAGCTACCGCCTTAAAGTGGGCCAACATTCCCCGTTGATTTGGCTTATTGTATGGTGGTACTACCACCAAGGCATAATCAATCCCGTTAATATAACCGACTTCATTTGTGAGGGCAATTGTCTCTTGAGGGTTGTTGCTCCCCGTCCCTGCAATTACCGGAACCCGGCCATCCACAATTTGGCCGAAACGGGTATATAAAGCGATCTTTTCCTCATGACTTAATTCTGGTGTTTCACCTGTTGTCCCTCCAATTACGAAGCCATTACATCCACGATCAATTAATGAATTGGTTAATTTTTCTAAAGTGTTAAAATCAATCTCGTTGTTACTATTAAATGGTGTTACGATCGCCGTTAATAAGTCTGCATTTTCTAAAGTTGTCATACTATTCCTCCGTTATTTATCTGTCATGCGGAAATCCAAGAAGCCGGTAATAGCATCCACTCCATGCTGGATTGCTTCTTCCTTTGGTGTAAGTGTGGCTGAATGAAGTTGATCATTATCGTCAACTCCTAGCCAAAACATCGTCCCCGGAAATTTAGCTAACAGGAAGCCAAAATCTTCCCCTGTCATTGCTGGTGCCGTTTCAATAAAATCAACATCAGGAGTGCTCTTCATATAGGAAATAAATCGTTGGGTTAATTCAAGATTATTTTCCACTGGCCAATAGCCACCCTGATTTAGTTCTAATTGAATATCCATGTTGTAGCTTTTACCAATCCCTACACAAATATCCTTCAAACGCTGGTCAATTGTTTCAATCATCTTCTGTGTTAATCCCCGGATTGTCCCTTCAATTCGTGTATGACCAGCAATCACATTCCGAATCGTTCCCCCATTAATTTTTCCTAAGGTCAGGACACCACTTTGAATCGGATCAATGCTTCGGGAAATAATCGTTTGCACCTGACTGATAAGCATTGCGGCAGCCACAATCGTATCATTAGCATCTTGGGGATAGGCCGCATGACCACCTTTACCGTTAAGGTCAATGTTAACCTCTGTGGTTCCTGCAAAGAGGGTTCCAAGACGACAACCAATTGTTCCAGCTGGCAGATCCGGATTATCATGCAAACCGTAAAATTCATTTGGTCGCCATTCGTCTTCAAATAGGCCTAATTCATATGCTCGTTTTCCCCCGGCTTCACTTTCCTCTGCCGGCTGAAAGAAGAAAAGCAGGTTGTCCTTTGGTTGGTGTTCACTAAAATATGAAAGAACACCCAGAGCAACCGTCATATGAATATCGTGACCACAAGCATGCATGATACCAGGATGTTGTGATGAATAAGGTAACCCCGTTTCTTCTTCTACAGGTAAGGCATCAATATCTGTTCGGTAGCCAATCGTTCGCTTTGGTGCAGATCCGCGAACTAAGACCATCATTGCAGTGGGCAATTCTGCTGAATTACGAATCTCCAGAAATTCTTGATTCATTTCTTTAACCGTCTTAAAGAGGAATTGATGAGTTTTAACCTCTCGTAAGGCCAATTCAGGAATCTGATGAAGATGGCGACGGATTTTGATTAAGTCCTTTTCACTTAGCATTCTTTAACTCCTATAGTTTCCGCAAATCGTCTTCTAATCCAGTTTTGCTTTCAGTCTGTTCATCTACCTTCTTGACAAATTTAGCAGGAACACCAGCAACCATTGTGTATGGATCCACGTCATGAGTCACAACGGCTCCGGCAGCAACTACCGCACCTTCGCCAACATGAACCCCCTCAATCACTACAGCATTCGCACCAATCAGCACATTATCATCAATGCGTACAGGTTCGGCAGAGGCCGGTTCAACCACTCCAGCTAAAACAGTTCCAGCACCAATATGACAGTGTTTCCCCACAATTGCCCGGCCACCGAGGATTGCGCCCATGTCAATCATTGAATCCTCTCCAATTTCGGCACCAATATTAATGGTTGCACCCATCATGATCACTGCATTATTGCCAATTACAACCTTATCGCGGATAGTTGCTCCTGGTTCAATCCGCGCGTTAAGTTCTTTCAGATCAAGCAACGGCACAGCAGAGTTGCGAGCATCATTTTCAATATGGTAATCAGAAATAATATCTTCATTTTGCTCTAGGAGCGGTTTTATGTTTGACCAATCACCAAAAAGCACTCCTGTACGGTCATTTACAAATTCTTGCACTCCTTCTGGAAAGTCAATTTCATTTAAGTTGCCTTTTAAATAGACTTTTACCGGAGTTTTCTTTGGTGCGTTGCTAATATAGTTAATAATTGTTTGTGCATCTAATTCAGCCATTTTGATTACCTCTTTTTCTTAATTTAATGTTGTATACGGACGGTCGAGATGGATTAAATCTTCTAATGATTCTCGTTCAATTACCACTTGAGCGTTTCCATTTTCCGCAAAAATAACTGCAGGACGACCATTCCGATTATAATTAGAAGCCATCGAATACCCATATGCCCCTGTGTCAAGCATGGCGAGAATATCTCCCGGCTTAGTTTCAGGTAAGCCTTGATTTTGATTCAAAATATCACCCGACTCACAATACTTCCCGGCTAACCGAACATGTTCCTTAATTAGCGCCCTGGGATTACTTGCTAAAACTGTTTCATATTCTGCTTGATAAAGAGCTGGACGAATATTATCTCCCATCCCACCGTCAACTGTCAGGTAGGAATTTAAGCCAGGTAAATCCTTTCTGGAACCAACCGTATAGAGGGTATAACCTGCAGGACCCACAATGGACCGACCTGGTTCAATCCAGATTGCTGGTATTGAAAGGTTGCTGGCCGCCGTTTCCTCTTTAATAGATCTGATAATTGCGTCGACAAATACTTCTGGCTTAAGGGGATGATCACTCGAAACGTAGCGAATACCGAAGCCACCGCCAACATTAATTATTTCTGCTTCATAGCCAAATTGTTTATGCCAGTGAGCAGCCACATCAACTAATTTTTTTGCTACCCCTTTAAAACCACCTAATTCAAATATCTGTGAACCAATATGAGCATGAAGTCCCCGCATTCTCATGTGAGGGTTAGCAAGTACCTTTTTCAACGCTTCGTCCGCTTGACCTGATTCAAGGTCAAAACCAAATTTACTGTCAATTTGTCCCGTTTGAATGTACACATTCGTATGCGCTGATATTCCCGGTGTGATTCGTAACATAACATTGACTGTGGTATGATGCGATTGCAAAATATCCGCCAAAAGATCAATTTCATGAAAATTATCAATTATGATCATACCAACTTGATTTTCAATCGCCATCTCTAGCTCTTGCCGTGACTTGTTATTCCCATGGAAGCTAACTTGGGCCATCGGAAAACCAGCTTTTATTGCCGTATATAATTCACCAGCTGAAACTACATCTACGTGAGCCTGTTCGGCAGCCATCAGTTGATACATAGCAATGGCTGAAAATGCTTTACTAGCATAACTAACAGCATAATCAACGCCATTTTCTTCAAATACCTTCCGAAAAGATCGGATTTGATTACGGATTTGGGTAACATCATAAACCACTAAAGGCGTCCCAAATTCATTAGCTAGGTTTAGGGAATCACATCCGCCAATCACTAGATGACCATCATCATTTAATTGTTGAATAGTAATTTGTTCATTCATAATCATTCCTCCATAAATATTCGGGGAAAATCACGGTGATAAAAAATCCACTATCTGCCTAAAGACAAATAGTGGATACACTTTATCCGTTTTGTCGATAGCGCAACGTGGGCTGATATCGTCCCACGACAGTCCGTAACTTATTCAGTCACGCCCCAGTTACCTAACTCTGCCAAGTTAAGCACTTCGGCGACCGCCCTGTTCAGTAATTCTCAACGCTTGGCAGGCTAAAATTACTTACTAGTGTTGGTCGCGCCTCTTCGATTTATAAACATAATAAAATTCTTAAATTAGAATGTCAACGCAATTATTAAAATTTATCATATTTATTTAATGGTAATCGAGTGAGAGTTTTATATATTTTACACTGACATCCGGCGTTTAGCTTCGCTTGAAATTAATTTTCTCTTGCATATTTATTAATCAATGTTAGAATTCGATTAAAACTTTTAACGGATTAGTTATAAAAATAACTGGAGGAGATTTGAAATGAAAGTAGTTAAGTTTGGTGGAAGTTCGTTAGCCGACGGCCCCAGCTATGAACACGCGATTAATATTATTACCAATGATCCAGAACGGCAGATAGTTGTCACGTCTGCTCCCGGCAAACGGATGGAAGGGGATACTAAGGTAACTGACCTCCTAATCAAATATGCCAATGCAACTATTTCAGGAGAAAAACAAACTGCCTTGCTTACTCGAGATAAGATTTTCTCCCGTTACAAGGCAATTGCTGACTATTTTAAGCTACCCGAAGACGACCTCCTGCCTATTTCGGAACAGCTCTCTAATCTGCCAAACGGCAACTATCCTAATAATAATTACCTGCTAGCTGCTTTTAAAGCCCATGGAGAACGTTTAAATGCAGAATTAATGTCACTGGTCCTTCGCCATCTGAACTTTGCTTCTCGTTTCATTACTCCAGAAGAGATAGGCCTGAAAGTTGCGGGCACACCTAATAATGCCACCGTAATTCCAGAAACATACGCACGCCTAGAAAACTTTCTGTATGGCAGCAATGAAATTATTGTTTTCCCCGGTTTTTACGGAATGACTTTAGCTGGTCACATGGCTACATTTTCCCGAGGCGGTTCTGATATCACTGGAGCAATTTTAGCTCGTGGTTTTCACGCAAGAGTATACGAAAACTTCACTGATGTTGATGCCATTTATTCTGCCAACCCTAATACAGTAACTAATCCTCACCCCATCACCAAAATGACATACCGAGAAATGCGCGAACTCTCTTATGCGGGCTTCTCTGTTTTTCATGATGAGGCGCTTATTCCAGCAATCGAGGGGAATGTTCCCATCAATGTTAAAAATACTAAGAATCCAGAAAATCCGGGTACATTAATTGTTCCAGACCATGAATTCCAAGCGACTAACATTATCACAGGCGTCGTCAATGGAAAACATTTTGCTGCTCTTTATCTTCACAAATATCTTCTTAATAAGGAGGCTGGTTTTACCTTACGCATTTTACAAATTCTAGCTCATCATAATGTTTCGTATGAGCACATGCCTTCGGGAATCGATGACATCACAATTATTTTTGATAAGAAAGAATTAGATGATGAATTAGTTGATTCCATTTGTACCGAAATTCAGGAAGAAATCGAACCAGACAGACTGGAATGGATCGATAATTATGCCATTACAATGGTTGTCGGCGAAGGAATGCGTAACCGAACTGGAGTGCTCAATGACATCTTGGAATCGCTGGCAGCAAAACATATTGCCATCCCAATGATTAATCAGGGTGCATCAAGGATTGCAATAATGATTGGTACTTACCAACAAGATGCTGATACCGCTGTTCGCGCAATTTACAATCACTTCTTCGACAGGGAGGAATAGCAATGACAGAATTATTAAAAGTTCACGGTTCCCAAAATTCATTTTTTATTCTGGACCAGACAAAATTAAAACAAAAGCTTACTGATATTGAGCTAGTATCATTGGCTCGTCAAATTACAAATCAAAAAACTGGGCTTCTCGGTGGTGCGGATGGTCTCTTGGTGGTTAATCAGCCAGTTCGTAAACAAGCCACTGCTCAAATGCGAGTAATAAATGCTGATGGTAGCGAGGCCTCAATGTGCGGAAATGGCTTACGAACTGTGGCTCGCTATGTGGCCGAACGTGATGGCAAAGATAATTTTAAGGTTGACACCATGAATGCCAGCCTTCAGGTAAGAAAACAAGATGATTTAGCCCCTAACGTTCCCGCATTCGCTGTTGAAATTTCACCAGTTAGTTTTCAAAGAGAATCTTTACCCTATGAGAATTTAGGACATGACCGTCTATTAAATACTTTGGTACCGGAACTGCTTCCAGGGTTTCGCTTTTCCGGAATAGCAGTTCCTAACCCTCATTTAATTTCTTTTGTGAACGAAGATGGCTTTACCAAGCTAGGAAAATTAGGTGAATGGCTCAATGGAGATAATCCTTATTTCCCAGATGGCGTTAATATTAATTTTGCCCATATTCTTGGGCCTAACCAGATCTTTGTTAAAACTTTTGAACGTGGTGTTGGCTTTACAAATGCTTGTGGGACAGGAATGTCAGCGACTTCACTTGCTTTTGCATTGATCTATCCAAAGCAAGCCAAATTTAATCAAGAAATTACCGTCTTTAATCCTGGAGGAATGGTTAAAACAATACTCCACCATGAGGGCAATCGTTACTGGATTGAATTAGTAGGCAACGCTACTTTTACTCATAAGGTTACTGTAAACGAGCCTGATTTGCATGATGCATCTGTATCAACAGACAACACTAAGGTTGAGGAGACGGGTGAACAGGACTCCTACCTAAGTTTTATCAATAACCTTGATAAGCCGAATTTATAATAAATAAACGCTAACAAACGGTAGGTTACCGAATGTTAGCGTTTATTTGGTCTTTACTTGAAAAGATCGCGGATTGATTGTTCGTTATGGATACGCGTAATTGCATCCTTTAATAAATCTGAAACCGTTAATTGGTGTAACTTAGGGAATTTCTTTTCTTCTGGCAAGAAAATTGTGTCCGTAACCCACATTTCTTCCAATGGAGAATTCTCTAAAGTTTGTGGAGCATTACCAGAGAGAACGGCATGGGTAGCCATACCAAAAATTCTCTTTGCGCCAAATTGCTGTAAGGTTTGAGCAGATAGATTCATTCGTGTACCAGTATCAACAATATCATCGACAATGATGGCCACTTTGTCTTTTACATCCCCGATAACATATTCAGGCACTTCTTGGTTCTTACGTTCGCGAACCTCATCATTTCGGTTATCGACAATAGCAATAGGCGCCTTAATTGACTCCGCAAATCGCCGAGCCAAACTAACGCCAGCATGGTCTGGTGAAACAACAACAACATCATCGCCTAGATTTTTATTCTGCACATACTTAGCAAATAATTGAGTGGCACGCAAATGATCCACCGGAATATCAAAGAATCCTTGAACTTGCGCTGCGTGAAGATCGATTGTCACCAAACGATCAATTTGATCCATTTCTAACAAGTTAGCAATCAATTTAGCAGTAATTGGTTCGCGGCTACGAGCTTTTCGATCCTGCCGTGCATACCCGTAATAAGGCATGACAACATTAATTTTAGCTGCGCTTGCCCGTCTCAAGGCATCTACCATAATCAACAATTCCATTAAATTAGTGTTAACGGGGGCAGAAACTGATTGAATGATGTAAGTTTCACATCCCCGTACACTTTCATCAATCGTCACCTTAATTTCTCCATCGGCAAAGTGACTAATGGAAGCCTTACTTAATGGCAGTCCAATCTTATCAGCTACTTCTTGTGCTAATGGCTTGTTAGAATTAAGAGCAAATAAGCGAACTTTTTCAGCATTTTTAATTTCAGACATTACTATTCTCCTCAGTCTCTAGTCAACTAATTAACAATCATATTATCGCAAGTTTCCGCACTGGGTGCAAGGTATACTATTTACGAAAATCATCAAGACTTATGTTTCCCATCCCTATCATCGGGTCAATTTCCCCACTTTCAACCAATTTTGGTGTAAGAATAGTCGATTCAGGTCGAGAATTACTTGTTTCTAGTTTACTATTAGGTTGAGTGACCGTTTCAATATTATCTACCAGTCCAGTAGACGATTCTTTACTTTCACTTTGACCGTTCCACACAGTTTCTAGTCGACTGACCAGACTAGTCCGCCGGTTAACTGACTCGTTCTTCAAAGCCGTAACAAAAGCACGCGCTTCCCCTATCATGATTAATTTTTCTTCTGCTCGCGTAATAGCAGTATAGAGGAGATTTCGTTGGAGCATTCGCCCAAATTCGTGAACTAATGGCAAGACAACCATCTTAAACTGACTACCTTGGGACTTATGAATGGAAATACTATAGGCTAAGCGAATCTGTCCCCAATCAGGACGGCTATAAGTTACTTCATTACCATCAAAATCAATAGTTATACTTTCATTTTTCTTCCCAGAGTTTCGACCGTTTTCAATTGCAACAATTTTTCCAATATCACCGTTAAAGACATTATTATCTGGGCTATTGATTAGCTGTAGAACTTTATCGCCAACCCGGAATCTTTGTCCCCGAAAATTAATCTCAGCGCGGCCTTTTTCATAGCCATTATAAACATTTTGTGCTAGCTCATTTAAGCGATCCACTCCAGCTGATCCCCGATACATTGGTGCCAGAATTTGTAGTTCATCAGCTCCATAACCACGTTTTTCGCTTAAATCAATTATCTGTTCAACAACATGCGGTACTTGGCTAGCTTGACACGCAATAAAGGACCGATCTGGCATCTTCGCTGTCAAATCAGGCGGAATAACGCCCTCTTTGATAGAATGTGCTAAAGGAATAATAGTAGAATCAGCAGATTGACGGTGAATTTTATCAAGGGTAATCTGGGAAATTTGAGAGAAATTCAGCAAGTCATTGAAAACTTGACCAGGACCCACTGAAGGCAATTGGTCCTTATCACCAACAAATATAACTTTCATAGAGGTAGGAACCGATTGAATGAGTGTCTTAAACAGGAGCGTATCAACCATCGACATTTCATCAACAATCAACAATGATCCCTCTAAATTTTTCCCTTCTAGTTCCGTTACTTGTTCGCGCCCATTTAGTCCTAATAGGCGGTGAATCGTACTAGCGGGTAAATCTGTTGCCTCACTCATCCGTTTAGCAGCTCGACCGGTTGGTGCAGCCAGAAGAATTGGAAAGGCCTTCTCTTTATATTGGTTCGGATCTAGGGCAATTCCTTGAAGTTGTGCAAAAGCTGTTACTACACCTTTAATAATTGTGGTTTTTCCAGTTCCTGGTCCTCCAGTTAGCAGCATTGTTTTCGCCATCAAAGCGGTCTTAATTGCCTTTAATTGGACCTCATCATAGTTGATTCCAGTCTGGGAAGGAAGCTTCCGTAATACCTGGTCTATCTTCTTCTCACTAAAGTTAGCTGAAGTATCCATAGTAAGACGGTGAAGATTTTCAGCAATGTCCCATTCTGCTTGAAATAAGTATCCTGGGTATATTCGGCGATCCTCATACCGAACAGCACCATTTTTCCCCAAGTTGACGATTCGTTTAGAAACTTCTGCAGTAGCAACTGGGACGCTCCCTTCTGACAAGAGTTGTAAAGTTTCTTGTAATAATGGTTTGGCACTCGTATATGTATCGCCAGTTGCCATCGTCAGTTCATTAAGAGCCTGAAAAATAGCTGCATCAATCCTTCTGGGGTCATCACCAGCAATATTCATTTTCACTGCTACCTGATCAGCGCGCTTAAAACTAATCCCTTCAATATCCTGAACCAATTGATAAGGATTTTTAGCAATAATTTCTAGAGTTTCATCCCCATAACGGTCAAAAATAGCACTACTTAGATTACTTCCAAATCCCAAATCATTTAGGCCAATGATAATCTGATCCATTCCTCGATTATCAGCAATATTATCAATGATACTTTGCCGAACTGAAGCCCGCAAGCCTAAATTATCCAAGCTATGCCGGTCAGCGTTAATCTTCTCAATTGCATTCGTCCCTAATAAGTCTACAATCTTTTCAGCAGTTTTCTTCCCTACTCCCGGAAATTGTTTCCCAGATAAGAAATTAATAACTCCTTCCCGACTAGTGGGATGATTAGCGTGGTAGGAACTAACTTGAAATTGTCGGCCATACTTGGGATGATTAACTAGTTTTCCCTCAAAACGATACGTTTGGTCATCACTTAAATCACCAAAACTTCCTGTAACCGTGATTTCTTCTTCATCCCAATCAAAATTATTTTCTTCAACAGAGACGAGAAGGACTTTATAGAAAGAATCAGGACTATCAAAAATATCAGCTTGGAGGCGTCCAATAAAAAAGGATGGTTTTTCTGGCACCTCAAATAAGTTCATTTCTTCTGCCATGAAAAGTCATCCTCTCTTGTTAATATATTAATCTTTTTTCGTAGCTCGTAAGGTCTTCTCAATTTCCGCAATCCGTTTTTCGCTCTTGTTATAGTAATCAAGATCTAATTGACGAGCTTGGTTTAGGTAATCCTTATAAGGTTCGCCTAGGACCATCGCCACTAATCCACGGTTAAATTGCGTATCAGCACGACCAGGATGGCGCCGCAAAATAGTATCATAGTATTCCTTAGCATGTTCAAATTCGCCAAGAGCTAGGAAGGCATCCCCTAATACCTGGTTAATTTCCGGATCTTCAGGCTTCAAATCATGCGCAGTTAATCCATAGGCAACGGCTTGCTTATATTCACCCTTCTTCATATAACTTTGAGCTAGCATAAGATATGAATCGGCTTTTAGACTATCATTATCAATTTTGTTATATAATTCAATGGCCTTATTCACTTTACCAACTTCATAGTAAACGTTCCCCAAACCATAATTTAAAAGGTTTAAAGCTTCTTGATCTTTCTTAGCTTCAAAAATTCCTAAAGCCTTCATAAATAGTTCTTCTGCTTGAGCATAATCTTGAAGACGAGTTAGTAATGAACCTAAATCATAGTAGTTGTTAGCCTTTTCTGGATGCTCATCAATTGCTGTAATCAGCTTATGGACAAGTCGTTCAGTTTGTTTTTTCTTTTCATTTTGGTTAAGTTGTTCTTCACTCATATCAAGCACTCTCCTTTGTTAAACAGTGTCCGTTGGATCAACTGTCGCCTTATGTAGATAAGAGGTATCATTCCATTTTTCCAACTCAAAATGTTCACTATCTGTTGTTGTCAAAATAGTTGTAGAAGTATTGCTCAAGCCACCTCTGTCCTTTAAGTGTGGTAATGGGGTACCGACTAAGGCATTAATTGTTGCATTAAGAGCTGCCCCATGAGAAACAATTAAGATATTTCCGTATGGATCACTCTGACAAAATTCCTTAATTGCACTGCTCATTCGATGAATTACATCTTCAAAACTTTCACTCTCTATAATTGAACTGTCAAACTTATCAGGATGGTGACGGAAATTGTCGAGAACTTCCGGCCACTTATCAGCCACCTCAGTAAATTTCATTCCTTCCATTTTACCGAGATTAAATTCCTGCAATCGACTATCAATTGTTAAAGGTACAGGCCGATTTAAATGGTTAAGGAGAGTCATTGCGGTTATTCGTGCACGTTTAAGTGGACTAGTATAAACATGATTTAATGGTGTCTCCGTCAAAGACTGAGCTAAATACTCAATTTCACGATAACTTTGCTTAAGAAGTGGTGAATCACCATGTGCACCTTGATAACGTGCCTCCAAGTTCCATTCTGTTTTCCCATGTCGAATTAAATATACTTTAGTCATAGTAATCGAACCTTTTCTTTATTTTAACAAAAAATAGTTTGCCTGCTAGGTATTTTATTATGTATCAGGAAAGTTTTTCGTTATCTATTATTATATAACGAAAAACTTTGCTGTTTTACCTTATGTTAATTAAACATATTGACGAACTTGGTCATGGTAGTATGCACGATCGATAATCGCACTTCCAAGACATTCCTCACCATTATAAAAGACAACTGCCTGTCCCGGAGTGATGGCCCGTGCTGGATCATCAAATGTTACGGTAATAATTTGGTCATCATCTGAAATATGAACAGTTACGCCTTCATCAACCTGACGATAACGGAACTTGGCAGTGCAATGAAAGTTACGGCCATAACGACTAACCACATCATCTACCCAGTGAATATCACTAGCTTCGAGGTGGGTCGCATATAAATGTTCATTTTCATAGCCCTGACCAACATACAAGATGTTTTTGGAAATGTCCTTGCCAATTACAAACCATGGTTCATTACTTTTTTTGTTTCCTCCAAGTCCTAAACCTCGCCGCTGACCAATAGTATAGTACATTAATCCCATATGTTGGCCGACAACCTTACCATCTAAAGTCATCATGTCACCCGGTTGCGCAGGAATGTATTGACTTAAGAATTCACGAAAATGACCATCTTCACCAATGAAACAAATTCCAACAGAATCCTTTTTCTTGGCTGTTGCTAATCCCGCTTCTTCGGCGATTTGACGAATTTCCTTTTTTGTATAGTTAGCTAATGGGAAAAGCACCTTGTCCAATTGCTTATAATCCAACTGACTAAGAAAATAAGTTTGATCCTTATTTTGATCCTTAGCTCGCATCAAGTGCATATGGCCTTCTTCATCACGCTTAACATTTGCATAGTGACCTGTTGCCACATAGTCAGCACCTAGTTGGTTAGCGTAATCAATAAAAGCCTTGAACTTAATCTCCTTGTTACAAATCACATCTGGATTAGGAGTCCGCCCCTTTTTGTATTCAGCAATAAAATACTTAAATACACGATCCCAATATTCTTTTTCGAAGTTAACTGAATAGTAAGGAATACCAATCTTGGTTGCTACTTTTGCTACATCACGGTAATCTTCAGTTGCTGTACAAACTCCATTTTCATCAGTATCATCCCAATTCTTCATGAAGACACCAACTACATCATATCCTTGCCGTTTTAAAAGCAATGCAGTAACTGATGAATCGACTCCACCACTCATCCCGACAACTACTCGGGTTTTGTTTTTGGTAGCCATTATTTATCACCATCATTTCAAATAGATTCTGGAACAATCTACGATAGAAGGTCGCATGTTACCAGTGTGAACCATTGTACCAAAAATAACTATTAGCTGCACCTATTTAGTATTTTCTATTGTAAAAACCTGACGATCTAGCATTTCTTTTAAAATAAAATGATATTGTTCAATGAATTCTTCAGAACGGGCATGATTAAAAATATTGATCTTTCGAGTACCGTTTCCGTTCACCGTATCCATCTTAAAACCAGTTAAGTCTGAATTAATAAGGATTCGTAACTTAGCAACTGGTCTAAAGGGATCTTTAGTATCAACACTACCGACATATTCAAAATTTCCCCGTTTTGTTTCTTCAAAGCCAAGGTCAAGTAAAGTATATTTCTTGACTTCTGAACTCAAAGAATAGCTTTGCGGGTCTCCTTGAATTTGAATTTTTTTAACAAATTCCATTATTCTTCTACTTCCTTAATATCTTTTAACTTATTGATGATATTAATAATCGCATCCGCCAACCCATTAACTTCTTCTTCCGTATTGAGAGCTCCGAAACTAATCCGAATTGATTCACCAATACGGGGACTAGTTTCACCAAACATTGCCGTTAGAACATGGGATGGTTCAATACTACCTGCAGTACATGCCGAGCCACCAGATATAGCATAGCCAGCAAGGTCAAGGTCAGTTTGGAGAACATACGTAGAAACACCCTTTACCCAAATATTAAGTACGTGGGGCAAACTTTCATGATCAAGATGACCATTTATTTCAAAGTCCACACCGGCATCAGTTAATTTTTCAGCAATGATTTGTTTGAAATTATAGTACCGATCACGCAATTTAGCTTTTCGCTCGGGAGTATCAATCGAAACAGCTTCCGCAAATGCTGCAACAGCCGGTACATTTTCGGTTCCCGCACGCCGCTTTGTTTCCTGATCTCCTCCACGAACGAAACTAGGGAAATTGATACCTTCAGCCCTGTACAAGAATCCCATCATCTTTGGTCCATTAAGTTTATGAGCGGACGTTGACATCAGGTCAATATGATCTTTTTTTACATCAATTGGCAACAAGCCGTATGTTTGGACTGCATCAGTATGGAACCAGGCTTGGTGTTCTTTAAGGATTTCGCCAATTTCATGAATTGGCATTCGACTACCAACCTCATTATTTCCCATCATAATAGTTACTAAAATTGTATCGTCACGCAAGGCAGCCTTAAAATCATCAAGAGAAATTTCACCGAATTCATTTACAGGGAGGTAGGTTACTTCAAAGCCAAGTGTTTCCAGGTAGTTTAATGGCTTCAAAACTGCCTCATGTTCAATTGCAGTTGTGATAATATGCTTTCCTAATTTCTGGCGGGATAGAGCCGTTTGAATGATTGCAGTATTATCACTTTCAGTCCCCCCACTAGTGAAGACAATCTCGTCGTCAGTTGCATTGATACTTTGGGCAAGCATGTGCCGACTATTTTCCAAAATTAGCTTTGAATGGCGGCCGTAAGAATATGCTGTTGAAGCATTCCCCCAGCTTTCTTCCATTTCTTTTTTCATAACATCCATCACTGGTTGGGTCATTGGTGTAGTAGCAGCGTTATCAAAGTATTTCTCTTTCACTTTTTCCATCCTTTACTTATTTTAAATCCTTGAATAACTGTAAGATCATTTGAGCAGACCTTTTTCCAGCCTCAATAATAAATTCATCAAAACTAACATTGGCTTCATCATCACCAGTATCGGACATAGCACGAACAACAACGTAAGGAACATTATGATCGGTTGCTACTTGTCCAACAGCTGCTCCTTCCATTTCACTTGAAAGAGCATCAGGAAAGTTGCTTAAAATATCAGCAATTGCTTCCTCGCTGGCGATAAATTGGTCCCCGGTGACAATTAGCCCACGTTTGACGTTTAAACCAGTCTTTTCTCCAGCTTTTTCTAATAATTCTCCCCATTTTTCAGAAGATTTAAATCGTGGTTCTTGCCCCGGAAGTTGACCATAAACATAATCAAATGCCCGTACATCAACATCGTGGTAGGCGGTTTCTGTTGAAATAACAACATCACCGATATGAAGTCCATCTCCAATCCCACCTGCGGAACCTGAATTAATTACAACGTCAACATTAAAGTCAGTAATTAAATGTTCAGCCGTGATTCCAGCTTCGACTTTACCAATCCCTGATTCTACTAATGTCACGTCCTGATTATCAATTTGACCAGAATAATACTTCTTGCTACCAATTTCTTTGACCTGTTCATTTTTTAATGCTGCAGTCAATTCCTTGATTTCTTCCGGCATTGCGCAAATTATCCCAAATTTCATTTTTACCACCCTAACTTCTTCTTAGACTAAAAATAAGATTAAATATACAACAATTATTGCCGCTAAGAGGACAAGAATCGCAATATTTAGTCTTTTCTTCAGGCGAGCTATTTTCTGCTCAGTTGTTGAATTTTCTTCGTTTCGCCGTGCAGCACTCCGTTGTAGGGGCTCATTAACATCTGGAGTTTTCTTTTCAGTCTCCCTACTGTTTTGCTGACGGTATTGTTGACGAGTCAGGCGTGGCTCGTCATCAAAGTGTTGGTTATTATCCACGGTTCATCATTCCTTGCCAGTAATAAATTGCCATGATGGTTTTAGCATCTTGGATTTCTTTTTTATTAATCATTTCAAGTGCCTCAGCCAATGTAACCGTCTTTAAAACCAGTTGTTCATCCCGGTCTTGTGGTAACTCCTCTTTTACTGGGGTTAACCCCGTTGCTAGATAAAGGGTCATAAATTCATCCAATACACCAATTGACGTATAGAAAGAAGAAATTTCCTTTATCTTACTTGCTTCATATCGTGTTTCTTCGTTTAATTCCCGCTTAGCAGCGTGCAACGCATCCGTTCCGTCACGACTATCAATTTTTCCTGCTGGAATCTCCCAAGTCGTGTCATGAATTGGGGACCGCCATTGTTTTTCGATAATCATCTTATCGTCATCAGTAATCGCCAAAATAGCAATTGCTGGTGCATGATGAATGATTTCTCGAGTAGCTAACTTCCCCTTTGGCGTCTCCACTTGTTCAACATCAACTTTGATTAGCTTTCCTTCAAACACCGTTTCTTTCTTTAGTGTTTTTTCTTCAAAATTCATTTTATTTAGAATCCTCGCTTAGATAGTTGTTGTACATGTGCTGCTTGAGGTCCCCGTTCACCTTGGGCAATCACTAACGCAACCTCTTCACCAGGGGTAAGGTAGCGCGGCCCCCGGCCGTCGATTCCCGTATAATGAACGAAAATTTCTCCTTCATGAGGGACATTAATAAATCCCCAACCCTTTTCTCGATTAAAACTTTTTACTGTACCCTTTAACATCTTTTCACCTACTAATTTAATATAAAGGACTAAAAAAGGCCGGAAAAAGCAAAAGTTTTCCCGGCCTTTATTTTACAACTCTAACAATCTTTTGTCATTGTCAAAAACTTTAATCTTCAAACCCATTTGTTGCTGTTTCAGGGAATTCTTCCCGAACAATCTTAGCACAACGAGCACATAAAGTTGGGTAAGCAGAATCAGAACCAACGTCTTCCTTGATCATCCGACAACGTTCACAGGTTTCTCCTGGAGCTGGACTGACCTTCACTGCCACACCATTAGTATATTTATCGGCATCTTCTGGTACCTCATCAAGTTGGTGAAGGTTTAATTTAGAAACACCTAGTAGTAATTGAACATCATCATTTAATGAGTCAAGCAATTTAGTATTTGCTTCATTTAAGTAAAGATCTACTTGTGCTTCTAGTGACTTACCAATCATTTTGGCGTTCCGTGCTTCTTCCAGACTCTTGAGAACATGAGAACGAATTTCCATAAATTCATCCCATTTTTCTAACAATTCGTCTTCATTATCAAAGTGACGAACTTCAGGAATTTCCGTTAATTGAACAAATTCTTCAGGTTCGTTCATGTAACTCCAAACTTCTTCAGTGGTATGAGGGAGAATTGGGGTAAGGAGCTTAACGAAAGTAAGAAGAATGTCATAGAAGACCGTTTGCATTGAACGACGAGCCAATGAATTTTCTGGTTCAATGTATAAGACATCCTTAGCAATGTTCATGTAGAACGCAGAAATATCATTGTTTACAAAGTTAATAAGAACGCGGTAAGCATCCAAGAAGTTGTAGGAATCAAAGTCTGCCCGCATCTTCTCCAAGAAATGGTTCAATTTAACCAGCATGTATTGGTCAACCGCACTCAGTTTCTCAAAGGATACCGTATTTTCAGCAGCATCAAAATCACTTGTGTTAGCCAACAAGAAGCGGAAGGTATTTCTCAGCTTCCGGTATGCTTCTGAGATTTGCTGGAATGTTCCCATTGATACACGAACATCGGCAGAAGTATCAGCGCTCATTACCCAAAGACGGATGATTTCGGCACCCATTTGGCTAACAACCTTGTTAGGATCAATCGTATTTCCAAGAGACTTACTCATCTTATTACCGTGCTTATCAAGAGTGAACCCTTGAGAAATAACTTCTTTGTATGGAGCCTTTCCAGAACAAACAACACTGGTAATTAAACTAGAGTTGAACCAGCCACGGTATTGGTCAGATCCTTCTAGGTAGAGGTCAGCTGGGTATGTAAGGTAATCTCTTTCGGTAAGGACACCTTGGTGGGAAGATCCAGAATCAAACCATACGTCCATGATGTCAGTTTCCTTAGTGAACTTGCCATTAGGAGAATGTTCATTCGTGTAGCCTTCTGGCAACAAGTCCTTTGCATCACGTTCAAACCAAACATTGGAGCCATATTCTGCAAACAAGTCTGCAACATGGTTGATTGTTTCTTCTTCCATGATTGGGGTTCCATCTTCAGCGTAAAAAATTGGTAATGGTACACCCCATACACGTTGACGGGAAATTACCCAGTCACCACGGTCCTTAATCATATTGCGCAAACGAACCTTACCCCATTCTGGATGGTATTCAACGTCTTCGAGCGCATTTAAGATATCCTGACGCATGTTTTCAATTGAGACAAACCATTGATCAGTTGCCCGGAAAATGATTGGTTGTTTTGTCCGCCAATCAAATGGATAGCTGTGCTTTAATGGTTCGTCTAAGAGTAAAGCATTATTTTCTTCAAGCTTTTGCAAGGAAATATCGTCCGCCTTTTGGTAGAATACTCCATCAAAGTCGTCACCGTTTTCTTTGCTCAACACACCCTGGTCGTTAATTGGGGCAAAGATAGGAAGGTCGTACTTTTTACCGAAGTTGTAGTCATCGTCCCCGTATCCTGGTGCTGTGTGAACTAGGCCAGTCCCCGCATCAGCAGTAACGTAATCTGCAACCCCTACAAGTAACTCACGATCAATGTAAGGATGTTGGGTAGTCATCCCTTCTAGGTCAGCTCCACTTACATGGTCAACAATTTCGTAATCAGCCCAACTAAGCTTTTCAGCCAGCTTTGTCAGCAAGTCAGTTGCTACAACAAATTTACGTTCATCCCCAGCAACCTTTACTACTGAGTAATCAAATTTTGCATTAACGGCAACTGCTTCTGAAGCAGGAACTGTCCATGGAGTAGTAGTCCAAACTACAAGGTAAGTATTGTTATCTAACTTACCCTTTCCATCCTTGATCTGTTCCACGAAGAAGGCTGTCTTAGCTGTAACATCATGATATTCAACTTCTGCTTCAGCTAAAGCAGATTCTGAAGACCATGACCAGTAAACTGGCTTCTTTGCTTGGTACAGAAGACCCTTCTTAGCAAATTGACCAAACACACGAATTTGTGCTGCTTCAAATTCCTTAGAAAGAGTTAAGTATGGGTGATCCCAGTCACCACTAACACCGAGTCGTTTAAAGTCGGTCCGTTGTTTTTCTACTTGTTCTAAGGCATACTTCCGACATAAGTCCCGGAATTCAGTTAAGCTCATTTTCTTCCGGTCATAACCTGACTTGGTTAATTGGTGTTCAATTGGTAAACCGTGAGTATCCCAACCAGGAACGTATGGGGAACGAAAACCACTCATTGACTTGTAACGAACAATAAAGTCCTTAGAAATCTTGTTCATTGCGTGACCAATGTGAATGTTCCCATTCGCATATGGAGGGCCATCATGAAGAATAAATGTGGGTTTCCCCTCATTTAATTTTTGTCGTAATTCGTATACTTTGTTTTCTTCCCAAATGCTTTCTCGTTTTCCTTCAGTTTCAGGAAGTTTTCCGCGCATTGGGAACTTAGTCTTACCTAAGTTTAATGTGTCTTTAACCCGCATTGATACGTTTGCCCCTTTCTTTATTAATTAATAAATAAAAAAGACTCCGCCTACTTGGGACGAAGTCTTCGTGGTACCACCCATTTTCAGAATTACAGAATCTTAAATAATGTAATTCCCTCAACCATTGAATAACGGTAATGAGCCGTCTTAACCTACTAACTTCAGCTAAGAACTCAGAGCTGATCAAGTAATCTGCAGGTCAATATTAGTCTCTCACCATTTACTAACTCGCTGAATTCCTGGCACATCACTTATGCTCGTCTACGATTTATTTACTAATTATTCTTAATTTAACTAGTTATTGTTATCTGGGAAAACCACAACTGTTTGTCCATCATTGTCATCATTCGTTGCAGCTGGAGTCCCACTGAGTGAACTTTCAGAAGTATCTGCTTCAGGAACTTCTTCAGTTTCTGTCTCTACAGCTTTTTCTTCGCTGCTTTCAACTGACTCCGCACTTTCTTCAGCACGATCCGCAATAGCTTGATTGCTTTTAACCTCGAATGAAGATGGATCAGGTTGTGGTGCCATTTCAGATTGAAAATTACTAGTTGTAATTGAAACTGATTCTACACTTTCATCTGAATTATTGTCAAGATGTGCCCCTAAAATATTTTGAATTTCACTATATTTATCGAGATCATCGTTAGCTAATAACTTATCCCATTCATCACTTTTGACAACTTCTAATTGTGATTCAAGCATAACTTGAAGACGTTGACGGAAAATCCGTGTCTGCTTCTTCAGGTCGTTAGTCTCAACGGTTAACTTTCGAGTGCTTTCTGCAGCACTTTCAACAATTTGATTAGCCTTTTCATTAGCAGTTGAAACAATATCAGTTGCTTGCTTTTGCGCTTCTCGTACCATAATGTCAGCTTCACGCTTAGCATTATTTTTAACTTTGTCAGCAGCTTCTTGAGCAACTAAAATTGACTTATTCAAAGAATCCTTTAGTTCACTAAAGTATTTTAACTTACCTTCATCAGCAGTCACTTTTTCTTGGAGAGCACGATTTTGTTCTACCAATTCTTGTACTGTTTGGGAGACTTCTTTAACAAAGTCATCAACTTCAGCGGTATTGTAACCCCGCATTTTAGTATTAAATTGCATTTGGTTAATTTTATCTACACTTAAACTCATCATGTTCCTCCATATTCGTATATAATCTTAAGTCTATGCATGAATTACTGAAAATGTAATTCGCTGTTTTTTCTTTCTAGTGGTTCCACCAATTTCTTCAATTTTAATTCGTCCAAGATGACGCACAGATAAGAAATCATGCTCCTCAATCTTATAATCGGGACGTTCCATTGTTTGCCAATTAAGCTGAACTAACCCACGTTCAATGATTTGTTTGGTCCGATTTCGGGAATAATTATAGGCAGCTGATATTACCGCATCTAATCTGAATGATGAGACAGTAGTCGTAATTGTTTCCCAGTCCTCTTTTTCAATTACTAACTTTTCTTTAGGAATCTCTTTCCATTTAACCTTAATCTTGCCTAAATGGTTAATCCGACTTTGGATAAACTGTGCCATCTGCTTTGTTGTTACTAGTTGCCAATTTTCACCATCAGTAAGGATATCGCCAAAAGTGTTTCTCTCTAATCCTTCGCCAATTAATGTACCCATAATTTGACGATGGTGAAGTTCAGCAAACTTTTCTGGATAAATAATCTCGAGAAAAGCTAGAGAAAAATCATCTTTATTCGGTTTATAATAGTCGGGATAAAAGAGTAACCGTTGCATCTCAGCGTCTTCTTTCCCACCTGCTGCGCTCATTTTAATCGCGCCAATACGGTTAACCAGGGTCCTTGCAATATATCTTTGCCGTGGATTTAAAAATGGTGTAATCACAGGTCGATATTGGTCATTGGATTGATTGATCCAATCCTGAATTTGACTAATAATTGGGGCTTCATCTGTCCGAAAATGTTGTTCTATATTTAGTTGGTTCATAATTACTAAAATATTAATGTCAACGCCCGCAAGCCATATTGAACCAGGTAAAGGACAAGAATCGCTACAATTGGTGAAAAACTAATTCCGCCAATTGGAGGGATAAAGTCAAACCACCGCATATACGGTTCAACTAGACGATTGATTATTTCTCCCAACCTACTTCCTCGAGCATTGGGAAACCAGGATAGTAAACACCAAATGACAATTACAAAAATATAAATATCAATTAATTGGTAGAGAATCCAAACTAATAAGTCAACAATTGCCATTATATTCTCCTTATTGAATTAAATTTTATCTGTATCATTTTTCAAAGAATCAGAAAGGTTTCCTGACACTTCAAAATTTTTTGGTGTGCAGAGAAAAATTTCCTTACCAATCCGTTTAATGTCGCCATTAATAGCAAAGATTGTTCCATTTAGAAAATCAACAATTCTCCCTGCAACTTTGGGGTCCATCTGTGAGAAATTAACAATAACTGCCCGATCATTTAACAACTGCTCAGCCACTTGCTTTACATCGGCGTATAGACGAGGTTCGTATAGAGCAATTTTGCTAGATTGTGGACGGACGCTATTGATTGAAACAACCTTATTATCGGCAGATGAATTTATCTGTTCTTCATCATATGGTTCAGGTTGAGAATTAGCTGGGTCACTAAACAAACTCTTAAATAAATTATTAGCCATTTTAATTCTCCTCGCTTTCATTAATGACGAAAGGGGAGATACCAGTTAACGGCTCTCCCAATTCTTACTCTCTTATTTGCGACGATTCTTAAAGAATGGTGGTGTGGATAAGTTCGTATCATCATCTTCTTCAATTGCTGAATCGTCATTAAAAATGTTAAATTCAGGTTTCTTTACATTAGAGAAATTATTATCACTAACAGTTTCACTTTCGTTGCTTAATCCGGCAGTTGGATCATTCCAGCCATCAAATGGATCGCGACTTGCTTGAGATTCATCTGCCTTTTCTTGACGAGGTTGTTCTTCTGTCTTATTAGTTGGTTGGTCATTAGTGTTGTGACTCTTATTTGAATCAATACCAGTGGCAATAACAGTAACCCGTACTTCATCACCAAGAGATTCATTCAATGACATACCGAATGAAATGTCAACATTAGTACCAGCTGCTTGTTTGATCACATCAGATGCTTCCTGTGCTTCAAACATTGATAAGTCTTTTCCACCAGTAATATCCATTAATACGTGTTGCGCACCATCAATTGAAACTTCAAGTAATGGTGAAGAAATAGCCTTCTTTGTAGCTTCAGTAGCCCGGTTCTCACCAGTAGCACTACCAACCCCCATGAGGGCTGAACCTTGGTTAGACATCAAAGTCTTAATATCGGCAAAGTCAAGGTTGATGTATCCTGGGGTAACAATCAAATCAGAAATCCCTTGTACACCTTGACGCAACACATTATCTGCTTCCTTAAAGGCTTCCATCATTGGGGTCTTCTTATCAATCATTTCCAGCAAACGGTTATTTGCCACAATTATTAGAGTATCAACATTAGCCTTTAACTTTTCGAGACCTTCAATCGCAAACTTATCGCGACGTGGACCTTCAAAAGAGAATGGGCGAGTTACAACACCAACTGTTAATGCTCCGCTATCTTTAGCGATTTTAGCAACAACAGGAGCTGCACCAGTACCTGTTCCACCACCCATACCTGCAGTGATAAAGACCATATCAGCACCTTCAAGCGCTTTTTGAATTTGTTCTTCACTTTCTTCAGCTGACTTATCCCCAACTTCAGGGTTAGAACCAGCACCAAGCCCCTTGGTCAACTTAGGTCCTAATTGAATCTTGGTTTGTGCTTGAGAAGCGTTTAATGCCTGGAGGTCTGTGTTTGCAACAATAAATTCTACCCCTTGAACCTTCTCAGAGATCATTCGGTTGACAGCGTTTCCACCACCACCACCAACACCAATTACCTTAATGCGAGCACCAGCAAATTGGTTTTCCATTGAATTTGTTTCGTTATCCATACGACACCCTCCGTCACTTAATCAAACAGATTATTGAAAAGACTCTTAAATCTGCTTATCGAGTTATTTTTATTTTGTGTTGTTCGTTTCTTATTTGATCTTTCTTCTGATGATTGCTTTTCACTGCGCCGAACATCAGTCGTATCATCCTGAATAGAACGTTCTTGAACGCCATCTTCAGTTGCTTTAATAATAGTATCGCCCTCTTGAACCACCTGTTTAATCAATTGGTCAATTCCAGAGAGGTGATCCTCATACAATCCTAAAGCATAACTAACCGCATAACGAGGATGACGAATGCCCATTTGTTCTGGTACACAAACCTTAATGTTTCCACTAAAGTATTGCTTTGCTAATTCCTTAATTCCTGGCAGCGCAGCAACTCCTCCAACTAAAACAACACCTCCTGGCAATTCAGGTGCATTGATCCGGTCTAGTTGGCGAGCAATTCGATCAAAAATCTGGCGAATCCGTGCTTCAATAATTTCAGAGATGTACTTTTCACTATATTGAACCGGCTTATCTTGGCCGACAACTTCCACACTTAGCTGAACATCTTCATCTGCCATATTGCTATTAGCGTAACCATGATCACGCTTGAGCTGCTCAGCATTCTTAAATGAAGTATTTAAGACAGTAGAAATATCCTTAGTGATAAAATTGCCACCTTCAGGATCTACATAGCTATACTTTAGTTGGTGGTCATGAATGATACTGGTAGTGGTTTGACCTCCACCCAAATCGATCACAAGGGTTCCAAAATCTTGTTCCCCATCATTTAATAAGTTAAAACCAGTAGCGATTGGTGAAACTACAAGATCCTTAACTCCATAACCAGCCTTTTCAACTGCTTTTTTGGCATTATGTACAATTGTCTTTGGTCCAGTGTAAAGAGTACCCTTCATTTCTAAACGTACTCCTACCATCCCCCGTGGATCCTTAATCCCATCAAAACCATCAACAGTAAACTCAGTTGGCACTAAGTCGATTACCGTTCTCTCTGGTGGGATGCTTTGCGTTAATGCTTCACGACCTAAATCCAAGACATCTTGATCGATAATTTCACGAGACTGACCATTATTAGCAACCGTAATCATGCCGTGAACACGTTGCATTACCAAATAATTTGCTGGTAAACCAACGATAACTTTTTGAATGTCTATATTGGATTTTTCCTCAGCCTGAGCAATCGCATTTGAAATTGCACGAGCAGTTTTATCAATGTCAACGATAACACCACGACTCATTCCGGTCGCTGGTTCTACCCCAACACCAATTACTTTTATTTGCCCTTTTACATTTTCACATACTAATGCTTTGATCGAGGTGGTTCCAATATCTAACCCAACGTAAACCTCTGAATTGCTCATAGAGAGGAACCTCCTAAACCTTTTCATTAAATATAAAAATTTTCTAGTCTAAATTAAATTTTACCACAGTTAATCCATCGTAAAAAAGGATTCTTTGGAGTTTTCAATAATTTACTTCTCTTTTGATCCATACGTATACGAATAAGCACCAATTCTTAAATCAATCACACCTTGACCTTGCATTTCCGTAATGATTGATGGATAGTACTTCATCTTGTTACCAATATCAGTTAGATTAACCTTTACCGTATTTCCATCTTTCATGTACAACACAACTTGATGTGGATAATTTTTCGTGGGTTGGTACTTGATCACCGAAATACCATGATAAATGGCTGGCTTAAGTTTCCCTAACTGTTGACCAAGAATTTTTAATTGACTACCACTTTTACTAAAACCAACAAAGTCAATATTATCATTTTGGGCAGTTGTTAGTTGTAAATGGCCATTCGTCAAAACTGCATATCTGTGTTTTCCTACTTGACCAATTCCTAGAAGACGGTTTTCCTTGATTGAAAGGGAAACACTCTGGGGACCAGTTAACTTCACCTTCAATGACTTTATCTGTGGATTAGTAATTTTTGCCTTTTGTTCTAGTGTTTCTTGTCGCACCCAAGCCGACCATATCAAGCGTCCAGGCTTAATTGTTGTCGCCTTTTCCACTTCCCTAGCAGATAATTCCGTATTGCCTTTAATTTCTACCTTATTAATCTTGCTTAAAGGTGAAATGATATAAACCATCAGGACTAGGATAGAACCAAATAAAAGAAGTAGTTTAATAATTCTATTGCGACTAGAACTATGTCTTTTTTCTTTAATCCCTACCACCTTATTTCCAATTGGACGTCGTTTTTTAGAAGATGGCTGATGATTCTCCAAGTGTGATAGGCGTTGTGAATATCGGTGATGTTCTGGACTAGATTTATCATTATCCATCTTCACAACCCCCTTAACCTAGTTCTGATGCTCTTTGATTGCCTTATTAAGAACGTCAATTAACTCATCCGTTGCCTTTGGATGACCCACTTTTTTAGCTGATTCTGCCATTTTACTATGAACTTCTTCATTATCCATAATTTTATCTGCTTCCTCGACTAATACTTTACTTGTCAGCTGGTCCTCTGTAATCATTACTGCTGCATTCTTACGAACTAATGACTGAGCATTTTTTACTTGGTGGTTAGCAGTAACATAGGGACTTGGAATCAAAATCGTTGGCACTCCTAGTGCTGTTACTTCAGCAATTGTAGTTGCACCGGCTCTAGCGACCAAAGCGTGAACCTTTGGCATTTTAGCCGGCATGTCCTTGATATAAGGCACAATCTTGATATTGCTTCCAATTTTGACATCTTGCAATTGTTTTTGTACTTCATCGTATCGCTTCTGCCCAGTAGCAAAAATCACTTGATAATCCCGCTTACTAAACTCAGGAATTGCTTGCACAACCGTCGAATTAATTTTGGGTGCTCCTTGGCTACCCCCAAAGATCATCAAAGTCGGTACATTATCTTTTAAACCATATTCATTCCATGAAAAGTCATTATTAATTTGTGAAACAACCTGCTGTGCACGCGGATTTCCCGTCATAGTAGTCTTATTTTCTGGGAATTGACTACGGGCAGCTTCGAAAGCAATGGCAATTTGGTCCACATAGCGACTCAAGAATTTATTCGTTATCCCAACTACACTGTTTTGTTCGTGAATTACTGTTGGAATATGACTTTTAGCTGCTGCAAAGAGAACTGCACCACTAACATAACCTCCAGTTCCTAGCACGACGTCTGGTTTGAAGTCACGAATAATCTTTTTCGCGTGTTGAACTGATCGAAGAAAAAGGTAGATCGTCTTAAAATTATCCAGAGAAAGAGACCGCTTAAATCCCTGCATCTGCATTGTCTCAAGCTTAATCCCTGCATCTGGCACAATTTTATTTTCTAAACCTTTCGTTGTCCCCACATATAGGACTTCAGTACTTGGATCAACTTCCTTTAGCCGTTCGATTAGGGCAAGTGCCGGGTAGATATGTCCTCCAGTTCCACCGCCGGAAACTAATAATCGCATATTACTTAACTCCTTTCTTTAATCAAATTTTCCACTGCTTCAATGAACTTGTCGCCGCGAACTTCAAAGCTTGGGAATTGATCCCAACTAGCATTGGCCGGTGAGAGAAGAATCACATCACCTTTTTCACTTAGCTCCCATGCCTTAGGTACAGCCGTAATCACATTTTCGCTTTCAACAATATTCGGCACACCGGCCTGTTTGGCAGCATCCTTCATTTTATCTTTCGATTCACCAAAGGTAATAATAGCTTTTACATGTTCCTTGAAGTACGGGATCAGCCTTTCAAAGGTATACCCTCGATCTAAGCCTCCAGCAAGTAAGATGACCGGTTGCTTAAATCCTTGCAGTGCAACCTCAGTAGCTTCAATATCAGTTGATTTAGAGTCATTGTAAAAGCGACGACTCTCAAATTCAGTCACGTATTGGAGACGGTGGCGAACTCCGCTAAACGTTGTCAATACTTTTATAATTGCTTCGTTCTTAACTCCACTCAACTTAGCAGCCGCAATAGCCGCTAAAGCATTTTCAACATTTTGTGGACCAATCAAGCTAATATCTTGAGCGTCCATAATGTAGTCGCCCCGCCAATATAGCTTTCCGTTTTCTTCATAGGCGCCCGCATGACTCTTATTTAAACGAGAGAAAGGGACAATTGTGGCATTCGAACGCCGTGATATTTCCTGCCATTCATCCCGATCCCAGTTAATCACTAAGTAATCATTTTTTTGCTGATTGCGGGTAATGTTTAACTTGGCATTAATATAATTTTCTCGAGTTTTATGGTAATCAAGATGGTTAGAAAAAATATTAGTAATAACAGCAATATGAGGGTGAAGCTCAGGGGTTCCTAATAATTGAAAACTGGATAATTCCGTTACTAAGGTATCTTCCTTACCAAGGCTAGCGGCTACTTTACTGAAGGAAACTCCAATATTACCTGCATATTCGACTTTATGCCGATTATTTTCCTTAATCATTAATTGAATAAGAGTAGTAGTTGTTGTTTTCCCATTACTTCCAGTTACACTCACCAGGCTTCCCGAGAAAATTTCTACCCCTAATTCCGCCTCAGTAATAATTGGTGTTCCCTTTTGCAAAAATGCAGCTACCAAAGGGTTATCGTAGGGGATTCCAGGATTTTTCACAACAACATTGAAGTCCTGTTCAGCTAAACTTACGGGGTTAGAACCTGTCAAAACCTCAATCCCATCCGCTTTAAGGTCATCCACAATTTGAGGATTTTTCGGGGTAGCTTGATCATTAGCTACTACATCAGCTCCTAATTTCCGCAATAAATGGGCGGCGTTAATTCCACTAATACCAAACCCCATTACAAGAACCTTTTTCCCTTTATATTTTGTCACGTTATTCATCTATCTCACCTTGATTAAATATCAAAAATCAAAATACTACCGACAGCAATGATTGAGGCAATAAGGCCAACAATCCAAAATACAATATCAATCTTCCATTCACTCCAACCAGATAACTCAAAATGATGGTGAATTGGTGACATCTTAAAGATCCGCTTACCAGTCAACTTAAATGATAGAACTTGAAGGATAACACTGGCGGTTTCACAAACATAAACAATCCCAATGACCAATAATGACCATTCATGGTGAAGGAGAAGTGAAATACCCGCTAAAGATGCACCAATCGCTAATGATCCCATATCACCCATAAAAATCTTTGCTGGCTTATGGTTGTAAGGGAAAAAGCCAAGAAGAGTCCCTACCATAGCAATACAGAAAAGAGCAATTTCAGGATAGCCTGGTTGGTTAATATTTACTAAGGCAATTACTAAATAAGCAATAAAGGAGATAATAGAGAGCCCACTTACTAAACCATCTAAACCATCAGTTAGATTCACTGCATTAGAAAAGCCGACAATCCAGAAGATAATAAAGAGAGCATACCACCAGCCAATCTGAGAAGTTCCAAATCCCATTTGGAATCCTGCACCTTGGTAAATAACAGCGAAAACCATTGCGGCAACAATTTGGCACAATGCCTTTTGCCATGCCTTAAAGCCTTCATTTTGGTGATTAAAAATCTTAATACTGTCATCCCACATCCCAATTAAGCCATAAGCAACAAGAATGAAAAGTAGTGCCCACAAGGTATTAGTCAGCATTCCATTGATAGCCGCTACAATTACAATAACCACAACCGCGGACAAAATAAAGAGAAATCCACCCATTGTTGGGGTCCCAGCCTTCTTAGCATGCCATGTTGGGCCATCCTCACGAATTTGCTGTCCTTCCTTTTTTGAACGGAAGTAGCGAATCAAGTAAGGCATTAACAAAAATGTAATTAAAAACGAACTAATCAGTGTGGTTGCAAGAATATAGAAATTCATATTATCCTCCTATTATAGTTATCGTGATGAATATTTCACGGTTAAGGTTGAGTTGGTAGAAACCGTATCGTTAGCTTTAATACTTTGCTTCGATACATAACCTTCTCCACTTTCTTTGACTTTAATCCCCATCATTTTAGCTAACTGTTGAACATCCTCAGAACTCCAATTGCTAATATCTGGCATCTTATAGGTACCACCAGTATCAAGAATGACACGTTGGTTAATAAGCGAAGTTTGTCCTGAAGCAATCGATTGCTTTTTAACGGTGCTGCCTGAGCCGATAACAACAGGTACTAGTTTTTTAGCAGTTAGCTTACTATTTGCTTCATCAGTGGTTTTGCCGACAAGGTTTGGTACTGTAATTATCCCACTATTTTTACTTGAGCTTCCCTTCTGTCGATTTAAAATAAATTTCATTGTTGGCTTAAACACTTCGGCAATTTGTTGAGTAGCTGTCTTAGATAGATTCTGTGGCTTACGTAAAGTAATGTACATTATGTAGCGCGGATTATTCGCCGGTGCAATTCCAACAAATGAATATAGGTAATTACTGTCACCATTACTATACCCGCTCGCTCCACCAATTTGCGCAGTGGCAGTCTTCCCAGCGATCTTGTAACCCTTAATTTGGTAGTCATGACCAAGTCCTTTTTGATCATAAATGACCCCTTCCATCATCTTAATTACCTTTTTGGCAGTTGATGATTTAATCGGAGTACCAACCTGCTTGGGTTTAGTCTTTTGAACAGTTTTACCACTACTATCGGTAATTTTATCAACAATATATGGTTTCATCATTTTACCGTTATTTGCGATTGCACTAAATGCCTGCATCATCTGCATAACATTAACTGTAATACCTTGACCAAAGGCAGTGTTGGCTTGTTGAAGGATACCCTTAAACGAACTATAACCGCTCACTTCATTGCTCATTCCTTCAACGTTAACCTTCTTAAACATTCCGAATGCTGTTAGGTATTTTTTCCATGTCTTAGCTCCCATGTTTTGTTCAACATGGGCAAAACCAACGTTACTGGACAAGTCAAAGGCATCCTTATAACTAATTACACCCCATCCGGAAGTCTGCCAGTCGGTGACCTTTCCACCACCAATTTCCCAAGTACCGGAATTGAATGTAGCATTAGGGTCAAAATGACCAGAATCAATGGCTGCACTAAGCGCTAAGACTTTCATCGTTGAACCAGGTTCGTAGACATCTTGGACTAACATATTTCTCCAAACAGCATTTTTCTTAGATCGCAATGTTGGCCGCTGTGAGGCAGCAATAATTTTACCTGTCTTTGCATCCATTACGACAGCCGTCATAGATTCAGCCTTTGATTGTTTGAATACTTTGGTCATTTTGTTTTCTAAAATATGTTGGACCTTAGCATCTAATGTCGTGTAGATATTATAGCCATTAGTTGCTTTTTTAATTGTCTTATTACTATTTGCTAATTGATAGCCATAAACATCCTTTTTCTCCTGCTTAACCCCGTTTTTTCCTGTTAAGACCTTGTTAAAATAACTTTCCAGACCAATTTGACCAACAAGTGTCATTTGTCCGGTTTGTTTATTAGTTATTTTAGGTATTGCCAATCCAATAATTTGAGAGGCAAAGTCATTTTCGGGATAAGAACGAGCCGGTGTCGCTACAAAGCCAATTCCTGGTAATTTTTCTGCTTTAATTTGCTGCATTTTAGCAACAGAAAGGTTGGAACCAGCACTACCAAATTCAACCTGATAGGATTGACCCTTTTTTGAAAGGATTTTTAAAATTTTGCTTTCTGAAAGGTCGATGTACTTGGCAAGAATTTTTGCTGTTCTCTTCTTATCTTTTACATATAGCGGTTTACCACTCGCTGTTTTTTGACTTTTATCTAGAACAGCATACATCGTATATTTACTGGTATCAGTGGCCAATACCGTTCCATTCTGATCATAAATATTTCCTCGTTTGGCGAGAATTGTTTGTCGTTGGGTATACATTTGTTCTGCCTGTGATTTAAGATTGACGTGCTGAACATCTTTTGTAATCGCTATATATGCAAAACGAACGATGAATAACGTAAACATCGCAACCACGATAATAAAGAGCCATTTTCCAAATGTTTCTTGGTTGCTAATTCTTTCGTTATTCTTCGTTCGCTTACTCATTTTACTCATTATTTATTAACGTTCCTTACGTTTGAATTCTGATCCGTTAAGCCATATTTCTTTGCCGCCTTTTTCAATTGTGAGTCACTTGTTAAATCAGAGATTGCTTGGCGGTAACTAGCATTATCATTTTTTGCCTGCGCAACCTTGGTTTGAAGGTCTTGTAATTGGTGTTGACGATTATTAATGGTATTTTTAGTGGATAGTAATGTAATGGTTAAGCATAATGTCAAAATACTACAAATAGTCACAAGTCCCTTTTCAAAGTTAGACCATGTTACGGTCTTAACTGAAGGGCCAAGTTGTCGGCGAATCTGTGCCCCAGGATCAGTAGTTTTAGGTTGTTCTCGTGAAATTCTCTTTGCAGTATTTGAAACCATATTAATCACTTTCCTTTTATTTCTTTATTCTTTCAATCACACGTAATTTAGCACTATGAGAACGATGATTTTCTTCCAATTCTTCTTTATTAGGTAAAATTGGCTTTTTATTTATCAACTTATACTTAGGTTCCATTTCTGGTGGAATGATTGGCAATCCAACAGGAAGATCAGTCGAAACTGTTACTTTTTCATTAAACATTGTCTTTACTAACCGATCTTCTAAAGATTGGAATGTAATCACACTAATCCGTCCCCCAACGTTCAGCAAGTCTAAAGATTGCTCTAAAGAGTCTTCTAGAGCTCCCAATTCATCATTTACCGCAATCCGAATAGCCTGAAATGTTTTCTTTGCAGGGTGACCCCCATGTCGCCGTGCAGCTGCCGGAATTGCACTCTTAATTACATCAACCAATTCAAAGGTGGTTTTAATTGGTTGACTTTCCCTTTGTTGTTCAATCTTTCTCGCAATCTGTTTAGCAAATTTTTCTTCCCCATAGCGGTAAAAAATTCTTACTAATTGTTCATAGGGCCATTCATTAACAACCTCAAACGCAGATAATTCCTGGTCTTGGTTCATCCGCATATCAAGCGGTGCGTCTAGGCGATAACTAAATCCTCGTTTAGCATCATCAAACTGTGGTGATGAGACTCCCAGGTCATACACGATACCATCAATTCTATCAACACCGTGCAACGCTAACGCTGATCGCAGATGTCTAAAATTATCCTGGATCAGCGTTAATTTATTATTAGAAATTGCTTCAGCTAAATGCTGCTTGTTGTAACTAATGGCTGTTTTGTCTTGATCAAATGAGTAAAGGTGACCAGATTCCAGCTGCTTTATGATTGCAGATGTATGACCTCCTCCACCCAATGTTGCATCGACATAAGTTCCCCCGGGTTGGATATTTAGACCCTCTACTGCTTCATTTAACAAAACAGTCACATGTTTAAATTCAGCCATCTAAATTATCCCTCCCCCTTAAAAATCAAGATTTAAGTCTTCAGCAATTTGATCAAAATCTTCTTCTGTAGCATTAGTGAATTGTGACCATTTTTCGCCGCTCCAAATTTCTAGCCGATTAGCGACTCCCACAATCACACATTTTTTCTCTAGCTTAGCGTGATTTCTGAGTGTCTCTGGCAAATTAATACGACCCTGTTTATCAAATTCACAGTCTGTAGCCGCTGAGTAAAGAAAACGGACAAATGCCCGAGCATCCCGTTTAGTTAACGGTAATGTTTTTAGTTTTTCCTGCAATTGTTCCCACTCACTGGCAGGATACCCAAAAAGACACCCATCAAGGCCACGTGTTACTACAAAACGCGTGCCAAGTTGCTCACGAAATTTAGCAGGGATGATAAGCCGACCTTTATTATCAATTGAATGAGTATATTCACCCATAAACATCAGCTATACCCCCTTAACACCATTTCATAGATAAAGTCTACCACAATCCCCCACTTTCCACCATATTATTTCCAGAATTAACTATAAACAAAAAACAACCTTAAACAATTCACACTTACCGTGAATACATAAGGCCGTTAATACAGAAATCTAATATTAATTTTATATAATGGGTAAATTGTGGCAAAAAGTGGAGCCAATAAAGACGACTACTGAATAAATGACTGATAATCGCCAAAAGACGACCCAATAACGACGATAAATGAACTCATGATAATAGATTGCTTGTCCTATTATCAGAATAATCGCCCAGCCCATCCAAATGGCAATTGGGAACGCCAACCAATATAGACTAAAGATATTTGAAATAATTAACCCCCAGAAAAGGAAGGTCCAAAAGGCGAAGAAGAGGTTCCCATGGTATAGGAGATCCTTGCCCTTAAACACTTTTCTTACTAGCTTGCCTATTATCCAGATGACTATTATTAATAAGACTTCCAATAAAGTTGCTCGGTAATCCATTGCCTAACCCCCATTAATTTCTAACAGCTAGTTTATCACACTCCCACTGAAAGATTGAAATTAATTAGTAAAATGATGTACACTACATTATATTGTATTCAAATTTATATGGAGGACGACTTTAATGGCACGCAAAAAGAAAACTCGTTTTCAAAAAATTACCATGGTAGCAGTTTGGCTAATGTTAATTGCCATGCTCGGATCATTAATTTTTGGTGCAGTAGCTGCTCTAGGATTTTAATTAATTATGCTAATGAGAGAGGTCGGGAAAATACTTTGTATTTTCGCCGACCTCTTTTTATTTCCGAATGCTGCAGAATCTAATCGCGGGAAATAACTGCAAAACTCGAACCCAAGTTTGAACGATAACTAGCTCCATGTTCGTCCGAATCGCTTTGCCCACTAACTTTCATAATCATTAATTCTCCGCTTCTTCTTTTTGCTTGTACACTTCCCGTGGCTTTGACCCATTTGCAGGTCCAATATATCCTCGCTGCTCCATATCATCAATAATGCGAGCAGCACGATTATAACCTATACGGAAGCGGCGTTGAATTAACGAAGTAGAGGCCTTTTGCTGGTCAACAACAAATTCTAATGCCTCATTAAATAGTGAATCCTGTTCTTCACTCTGCGCTTCTTCTTCAACCTCACTATCAGTTACCACCATATTTTGATCGTATTCGGCTGAACTTTCTTGTTTAATAAAGTCTACTACAGCTTCAACATCTTGATCAGAAATGAAGGCTCCTTGAATTCGCACCGGTTTATTTTGATCAATCGGTTCAAATAACATATCCCCGCGACCCAATAACTTCTCGGCCCCATTGGTATCAATAATCGTTCGGGAATCAATTCCACTAGAAACAGCAAATGCGATTCGTGAGGGCACGTTTGCCTTAATCAGCCCAGTAATAACATCAACTGACGGTCGCTGAGTTGCCAGTATCATGTGTATGCCAGCTGCCCGACCCATTTGTGCTATTCTTACAATTGAATCCTCAACGTCATGGGAAACGGTCATCATTAAATCAGCTAATTCATCAACGATAACTAAAATCAATGGAAGATCTGGCTGATTTTCCCCACTATTTTCGTTATTTTGCCGAGCTAATTCGTTATAACCATTAATATTACGAATGCCAAATTTTGCAAATAATTCATACCGGCGTTCCATTTCAGCAACTATTTTAGCTAATGCTCGAGCTGCTTTCTTGGGTTCAGAGACCACTGGACTTAATAAATGGGGTATTCCATTATAAACACTTAATTCTACCTTTTTAGGATCAATCATCAAGAATTTGACCTGGTGTGGCTTTGCTTTTAACAAGATACTCGTAATAATATCGTTGATTGCCACTGACTTCCCACTACCAGTAGCACCCGCAATTAATAAATGGGGCATCTTAGTAAGATCAGCCATCATGACATCACCAGTAATGGCCCGACCAAGTGGGACATTCATTGGCTTATCATCTTTTGGCATAGATTCCACCATATCCCGAAAACCAACAGTTGCAATTTGCTGGTTAGGAACCTCTATCCCAATTAATGATTTACCAGGAATTGGAGCTTCAATCCGAATATCCTTAGCAGCTAATGCTAACGCTAAATCATCAGCAAGATGGGTAATCTTGCTAACTTTCACCCCAACAGCTGGTCGTAATTCATACTTCGTAACAGAAGGTCCCAGATTAACATTTTCTACAGTTGCATCAACCCCAAACGAACTCAATGTATCTTGAAGCTTCTTGGTATTAGTCTTAATTGCCTTTAAGTCATTTTGTTGGTCCGTTGATGGTATTTCAGTTAATAAGGTTGCTGGAGGTAATTGATAGTCCTCATCCTCCTCTACTCCAGTTGCCAATTCAATATCATTTTTTTCTTCAAGTGATTGCTCTTTCGCGTCTGCTTTTTCCAGTTTCTGAGGAGAATTGGAACTGGCAACTGTAATTTTTGGCTCTGTCTCGGGTTGAGCGGGAGCCTTAATAGTTGGTGATGATTCGGTAACAGGCTGGGCTGGCGCTATCTTGGCTTTCTTATTTGTGCGTTGCTTTTGTTGCCGTTCCTTTTTAATTTGGTCCACACTCTCGTCGACCCTATTCATTACTTTATTAATGATAGAAGGAAGCTTTGCTAATGCCAGACCGATATTAGTTAAAATTGTTCTCCACGGAATAGCAAAAAAGATAATTACTCCAACCAACATAATAATCCACGAAAGTATTACTACACCTTGATGGCCAATCAAATAGTTACTTCCGCTATAAAGAAGCGCCCCGATTATTCCGCCACCAAGATTAATCGTACTATCTGCATTGGTAATTGACTGAATAATATTGTTCCACGAGACAGCCAGAAGGTTCGAATGGATATTCAACTTATTAAATAAAAGAACCTGGAGCCACATTAATAAACCACAATAAGCAACTCCGCCACCAACTAACCAGCGAGTCTTAAACTTAGGGCATTCAGCAAAAAAGGTGAATGATAACCCATAAATTAAAACAATTCCCATTGCCAATGGATTTGTTTCACCAACGAATATTGCAAACAAGCCATTTATTAACTGGCCAATTATCCCCAGGCGAAAAAGACCGATTAGCATCAGAAAAGAAATAATAATTCCCACTAGATTGTCAATTACATTATGAGAATTTTTCTTTGTGCGCCGGCGACGAGTTGCTGATCGCTTTTTTCGTACCATTATCTTTCCCCACTTACTTTAATTTATCGAATTCGTACTTATGAACACGGGACAAATTAGGAAAGTTTTGTTGACGTAAAGCCTCATAAATAACAATAGCCGCACTATTCGAGAGATTAAGTGCCCGAATGTTTTCGTCATTTTGAGGAATTCGAATTGCATTTTCTGCATAACGTCGCATAAAGCCTTCAGGAAGTCCCGTAGTTTCTTTGCCAAATAAGAAATAGTGATCCCCATCTTCAGTATAATCCACATCCGTATAATCACGATTAGCAAACTTAGACACTAAGTAAAGTCGACTAAGATCAGGCACAGTGGACATAAAATCTGGCAAATCATCATGATAGGTAATCTTTACCTTATCCCAGTAATCAAGTCCTGCACGCTTCATATGTTTGTCATCTGTGGAAAATCCCAGAGGCTTAATCAAGTGTAGTTCGGTATTGGTTCCCGCACAAGTTCTTGCAATATTTCCCGTATTAGCAGGAAATAAAGGCTCAAATAAAATAATATGGTTAGTCATAATAATCTCCTTGAAAATAAAAAAGTAGTGTCTCGGTGTTGGCACGGCGAAACACTACTTTAGTGAAGTACTCCTTGGCAATCACCAACGAATTTATTCGATGTCAACTGCCAAACGATTTCTCATTCAATAATTTACCACCTTTAATTAAATTTGGCAACACCTTTTATATATGAAGGAATTTTTCCAAAATTAAAGTAAATACTTTGGAACAAGCTAGTATTAGCAGGGATGAATTGCTATCATATAATTAAGCATTTCAAAGGAGGTCTTTTAATTGACTGAACAGTTTTTAATTGGTACATATACCAAGAAGGATAGTAAGGGTATTTATCGGGTTACTCTGGATACTGATGAAGGAAAAATTACCGATGTCTCTTTGGCTATTTCTTCCCAAAAGCCTGCTTACTTACAAGTGGGCGCTGATAAACAGGTATATGCAATCAAGCAAATCGATGATCAAGGTGGGGTTGCTTCCTATTCAATGGATGGTGACAATGTAAAGACCCTCGGTAAGGTTCTCGGTGCGGGGGCTCCTCCAGCATATGTTGGTTTAGATGAAGAACGCCATCTCTTATACAGTGCCAATTACCATACTGCTAAGGTTGACGTGTTTAAGATTGGCGAAGATGGAAGCCTTACTTTAACCGATTCTGTTCTTCACCAAGGCGCTACTGGTCCACAACCAGAACAAGACGCTCCACACGTTCATTTTGCTGACTTAACTCCAGATAAACGACTAGTTGTATGTGATCTAGGAATGGACCTAGTAGTTGTCTATGATATTTCTGATGACGGTAAATTAACTGCAGTTTCACGTTACAAATCTGAAGATGGATTTGGCTCTCGTCATATTGCCTTCCATCCTAATGGACAATATGCTTACTTACTTGGTGAATTAAGCAGTAAATTAGAAGTCCTTAAGTACGATGCTGCTAATGGAAGCTTTACTCATGTACAAACTATTAAGACTATCCCTAGTGATTGGACAGCCCATAATGGTGCCGCAGCTATTCGTCTTTCTAGTGATGGAAAGTTTATCTACACTTCTAATCGTGGAGAAAACACAATTGCCATTTTCGAAATTCAACCAGACTTCACTGTAAAACACATTCAGTCAATTTCTACTGAAGGCGACTTTCCACGGGACTTTAATTTAAGTAAAGATGAATCATTCTTATTAGCCTCAAACCAAAACTCTGATAATTTGACATTGTACAAACGAGATACAGATACCGGAAAGTTAACCCTGCTCCAAAAAGATATATATTGTCCTGAACCAGTTTGTGTTCAACGTTTCTAATATATCTATAAGTCAGGTTACGTTTTAATAAAGAGAACAACATGAGCTTCGACGCTCTCAGCAATACTGAGTCGTTGAAGCTCATGTTGTTTAAAGAATTTAGATTTTTTCAATTAGTGTCGATATATCAGTTGGTAATGGTGCTTTCACTTCAATATATTTTTGCTTAAAGGGACTATAAAACTTCATCCAATAACAATGAAGTGCTTGCCGGGAAATAATCATTTGTCCTCCATACATCTCATCACCTGCCAAAGGATGCCCTAAATAGCTAAAGTGAACCCGAATCTGGTGAGTTCTTCCTGTGTGAAGCCGAATCTTTAATAAAGAGAATTGTTGATCCCCTTTTTCTACCCAATATTCAGTTACGGAAGGCTTTCCACTAGGAATCACAGTCCTAACCACGAATAATTCTGGATCACGATCGATTGGGGCATCAATATATCCATGCTGAGTTTGCATCTGTCCCTCTACCACCGCAAAGTAATTCTTCTTTACCAAATGTTGCTTTAGTTGTTGGTCCATTACGGCATGGGCAAAACGATGCTTTGGGAAAACAACTAACCCACTCGTATTTTTATCCAAACGAGTGGCAACATGGATCACTAAATTCTCGTAATGCTGCTGCTCGTAGTAATAACGTACTCGATTAACTAAACTATCTGATTTAGTAACATGGTGGGCAGGTACAGTCGCCACTCCCGCTGGTTTATTTAAAATCAGGTAATCTTCATCTTCATAAACGATGGCGATTGGTAAATCACATGGAATCACATTCATGTTAGGCTTTTCTGGGGGTAATACTAGTGCCGCAGATTGTCCTGGCTGTACTAAGTCTCTTGCCCATGCATCCTCACCATCAATTTGCATCTTTCCCCCGTGATAAATAGCTGTCTTAATTAGAGAAGCACTAACACCCTTGCTCTTAAAAACCGACCGTAATCGCTTAGGATATTCTCCTTCATATTCCCACTCAAACTTCATTATTTGAATCCACCAATAAATGAGTCTTTTACTCGGTGCCAAAAATTGTTATGACGGTATTGGGCAAAGTTGATCCGCTTCTTGTCAACCTGGTAAGTAATTTCGACAAGCTTTCTTTCACCCACTTCGGGTTTAAGCTGGACAATATCACGATCACAAGTCATCACGTGGCCGTTTAGATCTTTTAGCCGAAGCATTAATTTGGTTTCAGAACCAAAGATAATTGGGGAACCTAGCGTTCTAAATACCCGATTATTTAATGATGCCATTTCAGCCAACTGGAACCCAACAATTTTAGGATCCATAATGGCTCCACCAACTGATTTATTGTATGCCGTCGAACCAGTTGGCGTTGAAATACATAAACCATCCCCACGGAAAGTTTCAAATAATTCATTGTTAATAAAGACATCACACACCATCGTCTTAGTTACATTACGTACTGTTGATTCATTTAAGGCCGTATTATGGTCAATAGAACCATCTGAATAGATAGCATGCATATCTAACAACGGGTAAGAGACAGACTCTCCACTATCATTAACCAAACTTTCTACAAGGTCATCAAGTTCATAATTTCGCCAATCCGTGTAAAATCCTAGGTGACCAGTATGGATACCTACAAACCTGATTTTATCTAACAAGGACTTGTAATGATTAAATGCCCCTAACAACGTCCCATCTCCCCCAATTGTAATAACGACATTGGGCGCCTGTTGATCTATTGTCAAACCTGCTTTCTCAAGTTTTTTCGTTAACAACTTACTAATCCGCTGCGATTCTTCTGACTGATTGTTATAAATTGCTACACGCATATATTCTCCTTACTCATCTTTCTTAATTTCTTTATCGGAAGCACTTTTAATTGTATTTGTATCCACTGTCCGATTTGAGAACATGCTTTGAGCTTCTTGAATTTCTTCTCTAATTTCGGACATTTCATTATCTAGCTTAAATGCCGCTTCGGCCGCCCGTTGCAAGCGAGCTGATAATTCCTCTGGAAATGCTCCTTGGTACTTATAGTTTAATGAATGTTCAATTGTAGCCCAGAAATTCATCGCAAGAGTGCGAACCTGAATTTCAGCTAATAATTTCTTCTCTCCAGTTATTAATTGAACCGGATACTCAATAACGATATGGTAGGACCGATAACCACTTGGCTTGGCATTACTGATATAGTCTCTTTCTTCTAAGATAACCATATCGCTTCTTTGGCGGAGGAGGTCAACTACTTGATAAATATCCTCAACAAACTGGCACATAATCCTGACACCAGCTATATCTTGCATATCTTGTTCCAAACGATCTTCTTGAACATGTCGTCGGACCATTTTTTCTTTTATACTATCCACTGGTTTTACCCGACCAGTAACAAATTCAATTGGTGAATGTTGTCCCTCATCTTGGTATTGTTTTCTTATTCCGCGCAATTTAATTTTTAATTCATTAACTGCCTGCTGGTACGGTAATAAAAAATGTTGCCAATCTTCAACCATAAACTATCCTCCAATTTAAGCTCGCAATATATTCTAGCACATTCATTTCATATCCTGCACTAATGTGACTAGAAATCATAATTCTTTACAAATTCCCGAAAATTTGCAAAAATAATTGTGCTTGAAAATTTAGTACTAAACGAGGTGGAACGTTTAATGCTTGAAATTCATTTATTTATAAATCCTTTAGGGACAAATTGTTTACACAGTGAAAAATCTGTTTTAAAAATTAAACATTCACTTAACACTAAAGTTAGCTACCGTTTTATTCCATTGTTTAACATGGATACTATCCAACAGACCATTTCTCTGTTTGATTTAAATAGTCATGACCTATTGGTACGCCAGAAGGTTTCAAAGATAATGTATCAGATAATTTTAGATTACATGGCAGCTTTGTTTCAAGGACAAAAATACGGACAACAATATCTCTTATTCCTTCAATCTGCTCTAATTAATCAAGGCGCAGACTATACTGAAGAATTAACGGTAGAGATTGCTGACAAAGCTCACTTAGATATTGAAATGTTTTTAGAGGATCGGCAATCAACAATTGCGGAAAAATCATATAATGAATGTCAATCGTTAGCACAAGAATTTAATATTAACCGGCCTAATACCGCCGTTTTGTTTAATAGCAATGAAGAGAACTACGGAATTAAGCTTAATAATTGCAATTACGATGCTTTACTCGCAGCCTATCAAGTAGAACAGTTGGGAAATAAAGAAGCCACTGTTCACTTTGTCAAGAAATATCAGGCTAGTAATCAAGCTCAGTTATTGCAAAAATAATCAGAAAATGGCCCCACGTTCGGTTTTACCGAGCGTGGAGCCATTTCTCATTTCCTAACTAATATTGAAGCCGGGCATGTTTGAAACGATAGTCTACTAGTTGTCCTAGCAGATTTAATGAGCCTTTATAAGAAACTTCAGCCATTTGTTCGTTTATTTCTGTAAGATAGGAACTAATATCATCTTGGGCTAACTCAGCTATTTTTGCGTCAGCTTGATGCTGAATATTGAGAATCTTTGCCATAACCTTTTCTTCAAAATCTTCAATTTTAGGTTCAACTTGCTGGAAATCCGGATCAGCCATTCCCATAATAACGTGATTAAGCCAATATATATCATGAATATTAAATGATGTCTCGGTATCACGATATGTCTTTGGTGTATCAATCACATTGGCATAAAAGGGAACTAGAGCATTAACAACATTTGGTCCATATGCTAACCAATGAATACCGCTAATTTCATTATTAACATCATTCCGAATTTGTAATACATGAAGTTCAAGATTCCGATTAAGAGCAATTGAACGGTATGGCGCCTCTTTGCCTGCATAAGGGTCAAATGGTGTATCTTGATAATGGGCGCTCATGACCTGCTTTACCTCTTGAATCGTAATCTTATGTTTTGGATAGTTAATGAATGGTAAATCCTGATCAGTAGGTGATTTTTCATTGCTACCACTTAACATTTGCTGAATATACCAAGCCCGTGGATTATTGTAATGCGCATCACGGTAAGTACTGCTACCGAAAATTCGCCGTAAGTTATAACCAATCATATCAGGATTCAAATTATTTTCATCAATCAAATCCTTTAAGTCAGCGGAACACATCGTTGAATCACTGTTAAAATCAAATTCTGTAATATTAAACCGATTTGGCGCGATTATATATGCTTCATCTGGAATTCGGACAGCCGCCCAATGATGTCCCCCAATTGTTTCTAAGTACCACAATTCATCATGATCGCCAAAGGCCATTCCGTTAGATTCATAAGTCCCATATTCGGTCAAAAGCTTTCCTACCCGTTCGACAGCTTCCCTTGCTGAACGAACATAAGGTAAAACAATCGTCAAGAAATCTTCTTCTCCCATCCCATCTTTATCGTTTAAAGGATCAAGACTCAAGATGCGAGGGTTAGTGGTAATCGTTTCAGTAGCTGTCATAGAAACATTCTCACTATTAATCCCGCTGGCGCCAAAGATACCTGCATCACTATTAGCATCTGGAGTAGATGTATAACGCAATGGATTATCTGGCAGCTTTATTTCAAAAGCGGTAGTCTTACTTTTATAAATTCGTGGTTGCTTATCAGGAGTAATTACAACAAATTTTTGTGGGTTAAAATTATTTGAATAGTCTTCCACCCGACTGACAATTGTTGACCCATCAATAGTTGCCTTCTTACCTGCAAGAAAGGTTGTACACGTGTGTTCATCCATCCTCATCACTGCTCCTTTTTATCTATTCATTTTATTATTTCATAGCTTAATCAATTATGAAAGCAGATTAGTTACAAATAGCCAAGGTTCGATATTTATCAGCAGGTGTTTTAAACCACTGTGGATGACTCAAAAGAAGAATTTTACCATTAACTATTTCAATGCAACCGATTTGAAGTAGTTTTCTTGTAAAGCCATGGAGAAAGTGATAAGCAATTTTTGCTTTACCAGCACAAGGAAATTCACCCCACTCGGTTGAATCAACTTGCCAAAGCTTCTTATACCACTCACTAAGTTCAAAGTTTGAAAAAATAGGGATATCTTCCAACCATAAGCAAGCTTTTAATTGCCAGCAAAATATTCCATAGCTAAAATATTTAACTTGATCAAAAGATTGATGACATAACAGCGGACAATTAAAGAGGTCATACTTACGTCTCCTGATTTCCCGTAATAGCTTTAAAATATCAGGATCAACCTTGGCTCTTTTTCTGCAAGTTACCACATCATTTAAAACTTTCTTGGTAGTAATTTTAAGAAACTGCTGAGAGTATCTTATCTCTTTTAACCTGCTATTATTTATTTCCCAAAAGGAAAGGAATAATTGATTATGGTGGAGTTGAATAAACTTTTGGGCAGAGTAATGATTAATTAGCCTCTGGTAACTAGATCCTAAAATCCACCAAAATTTATAATTGAGTGACGCATATCCTTGATTACGTTCACTTAATCGCTGCAAAGTCAGTGGGCTGCATTGAAATTCAAGAGCAACTTTTTGATCATTAATCGTCAAAAGGAGGTCCGCTCGTTGATTAATTTCTGGTAAGTAAACTTCTAATTCTGGTTGCCATTCATTATTTAATGCCCATTCAAAAATCTGTTGTTTTCCTAAGAGGTGTTCATAAGTTTCGCCTTCCTGATTATCTAAGCAGTCATTACTTGAAAAATGGGCAAAATGGCTTATGTTGCTTTTTCCCTGACGCAATATCACCTGTTCCCCACAGGCAGGACAAAAATAACATTCTCCCTTTATTGCTTGAGTCGCCCATATGTATTTATCATTGTTTCTTGCCAATAACATAAAAATCCCTCCCATTTAATCAATACGTGATTAATAGGAAGGATTCACTTTTTATTTAAAGTAATGACGTATTAAGTGCAACGCTGAGATATCCATCAATTTTTTTGAATGTTCAGCCAAGAAATCAGATGCAAGATTAGTCTTATTTCCGTATTCATAGGCCAATGCAATCTGATTTTTTATCTCTTCATCTGTATTTTCATCAGTTATCAAATACTGTAAAGTTAGATAATACTTACCTTTGTACTTATAGAGCTCGCTTACCATATTCGAATCTTCGGCTACATTAGCAAAACCTATCACATCTTCAAAATCATCGAAACTAACTACGACTAACTTTGTCATTGGTTCAGCCTGACTAAATAAATAATCTTCTGAATTGGTTTGTTCTTCATCATTAGTATCATTATTCTGACGCCGGGCAATATTTTGACGAATATAATCTGTAATGGCATCAGTTTGATCGCCATTTCCATTAAACGGATCATTCTTACTAATAAATAACTCTAACCCATCACTGGTTGGCATCACTTGAAACGTAACGGAATCGTTATCCTGAAATTGGTGTCCAGAATCAACCTCCTTCAAAATACTATAAAAGAAGTCCTGGATTTGTCGATGGTCACTTAAAAGGTCCAAAATTCTGATTCCTCTTTCCTCAAGGTCCTCAGAATTAACTATTACCTTAATCGTATTTTCATTTATACGTTCCATTTCCATAAAAACACCTCCCACTACTGGATGTTAGTTATATTCTAACCAATTTACCGAAAATGTAAAGTTGCAAAAAGCGCAATAAATAAATCTCCCTTCAGAGAGCTTCATCTACTGCGCTTATAATATCAGATTGTATATTAGATAGAATTAGCTTTTTGTTCTGCCTCAGCTAATTCGAGTTCACGTACGCGACGTGGCAAGAAACGACGAATCTCATCGCTATTATAGCCAACTTGAATTCGCTTATTATCCATGATAATTGGACGTCTAAGTAACCCTGGGTTTTCACTAATCATTTGGTATAAATGTTTCATGGATAAACTATTTAAGTCTACCTTTAGCATCGAGTATGCTTTTGATCGTTTAGAAATTATATCCTCTGTCCCATTTTCTGTCATTCGCAAAATTTCTTTCACTTCATTAACAGTTAAGGGCTCAGAAAAAATATTTCTTTCTGTAAACTTAATTCCATGTTTGTCTAACCATGCTCGTGCTTTTCTGCAAGAAGTACAACTTGGAGACGTGTAGAGTGTAACCATTAAAAAGGCCTCCTTCTAAAGCTTGCCCGTCGGAATCATCAAATATTACAATTATTATTATATAACAAAATTTATAATATTAAAAGGCAAGATTTAAAATCTATTTTCATTTACTTTTAGTAAGTAATATTATAACATGCTTATTTCCTAAAGAAAATAGTATTTTTAGGAGGGTAACTAATTCATTATGGAGCCTAAAGTATTATAATATTAAGTACAAGATAGGAGATTTATGGAGGGAATAATCATGCTAACTAAATTAAGTTTAACCTTTGGATCACGCCAGATCCTTCAAGACATTATTAATAAGTATCCAGACCGTCATTTCAAATTAATGCAAGCTTCAGTCCACAGCAACAAGCTTGCCCTATTTGATTTTTCTAATGAGACCACTGTTTTTAAGACACCTGTAAAATATACTGTACTAAATGAAAAATTAAATAGTAATTTCCGTGGTATACTTTACTACCAATCATTTCAAGTAAATAATGATCGGCAAAAGATACTATACAACACTCTTGATAAAATCATTAATACTGATTCAACATTAATCAATGGTCAATTGTTTCTGCAAGTTGATGACAAGGATGAAAGTACTACGTTAGTTCTATTATCTTGCCTGAATGATTTCAGTGACTTAGTAATGTGGAAAGAAAGTCTGTCATTTAAGGAATTAAGTGGCTTCATTTCTCGTGATCCTAATAATACCTATTATGACGAAGTTTATCGTCCACTACTCTAATTCACTGTTCAACTGAGTCTATATCTTTAAAACATATAATATCTGGGATGGATAAAATCTATGCCAGATTTTTTGTACGCAAAAAGATATTTACTACTCTTTTGTTATACAATCACTTCCTCTTAAATCTCTATAAAGAAGAATATGGAAATCTTCTCCTGCGCTTTTATCTTTCATCTCCTTGGATCTGAATATTTAATATTGTGGGTTAAATGGAAAGTAGTTACATTATAGAAATAGTCTGACTTCATAGAAATAGTCTGACTTCCTTATTTTTTATTTAATATGTATGGATACACACAGCTATAACAGAAATAATGAACGATCGGATTTTATTAATAATGAATAAAAAAAAGAAGCCAAGAAATATTCTTGACTTCTTGCGACGGTCCATACGAGACTCGAACTCGTGATCTCATCCGTGACAGGGATGCGTCCTAAACCAACTAGACCAATGGACCAAAATTGCGGGGGCTGGATTTGAACCAACGACCTCCGGGTTATGAGCCCGACGAGCTACCAGGCTGCTCTACCCCGCGATAATAAAAGTGACCCGTGCGGGATTCGAACCCACGATACCAGCGTGAAAGGCTGGTGTCTTAACCACTTGACTAACGGGCCATTATCAATAAAAGACAAACTGTAAGTACTAAAGAAATAATACTTACAGTTATTGAACCTACGGAGAAGGAGGGATTCGAACCCTCGCACCGCTCTCGCGATCTACACCCTTAGCAGGGGCGCCTCTTCAGCCACTTGAGTACTTCTCCAATGGGCCTAAATGGACTTGAACCATCGACCTCACGCTTATCAGGCGTGCGCTCTAAACCAGCTGAGCTATAGGCCCATAAAAAGCGGGTAACGAGAATCGAACTCGCGACAACAGCTTGGAAGGCTGTGGTTTTACCACTAAACTATACCCGCATAATATTTAATTAATGGCGCGGGACGGAATCGAACCGCCGACACACGGAGCTTCAATCCGTTGCTCTACCAACTGAGCTACCGAGCCAAAACGGTCCATACGAGACTCGAACTCGTGATCTCATCCGTGACAGGGATGCGTCCTAAACCAACTAGACCAATGGACCAAAATTGCGGGGGCTGGATTTGAACCAACGACCTCCGGGTTATGAGCCCGACGAGCTACCAGGCTGCTCTACCCCGCGATAATAAAGGAGGATGAGGGATTCGAACCCTCGCGTCGCTCTCACGGCCTAGCGGTTTTCAAGACCGCCCCCTTCAGCCACTTGGGTAATCCTCCATAATGATAAACAAATTAGTTAAAGCCTACCTAAGACCTCAATGGACCTTGTAGGACTCGAACCTACGACCGGGCGGTTATGAGCCGCTTGCTCTAACCAACTGAGCTAAAGGTCCAAAACAGCCAGCCAAATCGCGGCGGGGGGGATCGAACCCTCGACCTCCCGGGTATGAACCGGACGCTCTAGCCAGCTGAGCTACACCGCGAAATAACATAATAGATTAAATTAAATCCAATCGGGAAAACAGGATTCGAACCTGCGACCCCCTGGTCCCAAACCAGGTGCTCTACCAAGCTGAGCTATTTCCCGAAAATGCACCCAGAAGGAGTCGAACCTTCAACCTTCTGATTCGTAGTCAGACACTCTATCCAATTGCGCTATGGGTGCATAAAAAGTGCCGAGGACCGGGATCGAACCGGTACGGTTATCACTAACCGCGGGATTTTAAGTCCCGTGCGTCTGCCAATTCCGCCACCCCGGCATTATAGAATTGACAAAGCGGAAGACGGGATTCGAACCCGCGACCCCCACCATGGCAAGGTGGTGTTCTACCACTGAACTACTTCCGCATATGAAAGTGCCGACTAGAGGATTCGAACCTCCGACCCTCTGTTTACAAGACAGATGCTCTGCCAACTGAGCTAAGTCGGCGTCACTTTATTTATTATACCAAACCGATATTCATTTGGCAATGAGCCGTGGCGGTCTCGAACCGCCGACCCTCTGATTAAAAGTCAGATGCTCTACCAACTGAGCTAACGGCTCATGAGCTTAATGCTCAATGGAGGATACAGGGCTCGAACCTGTGACCCTCTGCTTGTAAGGCAGATGCTCTCCCAACTGAGCTAATCCTCCAA
>JBCLSJ010000010.1:0-48663 GCA_041225415.1 Lactobacillaceae bacterium 24-114
TCTGTTTGCATAAAAAAACACCTCCCACATTTACGTGAGAGGTGTCGGCATCCATCAATACCATTTGACAGATACCCGTAATATTAGTCTTCCTCCATACAGAAAAAAGCGTTAATCGAAGAAGATTTTCTTCAATTAACGCTTTTGTTTTCGGGTCAAAAACGAACTTAAATTACTTTTGTTCGTCCTCTTCCTTCATTTTTTCTTCAATATCCTTAATTGAGTAGGCAGCCGTAGAAGCAACATTAACTTCCTTTGGCTTAATGTTACGGTAAGTACTCATACCAGTACCAGCTGGGATAATCTTACCAATGATAACATTTTCCTTCAGCCCTACTAATGGATCATTCTTACCACGGATAGCAGCATCTGTTAATACCCGAGTAGTTTCTTGGAATGAAGCAGCAGATAAGAAACTATTTGTTTCCAAAGCGGCCTTAGTAATTCCCAAGATAACTGGACGAGCAGTCGCAGGAATATTACCAGCAATCAAAGTATCATAGTTTGCATCACGGAATTGACTAATATCCATCAATTGACCTGGTAATAAGTCAGTGTCACCTGGATCCATAACACGTACTTTCCGCATCATTTGACGAATCATGATTTCAACGTGCTTATCTAATAGATCAATACCCTGCATACGGTAAACCTTTTGGATTTCTGCTAGAAGGTATGTTTCTGTAGATAATACGTCCCGAACTCGGATCAATTCTTTAGGATCAATTGAACCTTCATTTAAGGCAGTACCACGGTGAATGAAGTCTCCTTCAGCAACACGCAAACGTGCAGTAATAGGAAGTGTGTATGTCCGCGTATCAGTTTCACCTTTAATGGTAATGTCCTTGGTACGTTCAGCAGGATTTTCTTCAATTGATTCAACTTCACCAGTAACTTCACTGATAATAGCACGACCCTTAGGATTACGAGCTTCCACAATTTCTTGGATACGAGGAAGCCCTTGGGTAATATCATCGTTACCAGCAACCCCACCAGTGTGGAAGTTACGTAAAGTCAATTGAGTACCTGGTTCACCGATTGATTGAGCGGCAACCGTACCAACTGCTTCACCGGCTTCAACACGATCACCAGTAGCTGCGTTCCGACCGTAACAACGTTCACAAACACCATGTTCTGTGTTGCAAGTAAAGGCGGAACGAATAGTTACTTTTTGAACGCCTGCATCAACAATCCGTTGAGCCGTCTTTTCATCAATCATTACATTCTTGCCAACGATCTTTTCACCAGTCTTTGGATCGAAGACAGACTTCATAGTATAACGACCCATAATCCGGTCATAAAGCGGTTCGATCATTTCGTTACCGTTAGTAATTGCGGTAACTTCAAGACCACGATCAGTACCACAGTCTTTTTCACGAACAACAACGTCTTGCGCCACGTCAACAAGTCGACGAGTTAAGTAACCTGAGTTAGCAGTTTTAAGGGCAGTATCAGTCATCCCTTTACGAGCACCATGAGATGAAATGAACATTTCCAGAACTGATAAACCTTCATAGAAGTTAGAAAGAACTGGTAATTCCATAATCTTACCGTTTGGTGAGGCCATCAAACCACGCATACCGGCTAACTGAGTAAAGTTAGAAATGTTACCACGAGCCCCGGAGTCAGACATCATGTTAATTGGGTTATGAATGTCCATGTGTTCAATCAGCTTGTTTTGAACTTCATCCTTAGCATCGTTCCAGATCCCAATTACTCGTTCGTAACGTTCATCATCAGTAATTAAACCACGACGGAATTGCTTAGTAACTAGTGCCACTTGCTTACGAGCATCCTTAATAATATCAGCTTTTTCTGGTAAGTCATGAATATCTGACATAGCAGTAGTTAAACCAGAAATTGTTGATTCGTAGTAACCAAGGTCCTTAATCCGGTCAAGGAATTGAGAAGTCTTAGTAACTTTGTATTGCTTGTAAACTTCAGCAATCAAGTCAGACAAGAAGCCCTTCTTAAATGGTGGGACTAATGGTGCATTTTCAAGGTATTCATGAATGTCCTCCCCTTCATCAAGGAAGAAGCGGTCATCAACACCATTTTGAATATTAGCATCTGTTGGTTCATTAATGTAAACAAAGTCCTTTGGCATAATTCGGTTAAAAAGGAGCTTACCAACAGTTGTGACCATAATCTTATTACGTTGTTCATCAGTAAATGGTTTGTCTGGGAAGGCAGATACTTGAACTCCAACACGGGTTTGTAATGAAACATATCCGTTTCGGTAAGCAAGTTCAGCTTCATCAGTATCCTTGAAAATCATACCTTCGCCTTCACGACCCTTATCTTCAGTGGTCATATAGTAGTTACCAATAACCATATCTTGTGATGGTGAAATAATAGGTTCACCGTCACGAGGACTCAAGATATGAGAAGCGGCCAACATAAGTAACCGAGCTTCGGCTTGAGCTTCATCAGATAGGGGAACGTGGATTGCCATCTGGTCCCCATCAAAGTCGGCGTTGTAGGCTTCACATACTAATGGGTGGAGCCGCATTGACTTACCAGAAACCAGGATTGGTTCAAAGGCTTGGATACCTAAACGGTGAAGAGTAGGTGCCCGGTTTAAGAGTACTGGGTGTTCCTTAATAACGTCTTCCAATACATCAAAGACATCATCATCACCACGGTCAATCTTGCGTTTAGCAGCCTTAACATTTGCAGATAAACCACGCTTAACTAATTCATGCATAATGAATGGCTTGAATAACTCAAGTGCCATCGGAACTGGAAGTCCCATTTGGTTCAACTTCAATGATGGACCAACATCAATAACTGAACGTCCAGAGTAGTCAACCCGCTTACCAAGTAAGTTTTGACGGAATCGCCCTTGCTTACCTTTAAGCAAGTGAGAAAGGGACTTCAATGGACGGTTACCTGGTCCGGCAACTGGACGACCACGACGACCATTATCAATCAAAGCATCAACAGCTTCTTGAAGCATCCGCTTTTCATTTTGAACAATGATTCCAGGTGCTTGCAACTTCAACAGGCGCTTCAATCGGTTGTTACGGTTAATTACCCGACGATACAAGTCGTTCAAGTCAGAAGTAGCAAAGCGTCCCCCTTCAAGTTGTACCATTGGCCGCAAGTCAGGTGGCATAACTGGAATAACATCGAGAACCATCCATTCTGGCTTGTTACCAGACTTAATAAATGCTTCCAAAATGTCCAAACGACGAATTGCCCGTGTTCGCTTTTGACCAGTTGCTTCTTTTAATTCTGCTTTTAATTCTTGCGCTTCTTTTTCAAGGTCAACATCAGCTAGCAATTTCTTAATCGCCGCTGCACCCATTTCGGCAGTAAAGCGATCGCCAAATTCAGCCTTCTTATCACGGTATTCTGCTTCAGAAAGTAATTGTTTCTTTTCAAGTGGGGTATCACCTGGATCCAAAACAACATATGAAGCAAAGTAAATAACTTCTTCCAATGAGCGTGGACTCATGTCTAAGACAAGACCCATTCGACTTGGAATACCCTTGAAGTACCAAATATGTGAAACTGGAGCAGCCAATTCAATATGACCCATTCGTTCACGACGAACCTTTGAACTTGTAACTTCAACCCCACAGCGGTCACACACACGACCCTTATAACGAATCCGCTTGTACTTACCACAGGCACATTCGTAGTCCTTAGTTGGGCCAAAGATTCGTTCGTCAAACAGACCTTGCTTTTCTGGCTTTAAAGTTCGGTAGTTGATAGTTTCAGGCTTTTTAACTTCCCCATAAGACCAACTCCGAATCTTATCTGGTGATGCCAGGCCGATCTGCATACTTTCAAATTTATTGACATCAATCAAAGGATTTTCCTCCTTATTTATATTTTTCTGTAGCTAAGCCTAAATTAGTCTTGCTTAGTCTTGTCATCTTGATCAGTTGTTGCTTCAGTCGCTTCTGATTTTTCATCGGTTGCTGGTACATTTTCGTCATCGTTTGACTTAGCAGCATCCTTATTATCAGTTTGGTGCGTAGAAGCATACTTAGCTAATGCATCCACATTAACTACTTCATCATCTTCTTCGTCCATGTTCTTTAATTGAACTTCTTCATTGTTACCATCAAGAACCTTCATATCAAGTCCTAATGCTTGCAATTCCTTAACAAGAACACGGAATGATTCTGGCACACCTGGCTTAGGAATTGGTTCACCATTAATAATGGCATCATAAGTCCGCACACGACCAACAGTATCATCAGACTTGTAAGTTAAGATTTCTTGAAGGGTGTAAGCAGCACCGTATGCTTCAAGAGCCCAAACTTCCATTTCACCAAACCGCTGTCCACCAAATTGAGCCTTACCACCTAATGGTTGTTGAGTAACCAATGAGTAAGGACCAGTTGAACGAGCGTGAATCTTGTCATCAACCATGTGAGCTAACTTCAAGTAGTGCATTGAACCAACGGCAATCCGGTTTTCAAATGGTTCACCTGTACGTCCATCATAAAGAATAGTCTTACCATCTTCTGGGAATCCAGATTCCTTAACAGCATTCCAAACATCTTTATCAGATGCCCCATCGAATACTGGAGTAGCCATGTGGACACCAAGTCGCTTAGCAGCCATCCCTAAGTGAAGTTCAAGCAACTGTCCGATGTTCATACGACTTGGCACACCCATTGGACTCAACATAATGTCGATTGGAGTTCCATCTGGCATATATGGCATATCTTCTTCTGGAACAACGATAGAAACAGTACCTTTGTTACCGTGACGACCTGACATCTTATCACCAACTTGGATCTTCCGCTTTTGAGCGATGTAAACACGAACCATCGTGTTTACTCCCGGTGATAATTCATCACCATTTTCACGAGTGAAGACCTTAACATCTTGGATAATTCCTCCGCCACCGTGAGGAACCCGAAGTGAAGTATCACGAACTTCACGTGACTTTTCACCAAAGATAGCGTGAAGAAGACGTTCTTCAGCTGATAATTCAGTCATTCCCTTAGGAGTAACCTTACCAACTAAGATGTCACCATCATGAACTTCAGCACCAATACGAACAATACCGTTTTCATCGAGGTCCTTAAGAGCATCATCGCCGACGTTTGGAATTTCACGGGTCATTTCTTCAGGCCCAAGCTTAGTCTCACGAGCTTCTGATTCATATGATTCGATATGAATAGAAGTATAAACATCTTCCTTAACTAGCCGTTCGCTAATAGCAATGGCATCTTCGAAGTTGTAACCTTGCCATGTCATAAAGGCAATCAATGGGTTTTGACCAAGAGCTAACTCCCCTTGTTCCATGGATGGACCATCAGCTAATACATCATCAGCGTCAACGTGTTCACCAACTTTTACGATTGGACGTTGGTTGTAGTTCTTACCACCATTTGAACGACGGAACTTCATTAACTTGTAAGTATCTAAAGTACCGTCTTCCTCACGAACCCGTACTTCGTCAGCATCAACGTATTCTACAGTACCTGACTTCTTAGCAATCATTGCAACACCAGAGTCATGGGCAGCCTTGTAGTCGATACCAGTACTTACCAATGGGGCATGAGGGTTAAGAAGAGGAACCGCTTGCCGTTGCATGTTGGCACCCATCAAGGCACGGTTGGAGTCGTCGTTTTCAAGGAATGGGATACATGCGGAAGCAACAGAAACTACTTGTTTTGGAGAAACGTCCATGTAGTCAACGTTGTCTACACTAGTTTCAATATAGTCATCCTTATCACGACACATAACTTCATCTTCTGCGAAAGAACCATCTTCATTTAATGGAGTGTTGGCTTGGGCAATAATGTAGTTATCTTCTTCATCGGCAGTCAAGTAATCGATCTTGTCGGTTACCTTATGTGTCTTCCATGAAACACGCCGATATGGTGTTTCAATAAACCCATACTTGTTAACACGAGCATATGAGGAAAGACTGTTAATCAAACCAATGTTAGGTCCTTCTGGAGTTTCAATTGGACACATCCGACCATAATGAGTATAGTGCACGTCCCGGACTTCATACCCGGCACGATCACGAGTCAAACCACCAGGTCCAAGGGCAGAAAGACGACGCTTATGAGTTAATTCACCAAGTGGGTTAGTTTGGTCCATGAATTGTGACAATTGTGATGATCCAAAGAACTCACGAATTGATGCAACTACTGGACGAATATTGATCAATTGTTGTGGAGTTACAGTATCTGGATCTTGAATTGACATTCGTTCACGAACAACTCGTTCCATCCGTGCTAAGCCAATTCGGAATTGGTTTTGAAGCAATTCACCAACTGAACGAATACGACGGTTACCAAGGTGGTCGATATCATCAGTATTACCAATGCCTTCTTGAAGGTTAAAGAAGTAGTTCAAAGAGGCCAAGATATCAGCTGGTTCAATGTGCTTGTATTCTAATGGAATATGACCATTACCAATAATTGGCACTACCCGTTCTGGATCTTCGTGGGAATATACCAAAATCTTTTGTAATTTAACTGGTTCTGTTACAACAGCTTCATCAGAAGGGATGTAAGTAATCGTCTTGAAGTCGTCACGATCTAAATATGGTTCCAACTTCTTGAGAACTTCCTTGGTAACCTTGTCGCCTTGTTGAGCCAGTACTTCACCAGTATCAGGATCAGCTAAGGTTTCAGCTAAGGTTTCACCAAGCAAACGATATTTCAACATCAACTTCTTATTAGTCTTGTAACGACCAACAGGAGCCATATCATAACGCTTTGGATCAAAGAAACGTGCTGTCAGCAAGTTACGTGCTGAGTCAGCTGTCTTTGGTTCACCAGGACGAAGACGTTCATAAATATCCTTAAGCGCTTCTTCAACTCGTGAATCTTCAGCGTTCTTGTGGACATCCTTGTCTAAGGTTAGTGACAATGTTTCACTATTGCCACCAAACATATCAATAATTTCATCGTCAGAGCCGAAACCAAGTGCCCGGATCAATTCAGTCATTGGTAACTTCCGGGTACGGTCAATTCGAACATAAGAAATGTTCTTGGCATCTGTTTCGTATTCTAACCATGCACCACGGTTAGGGATAAAGGTTGCACCAAAACTTGGCCGACCATTTTTCCCTGCTTCTTCACTGTAGTAAACCCCAGGGGAGCGAACTAATTGAGAAACAATTACCCGTTCAGCACCATTAATAATGAAAGTACCTTGATCTGTCATTAATGGGAATTCACCAAAGAAGACATCTTGTGACTTAATTTCACCAGTTTCATGGTTAGTAAGACGTAAAGTAACATGCAAAGGTGCAGAGTAATTTGCATCATGTTCACGCGCTTCATCAACAGTATACTTTGGTTCTAATAGTTGATAATCAACGAATTCCAAAGATAACTTTCCTTGGAAATCATCAATTGGCATAATATCATCAAACATTTCCCGCAAACCTTTTTCCATAAACCACTTGTATGAGTCGGTTTGGATTTCAATAAGGTTTGGCAACTCGAGAACTTCCTTAATTCGCGAGTAGCTACGACGGGTACGGTGCTTACCGTATTTTACTAAATGTCCGGCCAAACTGTTCACCTCTCTATTTTATTCTGCGAGTGCGTCTAAATATTACAATTTGTTTACAATTATGCAAAAAGAGTAATTTTGAGCAAAAAAAATCCAAAAACAGTTGTTAACTGCCTTTGGTTTTATTTGCTGAATCTTATGGACAATAGATCATAGGATTCATATGACAACTCACAATTACATACTATAATATAATAACTTTAATAATATGAATTGTCAAGAGATTATTTTAATTTTCTTTAGCTAAACCATGAACGATACAATCAAGAATGAGTCGGGAGCGTTGTTTCTCATCAATGTTATGTCCCCCAATAGGTTGATAGGTTCCAAATAATGGTGCTAAGCTCGCTAAAAATAATTCTGCTGCTTCTTGAGGAAGAATGTCTGGTCGAAGCTTTACTTCTGGTTGCTTAAAATACTCGGCAATTGGTTGCAGATAATTCATTGCCAAAATCATGTTTAATTTCTGTTGGGAACTCTTAGAAAGCATTCCGATAGCTAAACGATATTGGTCATAGATACTAACGGGATGGCTTTTTAGAAGTGCTTGTGTAATTTGCCAGAGTTGTTCTTCCGGTTCCAAACTGTGTTTACGCATTACTCGTTGGATATCTTTACGCACCTTGCCACTTAAATTAGTCATCACATCCAAATAAAGCACTTCTTTATCACTGAAATGGTGGTACAAGGCTGGTTGTGTGATTCCTACTTGTTTAGCAATGTCTCGAGTCGATGTCTCCCCAAATCCTTTTTGTAGGAATAGTTTCGTTGCTGTTTTCATTATCGACTGACGGGTCTTTTCAAGCTGTTCAGCCCTCTTCATAATTTTCTCTCCTAACCTTATTAATCATCCTATAAATCTATAATGCCACCAATCCGCTATTTTGACAAGCATACATTCAAATAAATGTCTTATTACTTAATATTAATAAATTAATATTAAGTAAGCTCCAGATAAACAAAAAAGATGTGATTGGGCAGCTGTTATACCGCTGCCCAATCACATCTTTGCAGGTTATTATATCTACTAAACCTTTATTACCTTAGAACTATCATCATTTTTTGTTTTTAATGTTATTTTCCCTTGACGGGCGCCAACAACGACATTGTCTCCTGGCTTAAGTTGGTCACTTAATAGGGCCATGCTAAGAGGATCTTCAATTAATCGTTGCAATGCACGACGCAATGGACGAGCACCGTACGTTGGATCATAACCCTCTCTTGTCACCACATCGATTGCGGCTGGCGTAATTTTAAGGTTGATTCCTTGTTCAACAACCCGCTTTTGCAGCCCCTGTGACATTAACTTAACAATCGTGTGTAACTCATCCTTTTGTAATGAGTGGAAGATTACTGTTTCGTCAATCCGATTCAAAAATTCTGGACGGAAGTGAAGTTTAAGCTGTTGGTTAATAGCCGCCACCATTGCATCATAATCCTGACTCATATCACGCGCACCAAACCCAACTTCTTTTTCATCCTGTAACTGGGTAGCACCAAGGTTAGAAGTCATAATAATAATGGTATTGCGGAAATCAACTCGACGTCCCTTGGCATCTGTGATATATCCATCATCCAGCACCTGCAATAAAAGGTTAAAGACATCTGGGTGAGCCTTTTCCGCTTCATCAAAGAGGATAACCGAGTATGGGTGTTGACGAACCTTTTCAGTTAATTGACCACCTTCGTCGTACCCAACATATCCGGGAGCAGCCCCAATCAACCGACTAGTGCTATATTTTTCCATATATTCAGACATATCAATCCGAATCATGTTGTCTTCTGAACCAAACATTGCTGCTGCTAAAGCTTTAGCTAACTCAGTCTTCCCGACACCGGTTGGTCCTAAGAACATAAATGAACCAATTGGCCGCTTTGGATCTTTCAATCCGCTTCGAGCACGACGAATAGCCTTAGAGACAACCGATACAGCTTCTTTTTGTCCTACTACCCGGTCATGCAAAACCTTTTCTAAGTTAACAAGGCGGTCACTTTCGCTCTTCTTAAGCTGGGTTAGCGGAACACCCGTCCATTCAGCAACTATCTTCGCTACATCTTCACCTGTTACATGAAGCTGCTGCTTTTTAGGATGCGCTGCTTGTTTTGCTTGTTCAGCGTCAACTCTTTCCTTTAACTCTAGTTCTTCTTGACGAAGTTTGGCTGCCTGATCAAAGTTTTGATCTTCAATTGCCGTTTCCTTCTTTCGCCGTAAGGCAGCCAACTGATCGGCAAGAGAGTGGTGATTATTTTGCTGCTTTCCATTATCAATCCGAACCATCGAGGAAGCCTCATCAACTAGGTCAATCGCCTTGTCAGGTAGGAATCGATCTGTAATGTAGCGGTTTGAAAGTTTAACTGCTTGTTTTAAAGCATCATCATCAATTTTTAGGTGATGGTGTTCTTCGTATTTTGGCCGAATTCCCTTTAAGATTTGCAGACTGCTATTTTCGGTTGGTTCTTCGATTTGGACAGTGGCAAAGCGCCGTTCTAAAGCTGCATCAGACTCAATATATTTCTGGTATTCATCTAGAGTTGTTGCCCCGATAGTTTGCAGTTCGCCTCGAGCTAATGCAGGTTTTAGGATATTTGAAGCATCAATTGCACCCTCGGCACCCCCAGCGCCAATCAGGGTATGAAGTTCATCAATAAATAGGATGACATTTCCATCTTTTTGAATTTCTTCAATTACCTTTTTTAGACGGTCTTCAAATTCACCACGATATTTTGTCCCGGCGACTAATGATCCCATATCAAGCATCATTAAACGCTTGCGTGACAACTCATCAGTAACTTCATTCTTAACAATCTTCTGGGCTAACTCTTCAGCAATTGCAGTTTTACCAACACCAGGTTCACCAATCAAAACCGGGTTGTTCTTGGTTCGCCGGCTGAGAATTTGTTCAACCCGCTTAATCTCCTTATCACGGCCGATTACGGGATCAAACTTTCCTTCACGAGCCAACTGAGTCATATCACGGGCTAGTTTGTCTAATGTTGGGGTTTGACTTGTCCTGCGTTGCGGACCTTGGCTAGACAAACGTTGGCGCGATTGAACATCAGAAATCCCTAGCCGACGTAACGTAACCTTTCGAATTTGGCGTGGCAAAGCATCCAAACTAATTAAGATACGAGATGATAATATACCCTCATCTGAGATTAGCGCTAATAACAGGTGCTCTGTTCCAATTTTTAATGCATTCATTTGTTGAGCTTCTTGACCAGCTAAAGCTAGGACTTGGCGCGCCTTTGGTGAATATGGTAAATATTCGCTTGAATTGGAGCTGGCCATTGTTCCATAACCCACCATCCGCTCAATTTCTTCTTGAATATCATCGCTAGTAATTGAAAATTGCCCCAGGATCTTATTAGCAATTCCTTCTTTTTCAATCGCTAAAGCTAGTAATAAATGTTCTGTGCCGATTGCTTGGTGCTTAAAATATTTGGCTTGTTCATGAGCAATGGCTAAAACACGCTTTGCACTTGGTGTGAACATATTCTCCATATATTGATTTCCTCCTTAGCTCTCATACCGTAGTCGATTCACTATCGAAATCAAAATCCGTGCTCGCAATTGGGCTTCTAACTTACAGTCATTAACATTTAATGCCTGTTTTGATAAGGCGGCGAGGATTAGGTCGCCTTCACGTCGCGTCAACACCTTCTCATCATATAAAGTTTGAATAATGTCAATTGCATCCCTTTCACTTACTGAATCACCAATTGCCTGTATTAGGGAATCAAGCATGTCAACGTCATCTAGCAAGTTAACTCTTTCAATTCTGATATATCCACCTCCACCACGTTTACTTTGGACTAAATAACCATGTTGAATTGTGAAACGAGTTTTTATCACGTAGTTAATTTGGGAGGGGACAACGTCAAAATGATCAGCAAGTTCTGAACGCCGAATTTCAATTTGTGACGACTTATCTAAAATCTGTTTTAAATACTTCTCAATAATATCTGAGATACTCTTCTCTTCCACTTTATCACCTCCAGCATTTGACTAATTTTGACCAATTGTATCACATTCTTCTCTCATGCTCCACTACCAAGTAAAGCAAATTAATATTCTTAAATAACAAATAAAGAAAAAGCTAGCGAAAACCATAGAGTTTTCCTACTAGCTTTTTGAAAGATTAATTTGGATTGATCAAAAGGAAATTATTAATTAGTCTTCAGCACTAAAGTCAACAACGTTACGTCCAACAACCTTGTTATCCTTCAATTCTTGGATCATGTCGTTAATTTCACTTAACTTACGAGTCTTAACGATTGGTTTAACCTTACCTTCAGCACCAAATTGGAAACATTCAGCTAAGTCTTGACGAGTACCAACTAATGAACCAGCAACGATGATTCCGTCAAGAACCGTCTTGGCAATATTAAGCTTCATGTCACCTTGTGGAAGGGCAACAGCAACTAACTTACCATCTGGACGAAGTGAGTCAACAGCTTGGTCAAATGCAGATGCGGATACAGCTGTAACAACAGCAGCATTTACACCGCCAACCTTTTCTTGAATAGCCTTAGCTGGATCACCATCATGACGGTTGATAACAATTTCAGCACCATTTTCCTTAGCAGCCTGAAGTTTGTCTTCGTTACCGTCAACGGCAATAACATGTGCACCAAAGACATTGTGAGCAAACTGGATACCTAAGTTCCCAAGTCCACCAGCACCAACGATAGATACCCATTGACCAGGCTTGATATCAGCAACCTTAAGAGCCTTATACATAGTAACACCGGCACAAGTTAATGAAGTTGCTTCAACTGGATCAAGTCCTTCTGGAACTTTAACTGCGTAGTCAGCAGGTACAATACATTGTTCTGCCATTGCACCATCAGCAGTGTACCCAGCATTAAGAACGTCGCGACAAAGAGTTTCACGACCTGTTAAACAGTATTCGCAGTGTCCACATCCCTTGAAGAACCAAGCAATTGATACCCGGTCCCCTACTTTAAGGGAAGTAACACCAGGAGCAACTTTAGACACACGACCAACACCTTCGTGACCAATAATACGGCCTGGCTTTTCACCAAAGTCACCAGCAGCAACGTGTAAGTCAGTATGACAAAGTCCACAGTATTCCATATCAACTAATGCTTCACCTGGCTTAAGATCACGAAGTTTAACATCCTTAACAGTAACGTAGCCATCTACAGGATCATTAATAACAGCAGCTCTCATAATCTAAAATCTCCTTTTGGTTTGTTATTTATTACACAAATAATAATATCAAAAATCGTTTTCATTTTAAAGAGGGTTTGTGAAATTTAATACTATATTTATAAATAATTTCACGGTTAACAAAATAAGAGCCCACCATTTGGTATCGCCAAATACTGAACTCCCTATCAAAAAGTTTTTTCATAACAAGAGCTAGCCATTTTCTTTCATATAATGATGTAGTAAGTCATCCGAACTAGCCTTTAATTTTAAATAATCGATATTATTTGAGAAAAGCATCACCATTTTCTTTGTCTTATAGTCAGCTACAAAGCAGCAATTATATCCTGGCAAACTCCCATTTGCCCGAATAATGTCGCCATCAAAATAAACCCCACCGAAATAAGCTACTTCTTGGTTTTGTGCTTCTTGGTAAAATTCAGTTATCATTTGCGGATCTTTAAGGGCAAAATTATAAACAAATTTCCAATAGTCATTAGGTGACATAAAAAGGTTACCTGCTCCAAAGTCAGACGAGGTCGTAATCGTGACTTGTTGCCAGTCAACCCCTAAGTCCATTGTTTGTGGAACCTTATTCTTAGAAACCTCCGAAAAGTCTTTAATTTGGTGAAGGTGAAGTGGCTTCGCAATGGCCTTTTTAACATAGGAAGTATAGCTAGTATGCATCTGTTCCCGAATAATAGCAGCCAGCATTTCATAATCAACATCCTGATAGTCCCAAGTGTGGGTGTGATCATTTTTTAAGTGCTCAAGCATAAAGGCTACTTGCTGCTTTTCACTTTTAAGCGGAGTAGCTGGCCGGTCGTTATTTATCAAGCCACTCGTATGGTTCATCAATTCGCGAATCGTTATATCTTCGCTTCCTGAAACTTGCGGAAAGTATTGTTGCAAACTCGTATCCCAGTTTAATTTGTTCTTTTGCTTCAACTGGTAAATTGCTGTTCCTGTTATCAATTTTTGCAGTGAACCAATTGGGAAAAGCTGATTTGGTTTGACTATTTTCTTTTTAGCTGAGGTTTCCTTATTACTGATTGCAATAGGCTGACTTCCCTTACCATTTACCAACATCACCCCATTAATATTGTGATCTTTCATATAGTCTTGAAGCTGCTTTTGAGTCTGTTTGTCCACAGCTTCAGCCTTAACTCTAGGCTGTTTCACGACAAAGGCCAAGGTAAATGCACTAAGTATGAGGAAAATATATAAGTTAACTTTTTTCATAATATTAAACCTTAATTATATAGTTTAACTTTTATTTTAAACTTATTTTCCCTTCTTGTGAAGCCTCTAGCATCCGCTATTGTTAATCAAGTCAGACAAATAATTATATAAATAAGGATCGAACTATTAATAATATCTAGATTGATTATTAACAATTCATTTAAAATAATTTTTTCACAATTTTATAATCAAACGCTTTCGCAGGACAAAAATCCTATATAGAGACATTTATCTTATGTATGAATTTATTTTGAACAAAAATAAAAGAATAAATTTATAACTTACATAATATATTCACATAAAATGTTGGGTCTAGTATATTAAGCTTGTAGAAAAATTTATCTGCTTTAAGATTCATATTCCAAAGCAGGTTATGCAACTTGATATGATATATAGGAGGATTTAGGAATGCTATCAAAAAACAACATTAGTTTTGCGACAAAAAGTATACGCCAGCGAGGCAACGTTTTTCCTTAAAGAAACTGTCATTTGGTCTAGTTTCCGTACTAATCGGACTAACGTTTGTCGGTGTTTCGACCGCATCAGCGGATGAAGTAAATACTACTACTGGTACTGACTTAAACAGCATCACGGCAAAAGCAGTGAGTAGCCCCACAAATGGAACATTAAATCTTTCACCCACTGCTACTAGTCAATATTCTAGCAACTCTTCCCAAATCGCACCTAACTCGGACTTTTCTAACACATCGGCCTCTTCGGCCACCAATCACGAAAACACCAGCTCTAGCTCAACAACTGATAATAATTTAATTGCTGACCCAATGGTTTCGGACAATCTGGCTATTGAGAATAACAAGCTAGCTAATTCCAGCGAAACTATTAACTCAAGTGCAGCGGCTAACACAACTGTCACTACAGAAAAGTCACCCGCAAATAGTGTCGGTTCTATTTATGACGATCCACTGTTAAAGGAATACGGGATTGATATCAATCACTTAGACGCTAAAAGCACCCTATTACTTGCCTCCATCTTCCATATTTTCGCGAACTCCGCTAATTTAGGGGCAGATGTGAACGGAAATATTGCAGTCGGTGTTCTTGGAGGTTCAATTGACTTCGGTACTCGTGGCGATTCCATCCACTTATGCCAAGGTGACATCTACTACATTCAAAAACTCTTAGATTCATTAAATAGTGGTTCTTTTAGAAATGAAGCCTTTAATCACGTAATCTTTGGTGAAAACGTTAATGTTGAGATTATAGATGATCAGGTTTACATTAATGGAAATCATATGCCAAACCTGAACGCCAATGAAGTATTTAAGGATACTAGCGGCTCAAACTACATTGACTTCCCTAGAGTATTCGCCCGGCTAATTGAGGCCTCTAATTTCTATGCTGCCATGCCAGAATCAGATGGAATTATCAAAAACTTTGATGATATGAATAATCGTTATATTGATGTTTCCAATGCTATTCCAACTGATAACGTGATGTACATGCAAATCCCGGCCGACTTCCTGGCAGCATCTCAACCAATTAAAATTTATGGTCTATCTAGCAAAGCTGATGCTCCGACCATTATCATTACTATTACTGGTATCGGTGCAGGCGATATCAATATTAGTACTCAAACTCTTCTATACTATGATGACCGAAAAACTCCTCTGGAAAATTCCGAAAGCCATGAAGTTCCTAATCATATTTTATGGAACTTTACTGAAGCATCAAATATCAATATCACCAGCGGTCGCTTTATGGGAAGCATACTTGCACCATTAGCTACCTTAACCGCTACCGTAAACGTTGACGGTAACATCATCGCCAATGTGGTTAATATTACTGGTGGAGAATCACACCGTTGGGACCTTTTCCCAGTAATTCCAACTACTCCAGATAATGATGATGAAGAGGAGGATAAACCAGGAAACGAAGAAGACGATGAAGAGGATGATTCAATAGAGGAAGATAAACCGGAATTTACTCCAGGTGAAGATGTGGATGATGAAGAAATGAAAGATCCAGAATCCCCTGATGTAGAAGATGAAAACGTTGAAGAAGAGGCTGACACTCCAACAATAGGAAAGCCGACTACTCCTGAAGTGGAAAGTATTAAGCTACAAGCTGTCCAAGCACCTACTGCTTCTTTTGCTCCAATAAAACAAGCTGCACTTCAGCCAACTTCTTCAACCATGGATACAAAAAAGCAGGCACAAAAACCTACCGTCCTACCACAAACAGGAGACTCCAAAACTAATTCATTAACTATTCTTGGACTCTGCGCTGTCTTACTTGGCTTGATTATCTTGCCAAAGAAGAAAGTTAGGTAACAAATAAAATGACACCCTCCTCCATAAAAATGGGAGAGTGTCATTTTATTTTCCTGCTCTTTAATTTTCTTTATCCTTAGACTTAACTAAATCATTAAACCAAATGATTCTTAAATGTCTTGCACAATTTCTTTTTAGCGCTTCGAACTGTTTTTCTTATGTTAATCTCTATTGATAAAATTATTTTTTGCTTTTATAACTAGAGGGTTGTCAAAATAGCTAAATAAACACAGGTTACCACGAACAGCAGAAGGATAAATTTATAAACCCATTTCCAATAGATAGTAATCGGAATTCGTGAAAGGGCTAGTGCTCCTACCAACATTCCTGCAGTTGGGGTCACAGCTGTAATCAAACCAGTAGCTGCTTGATATGATGTAACCAATACACTTCCCTCCACATGGGCAAAATGTGTTAATGATCCCATAATTCCCATTGTTGCAGCCGCTAATCCTGAACTAGATGGAATTAAGAAGGAAAGAATAATAAAGAAAATAAATGCCACAATAATAAAAGCGGCCTTGGGCATCCCAGATAAAGAAATTTCACCCCAATGAAGAATAGTTCCCGTAATCTTACCATTGTTCATAACAACTTGAATTCCCCGAGCAACGGCAACAATAATAGCAACACTTAAAAGGTCACTCATTCCACTCATAAACGCATTTATAAAGTCATTTTCCTTAATATGACCAACAAACATAATAACTACCGACATAAAAAGGAAAAGCATAGTAATTTCATTAAAGTACCAATTACCAAGAGCCGTCATATCAGCGCCTAAAAAATCACCTAAAAATGGAATATGAGTAAGCCACTTGGTAAAGCTCTCAAAAAATGTCCAAGATTTATTAATACTAGTCCAAGGAACGAGGCCAATAATCATAATAATAAACGTTAAGGCAAATACCCCAAGCACATTCTTTTGCGTCTTTGTCAAAGGCTTTGGTTTGCGACTTATATTCTTAATATCAAAGTACTCTAAATCTGCTTGACGTTGGTTATAAACCAATGACTTAGTAGGATCTTTTTTTATTCTATCCGCATACCGAAGTACGAATATGATGGTCATTGTAGTAACAATAATTAATAAAACAATCCGTGAACCGAGGCCATCTCCTGGGGATATTTTAATAATTCCAGAAGCAACCCCTGTTGAAAAGGGATTAACAGTAGAAGCTAGATCTCCTACCCGGGTTCCAAGGAGAATAACCCCTGCCGCTACTAACGAATCATAGCCCACGCCAATCATAATTGGAACAAGCAATGGGAAAAATGCTAATGTTTCCTCTCCCATTCCATAGGTAGAACCTCCAATAGCAAAAATGATTATTAAAATAACAATTAATCTTTTTTCATGTCCTTTGGAGTTTTCTACAATCGCCCTAATTCCATCATCTAGGGCTCCAGTTTTATTAACTACGCCAAGGAAGCCACCAATCACTAGAATAAACAAAGCAATATCAATTGCTCCAGTTGTTGCTTTATCCCCGATCATTCCAATAATTGGCGCCATAAACACATCCCAAATTCCTTGAGGATGACTAGCCACTGCATGATAAGTACCCGAAACCATATTTCCTGCACTATTTATCTTGTATTCACCGGCCGGTACAATCCAAGTTAAAATTGCAATTAAAACAATTAACATGAATAAAATTGTAAAGGCTGACGGCATATGAAAATGATGCTTCTTTTGTATTTTTTCCTCCATAATTTCATCTACTCCTCAAAAAATTCTTTTGCAACCTGTTTATAATATTCAACCGACTTATAAAAGGTATTGAGGTCAACATACTCATTAACTTGATGTTGCGTATTCCCACCTGGTCCAATTTCGGCAATAGTAAAGTTGCCTTTACCATGCAAAAATTCCGATCCATCGCTTGCTCCTGCCTGTCCAATCGCCTTAACTGAACGATCAGTAAATATTTCCCTATGTACCTTTTCCATTAATTTAATTAGTGGTGCTTCTTTTGTACCTGGCATTGCTTCTTCTGGAAAGCTATAGCGAATTGATAAGTTATACCCATCTTTTTGATTTAAATCTGCAATTAAATTATTTAAAGCTTCAAAAACTACTTGATTAGGGTATTCGGGAATAGTTCGAATATTTCCCTTGATAACTGCCTTACCAGGAACTGAATTAATCTGGGATCCCCCTTCAAAAACGGATTGCACATGAGTTAACTTACCCAAAACAGGGTTCTCTTTATCAAATTGTTTCATTAAGGGTTTTACCTGTGTTGCAAAATCAATTAAATGATCGATCGCATTAATTCCATTTTCTGGCTGAGAACTATGCGCCTGTTTACCAACTGATGTAACAATATAGTCGATTACACCTTTAGACGTATATCCTATTTCTGTCATTTCATTACCTGGTTCCGCAATAATTAAACCATCTAAGCCATCCGCAAATCCCATTTTAGTCAGTTGAGCTGCTCCATACTCACCCGTTTCTTCTCCAACAGTACAGAAGAGCCTAATTTTTCCTGGGATTTTCTGATCTTTTAACATGTCAAGCATTGCAATAATCAAGGCTGCTAGACCACTCTTCATATCAGATGCGCCTCGTCCATACAATCTCCCATCCTTTATTGTGGCGGTAAACGGATCTGTTGCCCAGTCATCTTTGTCACCAGCTGATACAACATCTTCATGTCCAGAAAATCCTAATATTTTTTCTCCCGTACCAATCGTAACCACTAAATTATCTCGACCAGGAGCATATTGAACCCGATCAATTTTGACCTCTTTATAAGGTGCAAATAATGATTCAATGTATTCTGCAACTGCAGCTTCGTTGTCATTGACCGATTTTATATTAATTAAGTTTGACAATATATCTGTTTGCTCTTGCTTATCCATATCAATTCCTCCATCCCAATGTGCAATCATTAAAAATTCATTTTTTTGTATAATTAGATTATTTTATTCATTTAACATGAATTAATAAGGTTAATATGAATAATAATACATTTTATTATAATATGTAAAGATAAAAATTAAAAAATAATGAGAATTTTTAAACAAAGAGAATAATTAAATGGACTTTGATTTCTAGTATGGACAAAATCAATGCTCGTTTTTAGTACATAAAAGGACATCTGTTATGCTCTATCCTACAACCCATTTACCACAAATCATTTTAAAGAAGATCATGCAAATATCCCGATGTTGTTTTAGATGTCCTTAGAATTAAAGATCCAATATCAAATCTTACTTAAACTGTTGACGTCAATAAATTCGTCTGGAAACTGTTAGAAATTTTCAACGCAATTAACCTATCCACCTACCTGTTATCCAAATCCTGGTTTTACTAAAATTGTTAATACAACCTTATCTTCAGATAAGACTACCCATCATAGCGACCTAAAAAGCGACCGAAATCTTTAGAAAACGACAGGAAATAATAAGCAAGTAAAAATAACAAAGCCTATTGTAACAACCATTATTAAGGGTTATTACAATAGGCTTACTTAATAATCGGAAATACAAGATTCGAACTTGCGACCTCTGCGTCCCGAACGCAGCGCTCTACCAAACTGAGCTAATTTCCGAAAATAAAAAAACGTGACAACACATTATTGTGAGTCACGCTTTACTAATGATGCACCCAGAAGGAGTCGAACCTTCAACCTTCTGATTCGTAGTCAGACACTCTATCCAATTGCGCTATGGGTGCATAAGAGCGGAAGACGGGATTCGAACCCGCGACCCCCACCATGGCAAGGTGGTGTTCTACCACTGAACTACTTCCGCATATCTTCTGTAACAATAACTAATATACCATGCATCACAGAAATGTCAATATATTTTTTTAGAATCTTTTTGATTCTAATGCGGATGAAGGGACTTGAACCCTTACATCTAAAAGATACAAGATCCTAAATCTTGCGCGTCTGCCAATTCCGCCACATCCGCAAAGAAAATGGAGGATACAGGGCTCGAACCTGTGACCCTCTGCTTGTAAGGCAGATGCTCTCCCAACTGAGCTAATCCTCCAAAACATATTTACAAATTAAGGAACTTTGTAAATATATCATCATTTTTAACTTTTGTCAAATTTTACTTTAAATTTAATTCAACTAATTTTTGATCAATCATTGCCAAAACCTTTTTAGCTGCTTCTGGATTCTCAACAAAATCATACTTATCCCCGTTAATAAGCATTTTTGGACTGCCATCGTATTGTTCATACCACTCACGATAGCGCTCATTTAAATTACGGTAATAGTTGTACAAAGATGGATCATTAGAAATTTGTTCATATGACCGACCACGTTTTTTAATCCGGTTAAGCATCGTTTCAAAGGATACCTGAATTGTAATCAAAAGATTTGGTGCTTTTTGGTGATCCTGTTCAGGAAGCTCTTCCATAATGTTATTAAGCAATGATGTATAAATTTCTGACTCTGTCTTGGTAGCACGTCCCATATCAGCATTCAACTTAAAGAGAAGTGCATCCTCAAAGATTGACCGATCCAATACATTCAGATCATTATCAAAGGAAGCTTTAATCTCGTCTAAACGCCGGTTAAGGAAGTAAACTTGCAATAAAAAGCCATACTTTTGGGGATTCTTATAAAAAAGCGGCAAAATTTCATTATCATCTACTGATTCAAAAAAGGCCTGACTATGCAAATGATCGGCTAACAGTTTAGTTAAACTTGTTTTCCCCGCACCAATCGTTCCTGCTAATGCAATCAATTATTTCACCCTCACATAAAAAAATACGTTAATCATTTTAACATTAAATCAAAGTGAAAAGAGATTTCCAAAGAAAAAAGACCAAAATTATTTAATTTTGATCTTTCATCATTAATTATTTTCTTCTGCTTCGTAACTTTCACCCTTTGTCTTCCGTGAAAGATCAACGTCCTTCAATGGAATGAGGTGGGTCTTGTAACGAATCTTATAGTAGAAGAAAAGGATTAAGAACAATGGCACACTCATGTAAGTAATCAAAATATTAGCCCAATCCCATTTAATAAAGGCGGTCACATCCTGCCCACAGATAACGATAGTACAAAGGATAAAGGCAAATATTGGGCCAAAGGGATAAAGAGTCGCGTGATATTTAAGATCACTAACTGAGTTCCCCTGTGCCACATAAGCTCTTCTAAAACGGTAATGGGAAATAGCAATCCCTAACCAAGCAATGAATCCACAAAGTCCTGAAGCATCGGTTAAATAGAGGTAGGCAGCTGGTACAACGAATTGGGTTGCAAAGGCCAATGTCGAAACAACCATGGTACCAATCAATGCATAAATTGGAATCCCGCGCCGATTAACATAACCAAAGAAGCGCCAAGCATACCCTTCACGAGCCTGTGAGTAAAGCATTCGAGTTGATGCATATAATCCTGAATTAGCCGCTGAAATAACTGCTGTTAAGATAACGGCATTCATGACACTAGCGGCTACTGCAAGCCCTGCCCGCTTAAAGATAATGGTAAATGGACTCATCGTAATGTGAGTAACATCAGAGTTCAACAAATTCTTATCGGTATAAGGTAAGATACATGCAATCACGAAGATGGCTAAAATATAGAATAAAAGAATCCGCCAGAAAGTTGAGTGAATAGCTTTTGAAATTGATTTTTCAGGAGTAGCGGCTTCCCCTGCTGTAATTCCAACTAATTCAGTTCCTTGGAATGAAAATCCAGCAACCAGAAAGACACTGATAATGGCAGGAATTCCGCCAACAAATGGTGCTTTCTTGTAATGAAAGTTGCTGAGACCAACTGGTTGCCCACCCATGATTCCGAAAATAATTGCAATCCCAATAATCAGGAACACAATAACAGTAATAACTTTAATTAAGGCTAACCAATATTCCGTTTCTCCATACGAACGAACTGAAAGATAATTGATTAAGAAAACAAGAATTAGAACTGTCAAACTGAATATCCAGCTTGGTACATTTGGCAGCCAAAAGTTCATCACGATACCAGCACTGGTTACATCAACCGGAATAGTAATTGCCCAGTTAAACCAGTAATTCCACCCCATCGCAAATCCAAGAGCGGGATCCACAAACTTAGAGGAGAACGCTGAAAACGACCCTGTTAGAGGCATATAGGTGGACATTTCTCCCAAACTGATCATAAGGAAGTAGACCATTACCCCCATGACTGCATAGGCTACCAGAGCTCCTCCCGGTCCAGCTGTCGAGATAGCAGACCCACTCGTAATAAATAGCCCTGTCCCAATGGTTCCACCTAAAGCAATCATCTCTAGGTGTCTGGTCTTTAGGGTTCTCTTTATCTGTCCCTGACCACTGTTTGCTTCATCACTCATGATAATTTCCTCCTGAAAAAATAGTAATAAAAAAGATCTTTTAATGGAGTACTCCATTAAAAGACCCATTCACTGAATCGATTGTTGAAGCACTCCGCGAATAATTGCGACAGTCCATGACTTGTTCAATCATGTCCCAACAATTACATAGAATAAGCTATGAATTGTTTCGGCAATTTCCCCTTTCCGGATTGCTACGGGTCTTACTACCCTAACAAACTGTACTCTTGAAAAATGCGACCTCTTCATTTTTATTGATATTATACTCTCATCAAATTTTAATGCAAGAATATTTTAGAATTTACCTTTTCCAAATTTCTGTTTCTGCATCATTCATTCCCACCATCTTAAACTGGCATCGTTCTAAAACTCGTTGCGAAGAACGGTTATTCTTTGAGACCAGCGCATGAATTTGAGCGTAACGATTTTTCTTTTTAAGAACAGAACATACCGCCAGAACACCTTCAGTCATGTAACCATGATGACGTTTTTCTGGCAGAAGGAAATAACCAATTTCCCATACGTGAGGAATAATATTTCCCGGGGAATCATATTCTCTCAGCAAAGCAATTATTCCTAATAGTTCCTTATTTTCTTTTCCTTGAATCATTAAGATAGTTTCACTATTAACGAGTAACTTAAGTGTCATTAGATTTAGCGGACCAAACACCTTCAAGCCTGTGGCTATAAGCCCTTGATGATTTTCCAACAATTGGTTCAATACAACATCCATCTGCTCATTAACTCGTTTAATAGTTAATCTCTCTGTTTCCATTGCGATTAGTAAATTGAATGACTAAATATCGACATTTGGCTTAATCGAGGCGCCCAGGCAACATACAGCCATTCCGCAACTTGAAGCCACGAGTAGGCAAGCAACATCGCACCAATGGTATCAGCTGGCCAGTGGGCATAAAGGTATACCCGGGAAACGGCCAAGAAGAAAATGGCAAAGATTAATAGTAACTGGCAGATCGCTCGCTTAGCTGCATTTTGCATAATTGGAATGACAACCAAGAATAGAATCCCAACTACCAAGAAAAATCCTAATGTGTGACCACTAGGAAAACTGTAACCGTCATCGCTCGCAAGGTGTTGAGCAGGACGAGCCCGCTTTACGAAAGCCTTTACTAAAGCACCAAGGATATCCCCACCAATAATCGTACAGATTGCCCATACAGCGGGAATTCTAAAGTTCCTTAGCCAAAGAACAATTGCAATGATTGCTACCCAAATCAAATCCATCTTTGGGCTTCCTAAGAAAGATACAAGAACCATTAATGCATGGAACCAACCCATGTTCTCAAGACGTTGACTGGTAAATAAAGATTGGAAGATTGCATCCAGCGTTGTACCAATCGTTGCATTGAATTTAATCATGAATAATATGACTAGGAAGACGACGGTACTGATTGTAAATCGACGCCACCGTTGTTTATCCGGAACAATTAACATTATCTTTTTCTCCTATTCATTATAAATATCATTTTAGAGTATACCATACTGTTATCGTCTTGATTTTGAAGTTTTTGCTAAAGTCCGTTGACCATAAATAATTGCATGAATAATCAGCTCACCTAACCCAAATCCTAACGTAATCGCACCGACAATAACGATAACTTGGTAAAGATAGAGGGAAACCAAATCATAATTTCCAATAGCAAAATTACGTACCATTTTATAAGCTTGACCACCCGGCACGAATGGAACGAGGGCGGGAACATTAAAGACAATCATTGGCATTTTCAGTTTTTTTGCTGCCAGCATACTAAATAATGAAATTAGGATAGCAGCTAGCAGGTTACTCATTGCCAAACCGCGGTGATTTTGATAATACATAACCCAATAAATCACCCATACGCTGCCACCAATCAATCCGGCTGCATTATAGGCTCTCCGTGGAATATTAAGGAGAATTCCAAAACAAACCGTGGAAATATATGAAAGAATAAATTGAATAATTAAATTTTTCCAGTCCATTTCTCTTCTCCTAGTAGAATCGCGTCACGATTACGATAGCTCCCCCAATGGCCACTGCAGTTAATAGGGCTTCGATAGCACGCGTTGAGGCACTGATGAGGTTTCCCGAAACTAAATCACGTGCTGCGTTAGTCAAGGGAATACCTGGTACTAGCGGCATTACGCTCCCAATGATCATCGAATTAGCATCGTGAGCTATTCCCATCTTAACAGCGGAAAATGAGAGAACACCTGTAACAAAGGCGGCAAAAAATTCACCTAGATATTGCACCTTAAATCGGTTAACAATGAAAGCAAAGCCTGCATAACTCAGGCCAGCAATGATTAGGGTAAGAAACCAATCGGAAATATCTCCTGTAAAAACAATCATTAAGGCCGCACTTAGAATCGCAGCAGCTACAGCATCAATTAACGAACGGTAAGCAATTGCCTTTTGACGGTCAATCGCTTGCAGACGGGCATATGCCTCTGGCAAACCAATAATTCCCCTACTAACTTCACGGGAAACCTGGTTAACTGCTGTGACCTTACTTAAATTATTTTTCCGGTAACGAATATTAGCTACCTGAGAATTGGGTAAGCCGTCGCTCCCAATCACAATCCCGGTTAAGGTAGTAAAAGCTTGAAAATTCTTTAAGCCGATGCTCTTAGCAAGATGGTCCAAAGTATCATTTACTCGCTCCATATTCGAACCGTTTTCAATCAACAAGCGTCCGGCCAACGTACACGTCCGAAGCGCTAATATTCTTCGCTGTTCTGTTAATACCATATCTGTTCCTCCGCCTGGGTTTTAGGAAAAAAGCTGAGAAATAACCTTCTCAGTAAGTGGTTATCTCACAGCTTCTCTTATTTCATACTATTTGGTTGAATAAAAATGTTATGCGATGCTTTATAAGAAACATTGATTGGAACATCCTCGCCCGCTTTTTTTATAACAAGGGGTCCTTCAAATGGTTCATGCCGAATAACAGTTATTTTGTCATCAGGGCGCAAATTAAGCTCATCCAAGTAGGTCAACAATTCATGGTTATCCAGGAAACGTTCTAGGGTAACTGTTTGCCCATCCTCTACATCAGCTAATAAGACGTGAGATGCTTCTGGAAATTCACCATTTGCTGATGGAATAACTCCGCCATGAGGACAAGCTTGTGGATGGTTTAAAAAATTATCCAAAGCGGTTGCTAGACGGTCACTCGTTTGGTGTTCAAGGCCTTCCGCCTCTGAATGAACATCCGCAAAATTATAGTGGAGCTTTTCCACTAAAAATGTTTCCCATAAGCGGTGCTTTCTAACTAACTCTGCCGCATGTTTTTTTCCTTCATCTGTTAAAGAAATCCCAGCATAGGGTTCATGGATTACCAAACCTTCATCGGCTAGTTTAGAGACCATTTCAGTTACTGATCCGGCCGCAATACCTAATCCTAATGAGATATCTTTATTCGAAACTTTCTTGTGGCTCCCACCAAGTTCAAAGATAATCTTGAGATAATCTTCCTTCATAGGTGTCAAGGGCTAATTCCTCCTCTAAGTAATCATGGGCCTACGAACGGTCTACTCGTTTTTTAATACTTGTATTTCATATTATAGCATATCAAATAAACTTCTTCTTTGGATTGCCTAATTTTTTTGTTAGCCATCTTGTTATTATGCTAAACTTAGTTGTAGAATATTGTAATTTTGAGGAGATTTTTATGGAGGAACACATTACTGGAAAACGTTTTTTCGCTGTGACCTTATTAAATGTTACTATTACTGTTGTCGAATTAATTGGGGGATTGGTTTCAGGAAGTTTAGCCCTTCTATCTGATGCCTTCCATAACTTGGGAGATTCATTTTCAATTGTCCTCGGCTACGTTGCACAAGTGATTGCCAACAAACCTGAAACTAGCAAACGGACATACGGTTATCGTCGTGCTGAGATTCTTTCTGCGATGGTTAACGCAACTTTTTTGATTGTTGTTTCTGTTTTCTTAATCATTGAAGCAATTAGACGGATTGAGCACCCCACTCATATTAATGGACCGATCATGTTGACCATTGCTGTTGTCGGTTTGCTTGCTAATTTAATTTCCGCTATTCTTCTTCATTCTGGAAGCAAGGATAATCTAAACATCAAAGCTACATACCTGCATATTCTGAGCGATGCCTTATCTTCTGTTGCAGTCATTATCGGTGGTTTGATTTTAACCTTTGTCAATGTTCCTTGGCTTGACCCTGTTTTAACAATAGTCGTGGCTCTTTACATCGGCTATGAAGCTTTCCCAGTCATCAAGCAAACTATTACTATTTTAATGGAATCAGCACCAGCCCTGGACTATGATGCCATTGAAAGGGACATGACACAAATTGAAGGAATTAAGGCTGTCCATCACGTTCATGCCTGGATGATTGATGAAAAACGGATCATCTTTACTGCCCACCTCAATTGCGATAACCTTACCTTAAGTGATGTAGAGAAGATTTATGCACAAGTAGATAAGCTCTTACATGAAAAATATGGGATCTGTCATGTAACCTTACAGGCAGAGTTTAACCGAGGAAAGAATGAAGATTTCTTCGACACTGGTGTAGACGAACAGAACTTGATTCATTAAATAAGACGAGGTCGGCGAAAATACTTTGTATTTTCGCCGACCTCGTCTTATTTTCGAATACTGCAGAGTCTAATCGCGGGAAACCTAGAAAGCTAGTTTTGCGTCGTAACCGCAACGCTCGAATCTAAGTCTAAACGACAATCAACTCGTTCCTCGCTAATCATCGTTCTATCCTTAGCTCACCGCCTTGCATATTTGTTATTTCCCAGCCTCGTCTTATTTGGTATTATTATTTAATTCTAAAATAATCGACCCACAGCATAGTGGATAGCAACTGTAATCAAAGCAATAATAATGTTTCGAATAACAGCAATCTTAACCAACCCATTTCCTAACTTAGAACTGATATACCCAGTCAGTGCGCTCGTAAGGACAACCGCTAAGATAACAGCAAACCATTTGTACTTCTCGGGAGCAAACGTCATCGCACACAAAGGAAACAATCCTCCGGCAGCCGCAGAAAAGAGCGAGGAGAACGCAGCATCCCATGGATTTAAGTAATGCCCTAATTCAATATCATATTTAATCCTCGCCATTGTTTCTAGCGGTTTCTTACTCAAAAGGTCCTTAGCAATCGCGGTCGAGGTTTCGGGAGTAACTCCTTTTTCGATGTAGTAATCACGCACCGCTGCCAGCTCTTCATCGTAATGATTTTTAAGCATCATTTCTTCGTGCCGGACAGCTGATTCTTCTGTATCCTTTTGAGTAGAAACCGAGGCATATTCACCAGAAGCCATCGAAAAGGCACAGGCCAGCAAATCAGACAGACCAGCAATAAAGATCGTAAAGCGGTCTGAGGTTGCGGCAGCTACTGAAACCAATACACCAACAACCGTTAGAATTCCGTCATTAGAGCCTAGCACACCAGCCCGCAATGTGTTGAGTTTCTCTTCCATAGTTTGTTTTTCATGTTTTTTCTTTGCCATTTTCCTCAACACCTCCTAACGAGCTAACAACTGACCAATGATGTAGGTAACACTCATTGTCAGTAAACCGGCAATCGCATTCCGAATGCTCCCCTTCAAACGATCTGATTTGCTCAAGATAGCAGCACAGTAACCTGTAATCAATAAAGCGATTAGCACAGCAATCACTGTGGCAATAATTCTCGTATGAGCGGGAGCTAACGTTACAGCCAACATTGGCAAAATTGAACCAATTGGGAATGAAATAAAGGAAGCAATCGCTGCCGCATAAGGGCTGGTAAAGTCTCTTGGGTTAAAACCATACCTTTCTTGAACGACAGTCAAAAGAGCATCTTTTTCCATCAATTCCTTTGTAGCCTGCTTTGCCAATTCTGGCGAAATATCCTGGTCTTCATACTTCTTTTGGACATAATCAAATTCTTCTTGGTAATTGTCTTTTAAGCGTTGTTTCTCGCTAATTAATGCCATCTTTTGTGAATCTTTCTGCGTTGATACCGATACGTATTCCCCCATACACATAGAAATCATCCCCGCAAGAGTTCCGGATAATCCAGAAATCAAGATTGAAAAACCATTATTGGTTGCAGCGGCCACCCCAATAACGATCCCCGCAATTGAAATAATCCCATCATTTGCACCCATAACACTAGCACGCAGAATATTTACCTGTTGTGCCAATGATCTTTTTTTCTTGGCCATTTCAATACTCCCTTCCTCTAATTTAGAATCATTATAACATATGCTTTTTAACGAGCAAGCCTATTTCTCCACAAAATAGTTCTTTTTTTAGATCATTATAAACTAAATTTAAAATAAAAAAGCTAGTGAGTTCATCACCAGCCTCCTAGCAGTTACTAAACTTGCTTGTATTCTTCTACCATATTTGTCCGAATGACAAAGACGGAAGTACCGGAATTCTTAACCATGTATGATGCTTGAGAACCAACTGTCTTTCGGTTTCCTTCTTTTCCAATCGAACCAACTAGTAATAAGTCGGGATGGAAAGCTGGAATAACGTGATTACAAATCCGTTCAGCTGGCCGGTCTCCCTGGTCAACGATAGCAGTTATCTTCTTAGGATCTACCCCGTAATCAATAGCTGCTTGGACGTATTCATTGACCCTTTCACGCAATTTATCCAAAGTACTGTGAACATAGTTTTTATTAAGAATTTGGTAAACATTAATGTCATCTGTTTCCAAGATAGAGACAATTCCCAATTCTGAACCATCACGCTTTGCTTTATCAACTGCATATGAAAAGGCAGCCCGTGCATCCGGTGCATCATCGACACCAACTAGAATTTTCTTGAACTTCTTTGGTTTAATCTCAAACATTAAACTGGTCCCCTCTCTGTGGTCCTGACGATCAATTGATTATCTCAATCGCAGTAAGTTTCAATTATTATGTTACTACTTATTCTAATTTTGTAAATAATTATTTTGGCTGTCCTAAAATAATTATTTAAAATTATGTCTTTTTATTTATCTTAGTATTGAATGGTAAAGCCAAAGTGTTGATATTCCCCCGTCAACCGTTTAACGTGTCTATCCATCACTTGACGACGTTGACCAAACATCATCCAAATGCTGAAGCCACCAAAAAGCACAACCATAAAAGCTAGCCCTAGCCAATCAGCATTCGTGAGCGTTCCAACCATCCTATCAGTGCCATCAACGACAAAGCTAAACCAATCAATTGAGAAGTGCATAAGCATGACTAACCATAATTGACCGGTGTAAACATAGGTCACCGCAAAGAATATTCCAAGAACGGTTGCCATCAATACTTGGTAAGTCGTTAATGATAAGCCTTGGGTGCCATAGTTTAATAGGTGAGCGCAACCAAAAAGAATTGAACTAGTAATAATAGCTAACGGTAGACGTTGCTTAAAGCTTCTCCAAGCATAAAAGAGCACCCCGAGCATACCAAAACGGAATAAGGTTTCCTCAGCTAATCCTGCTTCAAAAGCTTGGCATGTGAGTTCGAACAAGTTGCCTCGGTGAATTGAGGTAATAGCCATCATTTCTGATGATAAAGGAATAATAAAAATGCCAATAATTAATAAAAAGATCCACCAATTAAAATCATTACTCCAATTAGGCTTTAGGCCAGGCCAGGAAAGATGCCAAGCCCGCATTAAAGTGACCATGAAGATAAAATAGGCAACCGCGCCAACTGCTCCGGTAGAAAGCAAGAGTGTTAATTTTCGGTTGTCAATCAAGTCAAATGGTAATACGGAAAAGGGAACGATCACTATTTGGAACATCCAAAGAATAAACAGGAAACGTTCCATACCCCATTCCATTTCGCCACCAATCACACTGGCAAAGGGTGCGTACATCACAAAATAATAAATAATCATGATAGAAACGACACCACGAGATGGCATCTGGAGTACCGTAATTATTTCCCGGGTAATAACTCCCCAAGCAAATGTCAAAATAAATGGTTGAGCAATCCCCTGTAACCAACAGTTAATCTTTTGAATAATTGCCGGCGCATTCTCATCCCATAACTCTATTCCAAGTCCAATTCCTAGGACGATAACCATCCACAGCAATTGCAACCAAATAATACGACCCAGTTCAAAGTTACGCACCATCATCATTGCAAGAACGATTAGGGTTGTCCCAATTTGAACTCGATACCAGATTTTTAAATAATCTCTTCCAGACATCGAGATTCCTCCAAACGAATAATTGCTTACACCTATTGATGATAACAAATTTAAGGTACTGATTTAAGCCTTTCCTTCAAATCCTTTTCACCAAACTTTAAGAATTGAAAAAATAGGGACCTAACGTTCGCTAGACGAACGCTAGATCCCTATTAATTGTAAATTTTACTTACTAGTAGACTTTTCCTTCTTATTTGCCTGCTTTTTCTTGTTACGAGGCTGATGTTGCGTGTTGTGATTCTTCTCAGAATTCCTCTTTTTGTTGTTTGGTTGACGGTAATGTTGGTTCTCATATTCATGATCACCGTTAAGAATTGTAACCATTGGAATAATCACAGGGCGCCGACCAGTCCGAGCATAGAGAAGCTTTTGTAAACGACTAATAATTGTCCGGTTAAGAGCTCTCCTATCTACATGTTTGTGGTTCTTAAATGTATTAAGAATTGCCCAAAAGACTTCATGGTTAGCCGCTTTGATCAATTCTTGTGATTCGTGCATGTAGACGAAACCACGCGAAACGATATCGGGACCAGCTACAATTTGGTAGTCCTTGAGATCCACAACTGCAACCGCTGTAACCACTCCCTCTTCAGACAACAGACGGCGTTCATGAATTTCAGGATTACCGACAGTATCACCAGCATCTCGACCATCAATATAAACATCCCCGGCACTATCAATATGGTCCGCTATGCGGGCTGAATCCTTTGTTAAAGCTAATACATCCCCATTAGCTAAGACAAAGCTGTTTTCTTTAGGAACACCTGTCATTTCAGCTAACTTGGTATGAATCTTTTGCATCCGGTATTCACCGTGAACAGGGGCGAAGAATTTTGGCTTCATTAAACGGAGCATGAACTCTTCATCTACTTGGCCCCCGTGCCCGGATGTATGAATATTATTAACATAACCATGGATAACGTTTGCTCCGCCTTCTTCAAGCTTGTTAATTAAGGCGTTAACACTAGTTGTATTCCCCGGAATTGGATTACTAGAAAAGACAACGGTATCCTCTGGTTGGATAGAAATTTGCCGGTGAGTACCGTTAGCAATTCTACTCAATGCCGCCATCGGTTCACCCTGAGAACCAGTACACATAATCATCACTTTTTCTGGTGGATAATTATTAATGTCATTCGGATCAATTAAGCTATCCTTAGGAATATTTAAGTATTTTAATTCTTGGCCGGCAGCAATAGCGTTTTCCATGCTTCGACCAAAGACCGCAATCTTCCTCCCTTGGGCAATTGCTGCATCAGAGGCTTCACGAAGACGATAAACGTTAGAAGCAAAAGAAGCAAAAATAATCCGCCCCTTAATCCGCTCAAAGATCCGCCGAATATGAATATCAACCCATCGTTCTGACTTAGTAAATTCTGGCCGTTCCGCGTTCGTACTATCGGAGGTCAGTAAAAGAACACCATCATCCCCTAATTTAGCCATTTGTTGTAAATTAGGCCCTGGTAAATTACCAACAGGAGTAAGATCAAACTTAAAATCCCCTGTTTGTACGATTGTTCCTTGTGGAGTGTGAACAGCAATACCTAATGTATCAGGAATGGAGTGCGTTGTCCGGAAAAAGTTAACCCATAGTTTTTTGAAGTGAACTTCATCAAATTCGTTAATTTCATGCAATTCAGCATTCCGCAATAAGTGCTTTTCTTCTAGTTTTCCTTTAATTAAGGACATCGCAAATGGACCTGCATAGATTGGTGCATTTACCTTTTGCAAGAAGAATGGCAATCCACCAATATGGTCTTCGTGACCATGTGTAATGAAAATTCCTTTGATTTTGTCCTTATTTTCAATCAAGTAGTCGTAATTCTGGATAACATAATCAACACCTAGAAGTTCGTCTTCTGGGAAGAGGACACCACAGTCAATAATGATGATTTCATCTTGGAATTGGACACAGTACATATTTTTACCGATCTCGCCTAATCCACCCATGGCATAAAAGGCGACTTCGTTATTCTTAATATCTAATTTCGACATAATTACTTTCTATACCTTTCTATAATTCTTTTATTTTCATAATCATTAACGGAAAATTGTAAGCCAAAAGACCCGCCTGCACTTTGCAAAGGACGGTCATCACCTTTAGCTAATTATTTAAATTTTATTTATATATCCGTACTTAAAACTATTAATATTTTACCATAAGTTGACATATTCAGAAAGTAATTAAAAATTCAAGATAAGAGATAACTACTATGCAAAGCGAGGAGCTAAAGTTAGAACTATGATTAGCGTGTACCGTGAGCTTAACTAACTATTTTGACTCAAACTCAAGTGTTGGGGATAGTAACCACACTTAGACCATATAACATTTAAAGCTAGATCTCATTCTTAATTAATAGTAAGAAACTGAGGATCTAATGCCCACTCAAGCAATTAGTTCCTCAGCTTATTAATTATTAATCTTCAGTTGGTAATTTTTCTTCTTCTTTTTGCCATAATTTTTCCCAAGAGACTTGTGGCTGACCTTCTTGGGTAAATTTTACATCCGTAATTGTATTAAGCAATTCTTCATATAATGGTTTAGAAAAATTTTCACTCGCCTTGGCTAGTTCTTCATTATCAAGGTATTCATTTTCCTTTAGATACTCATTAATTGTTGACATCACCTTATTCGACGTTTTAGCTCCCATAATTTCTAGACTCTTCTCCCGATATTGGTGAATGTAAAAGTTAATAAAAGAACGTAAAGCAGCTTCCTTAGCACCTGGTTTTACTAATTCATTGTAACGTAATCCCACTTGAGTCATAGTAATCAAGCTCCTTTTCTTATTATCTAATTATAACCATACCACAAATCGTTAACTTTTTGATTTATTCCGTAAATGAAGGTTTACTTCTCCGTTATTTATTGTGGCGTATACTTCTGTATCCGAGCCTTGTACTTTCCCCAGTACAATCTCTGCTTTTCCATCTTTATCTTTTCTAATATCCACATTCTGGTTAAAGATATATTGACGGTAAATTTTTAAGATCTCGCGCCGATCTTTTTCCTTTTCGACTGCTACTGCGAGGGTGTACCCTTGCTTTAGGAAGTAATTAATCAACATCACTTGAAAAAGAGTATGCATAGAAAAAAGGTGGTTTTGATTCTTCATTCCTTGTTCAGACTGAATATAGCCCTTCCGCTCCCAGTACCGTAGTTGACTAGGAGATACCTCAGCAATTTTTGATAACTGACTCATCGTTAATAATAGTTCATCTTTTTTAAACATTTCTTTGAAGAACGCTGATAATGGTTTCATTCACTTATCCCTTCCTCTCTATCATCTAATTATTATAATAAAATCGGACTTCTTTATCAAATAATTTGACAATATTATCAAAAAGTAATATATTAATCATCATTAACTTTATAGAAAGAGGCAAGAATATTGGAGCAAAACAATTCAACAGTTGATATTAATAATCAACCTTATAATCACAGCTTAATGGTTCTGATCCTATTAATCGGTGCCTTTTGTGCAATTTTAAATCAAACCATTCTCTCAACAGCCTTCCCAACATTAATGGATACCTTTAATATTGGGACTTCGACTGTACAATGGTTAACCACCGGATTTTTAATGGTTAACGGGATTATGATCCCAATTAGTGCTTATTTTAGTAACCGTTTCAACACAAGAACTCTATTCATAGCCGCAATGGTTATCTTTGAAATTGGAACAGTAATGGCTTGGTTGGCCCCAAGCTTTGCCTTCCTCTTATCTGCTCGTCTTATCCAGGCTGTCGGTGTCGGTATCAGTATGCCATTAATGCAAAATATTATGCTGACTATCTATCCACCTGAAAAGCGAGGAGCTGCCATGGGAATCAATGGTCTGGTAATCGGCTTAGCGCCTGCTATCGGTCCGACGCTCTCTGGTTGGGTTATTGATAATTTCAGCTGGCGCTGGCTTTTCGGAATGATTGTGCCTATAGTGGCCATCGTAATCATCGCTAGTCTATTCTTTGTTAAAAATGTTATTCCTAACACTAAGCCCAACTTTGACTGGGCCTCTGTCATCCTTTCAACTGCTGGATTCGGGAGTATGCTCTATGGTTTCTCAAGTGTTGGTACCGATGGCTGGACTAACCCAGTCGTCATTACCACAATTATTGTTGGGGCGGTTCTAGTTGTTTTCCTTGTAATTCGGCAAAACAAGCTCGATGATCCTTTCCTCGAATTTAAAGTATTTAAGAGCAAGGACTTCACACTTGCTACAATCTTAAGTTCAATCGTTATGATGGCAATGGTTGGGGTGGAATTAGTTATTCCACTATATTTGCAAATCATCCACGGTATGTCTGCCTTCCATTCAGGACTAACTCTCTTGTTTGGTGCCCTTTTCATGGGAATCATGAGCCCAATTACCGGTAACATTTTTGACCGTCAAGGAGCGAAAAGGTTAGCTGTTACTGGGATGTTTATCCTTTCTGTTGGTACAATTCCCTTCGCATTTATCACTCGGGAAACACCAATCATTTACATCGTGTTCTTATACGCAGTGCGGATGTTTGGTATTTCAATGGTGATGATGCCTGTTACAACCGCCGGAATGAATTCGTTACCATTTAACCTTATTTCCCATGGAACTGCTGTTAATAACACGCTTCGGCAAGTTGCTACTTCAGTGGGAACAGCCATCTTGATTTCTGTTCTTACTAATGTTACTAACCATAATAGTCCAGCTCATTCCCTACTCAAATCTAATCCAATCCAATATAAATCACAATACTTTGACGCAACCTTAATGGGATACCACGCCGCCTTTTGGTTCGCCATTGCCTTCGCTTTAATTGGCTTTGTCCTGACATTCTTCGTCACTAAAGGCACAGGAATCCCCTTAAAACTTGACTCTAATAATCAAGAAACGAAGGAGGTTAAATAATGATTATTATCATAATGTTTGGTGCATTACTCGCCTTTTTTGCTAGCATCATGTTTATCAAAAATCGTCCTTCGCAAATCTTCTGGGTCCTGATGACTGGAATTCTCTTTGTTGGCTCCACAACTCTAATGACCCTTAACTATAGTCATCACTTTGGCATGCAACAAGTTACAACAACAACGAAGAAAAACGTTTACTCAGCTGCTGGACCAACCCTCCCTGTTGCTCTCTACCAACCAATTGGGACTAGCGGTAGCGAACAGGTACTCTTATATAAAAAATCGGCTAATCAACGTAAGATTAACCACACGGCAGCGGACGAAAATGTTACAAATAAAATGAAATTTACCAACACCTCGCAACCTGTGTTAACTGTCAAAGAAACCCGTTGGCAATTCAAAAATAACTTCTACCGCTATCTCTTTATGTGGTCGGGCATGCAAGATAACTTGGTCAAACAGATAAACACCATTGAATACCCATCATCTTATGTTAAGGTTACTCCTACACAAATGAAGAAGTTGCAGCGTCTACTTACGGCCTCACCATCAAGCACAGCCGCTATTCGTTCATACGTTACTAATCGAGTTCAAGCGGAAATAGCCAAAAATCCTGATATGTCTGCTACTAAAATTACCCAATTAACTCAACAAGCTCAGCAAGAATACCAAGGACAAATGCTTAAACAAGCACTGCAAAATCTTAACTAATCACAAAAAGCTGGAAATAATTTCTCAAAATTTCGGCATTGCTGCCAGTCGAGAAATTATCTCCAGCTTTTTCTATTCAAATTTCCCAGGAAATTTTGAACTAAAGGTTAATTGTTTAAGGCTAAATGGATCTAAAAATGATAATTTTGTTGCATGCAAGGCTTGGTGGTCAATACTTGAAGTATTACCACCATACAATTGGTCCCCTAGCAAGGGATGCCCAATTGCAGAAAAGTGAACTCTGATCTGATGGGTCCGTCCCGTATGGAGCCGAACCCTAACTTTAGTATAAGTATCTGTTCGTTCTTCTACCCAGTATTCCGTTAAGGCGGGCTGACCATCATTGGCAATCACCCGATCGGCCTGGTCCCTTCGTCTGGCAATTGGCAAATCAATAGTTCCATGATCCTTTTCTAGCTTCCCGCCAACAAGAGCAGTGTATTCTTTTAACATTTTATGTTGTTGAACTTGCTGACTAATCATGCTAGTGGCAACATTGTGCTTAGCAATCAGCATTAATCCACCAGTAAACCGATCCAAGCGGGTAATTAAATGTGGTCGCTGGTCCGGAGAATTGTTCTCAATCAGATAGTTAGTCGCCCTATTAAGAATAGTTCCGTTATTCGTCGTTGGTCCCGGAATCGAAGAAACTCCTGCTTCCTTATCAACTACCAACCAATTATCATCTTCATACACGATTTCTAAAGGCAAGTCACTTAATTCTACGGAATTATCCCTCATTTCTGGCTCAGTAATTACTGTCAGGGGTTGGTGAGGAAGAATCTTAGTAGTCGGTCGTACTGGACGGTGGTCTACTAAGAGCTGACCATGGCCATTCTTAATATCGTTAAATAAACGGTGGCCCATCCCTAATGATTGCAAGTATTTCTTTATTTTAATTGGCTCTTTTCCTTGATACTCCCAAGTGTTTTTCATATTTCCTCCATCTAACTAAAATTCAAACTTATCTAACTTCCAGTATAAACAAAAAGAAGACCGGTGAAAAAACATCTGTTTTTTCCCGACCTCCTTATAATTATGACGGTCCATACGAGACTCGAACTCGTGATCTCATCCGTGACAGGGATGCGTCCTAAACCAACTAGACCAATGGACCATTTAACAACAAATAAAAGTATACGAAAAATTATTATTCCTGTCAATCTTTTTTCACTAAAGTTTTTCTCTTAACCTCAATGCCGTATAATGAATATAGATGCAATATATTCAAGGAGAAAATTATGAAAAAATTATATGACCGTATTATGCAATGGTGGAATCGCTATTCGCAACCAATTAAAATTGTCTTCATTACGTCAGTCGTTCTTTTTGTTATTTATGCCCTAAGTAACTTCTTTAAGACTGTTGATTGGCATAAAGTCGGAATTGGTCTCTCCAACCTTTCCATCGCCGATTTAGTTACCCTAACTATAATGGGGTGTATTGCGATAATCCCCATGCTTGGTTACGATTTTGCAATTGTAAAATTCCTTCCCGGCAAGTTCAAACGATCATATATCATCCGCTGTGGATGGATCACTAATACGCTGACAAATATTGCTGGTTTTGGCGGTATTCTTGGTTCCTCATTACGAGCTTATTTTTACCGCAAAAATGCCAGCAAGTCTGAAATTCTGTTAGCAATTTCCAAAATTGCTGTCTTCCTTCTTTCTGGCCTATCAGTACTGTGTTGGATTGCCCTAATCATTATCTTTGGCTTCCACCATGGTGGACACTTTGACCAGTATGCCATCTGGTTAGTTGCAGGTGGTTTGTATTTCCCAATTGTTTTTTATTTCACGCTTGTTAATGACAACAAGTTATTCAATGACGTTACCCCAAAGATTGAAGCCCTCCTTGTTACAAGTTCAACTTGTGAATGGTTATTCGTTGCAGTCTTCTTCGTGTTGGTTGGTGCCTCCCTTAATGTGCCCAATTCCCTTCTTTTAACCGTCTTCCCTCTTTACGTTGTTGCGCAATTGCTTGGGGTGATTTCAATGATCCCAGGTGCTCTAGGTTCATTTGATGTCATTATGATGTTAGAACTTTCCTTCCTCGGAATTCCAAAGTCTACTATTGTTATTTGGCTCTTACTTTTCCGGATTTTCTACTACCTTGTTCCTCTCTTACTGGCGGGACTGATGTTCATCAATTCGATTGCACAACAGGTAAATGACTTCTTTGATGGAATGCCATTGATGATTTTACAATGGACAGCCCATTTTCTGATCACCGTCTTTATGTATGTGGCCGGCATTTTTATGCTTATCTCCGCCACTGTTCCTGATATTACAACTGGTAATCGGTTCATGGAAAATCTCTATCCATTTACCTTTGTCTTTATTCACCAATTCTCTACGGTTCTTTTTGCAATTGCCCTTCTTGCCTGTGCACGTGGGGTTGAATCAAAAGTTCAGAAGGCATATTTACCGACTCTAATTCTCTTAGTAATTGGGATTGCAACCACATGGTGGAACTTAAAGACTGCTACCTTAACTATTTACTTAGCAGTTGTCTTCTTCCTTATCCTTCTTTCAAAAAAGGAACTTTACCGAAAAAAACTTCAATATTCGATCAGCAAATTAACAACTGACCTCCTAATCTTTGCTGGCAGTTGCATTATGTATGTTGTTATTGGTGTAATTAACACGCCAAGTTATTCTCGGAAGCACCATGTCCCTAACTTTTTCCTCTTCCCAGGTGAAAAGATCTGGTTCTCAGGTCTTATCGGTATTATCATCGGCTTGATTATTGTCGGAATGATCGTTCATTACTTCTGTAGCGGCCCAGATCCATTTGCCAAAAAGGAAAAATTTGATGCTGAGCGAACCCGAAAGGTAATAGAAACCTTTGGTGGTAGTCGAACAAGTCACTTAGCTTTCCTTCGGGATAAGAACCTCTATTTTTACCAAAAAGATGGGAAAGATCAATTATACTTTATGTATCGCCGCAACTATGACCGGCTGATTGTAATGGGAAATCCTGTTGGTAATAAGGAAGTCGTCCGAGCTGCTCTAAAGCAATTCTTAACGGAAGCAGATAAATACGACTATCAATTAGTCTTCTATGAAGTTTCCGGAGAATTTACAATGCTTCTTCATGAATTTGGTTTCGACTTTATTAAAACCGGGGAAACTGCTCTTGTCCGCCTTGCCGACTTCACCTTGGCAGGAAAGCGTCAACGTTCACAACGAGCACTGATGCATAAATTTGATCGTGAAGGCTACCAATTTGAAATTATTCAACCACCATTTGATAAAGACTTTCTGCAAAAATTAAAAGTTGTTTCAGATGACTGGTTAGGCAAACAGCCCGAAAAAGGATTTTCTCTTGGATACTTTGATCCCTATTATCTCCAGCAAGCTCCAATTGCCATTGTTAAGGATAAAAATGACAAAATTGTTGCCTTTGCTACCCTAATGCCAACTGGTGGCAAGAAGTACCTGACCATCGATTTAATGCGTCATGCTAAAGATGCCCCATCTGGAATCATGGATAAAATATTTATTAGTCTCTTCCTGTACGGACAAGAAAATGGCTATGAATACTTCGACTTAGGAATGGCACCTCTATCTAACGTTGGGGAATCCCAATTTAGCTTCCTTGGCGAAAAAATTGCCCATTTCATTTATGAATATGGTTATCATTTCTATGGTTTCCAGGGATTGCGCCATTATAAGAACAAATACGCAGACGTTTGGCAATCACGCTATACCGCCTTCAGAAAATGGAGCTCGATTATTAACTCAATGATTGGACTAGTCAGCGTAATTAGTGAACGACCAGATAAAGTAGAAAAAAGTCATCCTTTCTTTAATTGGATGTCGCGTTAAGTTAGTTGTTATAAATAGATTGATTGACCTATGAGGCTGGGAGAAAACAAGATTTTCTCCCAGCCTCATAGATTTTTACGAACAAATAAGAAGATGACATGGAAATTAACCACAAGGCTCGGGGTTTAGTCCGAACTATAATCTACTCTACCTTGCTAATCACCATTCTATCCTTCGCCCATCGCCTTGACGCAAACTTCTCCATAAAGGCAAAATTAGCCAAAGTATGCCTCACCGAGCAATTTATCTGGATAATACAGCTTGTGAGACCGTATTTATATAAGCTAAAAGGAGAAATCGGTCCTAATACTAGTTACCGTAATCAAGAGGAATTAAGTCAAGCAGTTGATGAATAGATTAATTTCTATAATGAACGCCGCATTCAAACAAAACTAGGCAACCAAACTCCGCTCCAATATGAGCAGAATCTAGTTGCCTAGAGAAAAGATTTATATACAGCTCTAAATTAAGAATAGACAAGTCCCAACTTTAAGTGTACACGTCATTCTCGTAGCCTCATTTTAATTCCAACTATTATATAATCTAACGGCGGAAACACTAATAGACTGGTTTCCAGCTTACTTAACATTCAATATCCACAAGAAACCAATGAAGATAAAGAAGAGGGCATACATAATTGGATGAACTTCCTTCCCCCGCTTAGCTGCGATCATAGTAATTGGGTACATGATTAAACCTAAAGCCATCCCATCAGAAATACTGTAAGTTAACGGCATCCCCAAGACAATTAAGAATGAAGGAATAGCAATTTCCAACTGGTTCCAGTGAATTTTCTTCAATGATTGAGCCATCAAGACCCCAACAATGATTAATGCTGGAGCAGTTACCTGGTTAGTAACGACCGGTAGTAATGGTGAGAAGAACATTCCCAAAATAAAGCAGATAGCTGTAACGACGGCTGTTAATCCAGATCGACCACCAACAGCAATTCCGGCAGATGATTCAACATATGCGCCGACTGGAGAGGTACCAAGAATTGAACCAACTAGCATCGCACTTGAGTCAGACATCAAAGCTTTACCTACACGTGGCATCTTATTATTCTTCATGAAACCAGCCTGTTGAGCTAATCCAACTAAGGTTCCGGCCGTATCAAAGAAGGTTACCAAAAGGAATGTTAGAACAACCACCCATAGTTGAACAGTGTTAATGTGAGAGAAGTACTCAACCCCAACACCAAATGTTGGCTTAAGACTAGGGGCAGCCGAGATGACATGTGTAGGCAACGGGATCAATCCAGTAATTAAACCAGCAATTGCTGTTACAGCCATCCCAATAAAGATCGCTCCTGGCACTCGCTTTACCATCAAAATTGAGGTAACGATTAACCCGACAACAGTTAGCCAAGTCGTTGGCGTAGTGAATGATCCAAGACCAACCACCGTGGATTTATTAGCAACAATTAATCCCCCTTGGTTTAATCCCAAAAAGGCGATAAATAAACCAATCCCACTAGAGATGGCAAATTTCAAATCACTCGGGATAGCGTCAATAATCACTTCTCGCAACTTGAAGATAGTAATTAAAATAAAAATCAATGAGGCAACAAACACTGCAGCAAGGGCTGTTTGCCAGTTCACACCCATTCCAATAACTACCGAGTAAGAGAAGAAGGCATTAATCCCTAATGCCGGCGCTGTCCCAATGGGGTACTTGGCATAGAGCCCCATCATTAAGGTACCAAAAGCAGCAGACAGAGCCGTGGCAGTAAAAACTGCTCCTTGGTTCATTCCAGCTGCTCCTAATACGTTCGGATTAACAAACAAAATATAAGACATTGAAATAAAGGTAGTTACACCCGCTAATATTTCTGTCCGAATATTTGTATGCAACTTATCTAATTGAAAGTATTTCTCAATTGCGTTCACAAAAAAATCCTCCACATATTAATTACGAATAAAAGAACAAATGTATCTTATAATATTCGGATTAATCTGTAAAGAGGATTATTTAAAATTAATTATTTAATGTTTTGAGCTAGATAATCGTACAATAAGTCGTGTTTGATCTCCGTTGTGTCGTAGCCGAGGGCCTCAGCGATTGCAAAAGCATATGCCCAGGCCGTTGCCGGTCCACGACTAGTCAATATTTTTCCATCATTATCAATAACGGTAATGTCTTCATGAAAGCGTGCGGTTGGCGATTCTTTTTCAATTTGCTTTTCAATGCCAGGATAGCAAGTGTAATCACGGTTAATTAGCAAGCCATAGCGGGAAAAGGCAATTGGGGCAGCACACATAGCAGCATTCCATTTGCCCTCAGCACTTCTCTTTACCATGATATTTTCCAGTTCCTTACTATCACGTAATTTTTCGGCAGCACCCCAACCACCTGGGAACGCAACGAGGTCATAGTCAAGAAGGCCTTCACTAATCACATCATCACAAATGATCTTAATGTCATGAGCACCAACTACTTCCTTGGCTTCTAGGCCAACCATCTTAGTCTCAATTTCCATTCGCCGTAAAACATCGACAACAGTTAACCCTTCAATTTCTTCACAACCTGGAGCAAAAACAACAGCCACTTTAGCCATCTTACTCATCCTCCTCTTCGTTAATCATCTTTACAACTTCTGTCATTACCCGGTCCGATTCTGGCATCGGATAAATGGCAAATGCATGTGGCAAATCTCGACCCACAATAAATTTAACGGGTACATTGACTTCACGGATCTTACGAACAAATTTGGCACTATCAGGATACATAATTTCCTTGGTACCCACACAAATTAATACTTGCCGGAGTGCTTTAACATCACCATTGATTGGGCTCAGTCGATAATCTTTGTGATTAGTGTTCCCTGCCCACATCTTACCGAGCATTTTAAGACCCGCAACCTGTAAAGTAGCATCCGCATTTTTATACTGGTCAATGGTCGGATTGCTTAGATCAAGGTCAAGCCATGGCGATAAGAGAACTAGGTGGCCCGGTTGTGGCAAACCTTGTTTAGCACAGTACTCGCAAAACCCAGCTGCAATCCCACCACCAGCAGAATCTCCGACTAGACTAATATCGCTAACTGGAACCTTATCGTAAATCTTTTGGTAAATTCTTTCAAGGGCAGCGTAGGCCTCCACAAAAGTATAATCTGGAAGTGATGGGTAATCAATTACATAAACCTGGGCACCAGATGCCTTCGCAACATAAGCCGCATACCGCCACTGTTCCTTCCGTGGTTGGTGAAAGTATGCACCACCCGGAAGATAAATAACCGCCTTTTGCATCCCTTGCTTTTCATTTAAGACATAGGTTGGTGCTGGTTCTTTCAGGAATAGGCGGCAAGATACCCCGAGCTTTTTTTCTCTCTGAAATGATTCTTGTCGTTTTCGATTTTCCAACTCCAATGCCAGCCGAAGACTATTTTTATTTGCTAGTTGGCGCTTAAAGCCACCAAATTGAATTGTTAATTCCGTTAAGGTTGCTTGTCGTGAACGATGAGCACCACATCGCACCCAATCATGGATACTCTTACCAACATTATTTACCATTTCTATAGTGGTTTGTCGGCTTAATTTTGAGATCTTCATATAAAAAGCTGCTCCTTTAGTTATTAACCATTAATATAATTATACCTATCATTGCTTAATTTACCAAAAGAGTACTCACTTATTCATCTAACCAAGTTAATTCATCAACCTTTGGGCGTCCTTCTTTTGCTGGTAATACCAGGTTAAAGTAACGAGGATTAAGGCAACAATAATTAAAATTAATGCCATTACCATAATGTTGTGATAACCATAGTAAAGGATTTGGCGCATCTGTGGTACTAATTTATCTGGTAATTGGCTTGCAGTTTGTGCGTTGGATAATTTATTCAGCATTTGCATAGTAATACCTTGATGCATTGCTATCCCCTCAGCCATAGCGTCATTCAAAATTACCCCATAAATAGCCGACATAAATGTTTGACTCAAAATCCGCAAGAGGTAACCCATTGATGTTGCAATGGGCACATCTCGTAATTCAGCATCGGTCTGAACACTGATTTGCAGGATGTTAAATACCAAACCAACACCAAAGCCTTCAAATAAGCCGAGGATAAGAATTACCCAGAATGGTGTTTTCTCTCCTCCAATTAACAAGCCGAGAAAGGAAATGAAGATGGAAAAAGCACCTAGCATTACTAAGTGGTATTTACTCCATTTTTCCTGCACAAACGGTACCAATTCCGAACCCAAGAAGTTAGTGATAGCACCAGGAATTTGGGTCATTCCCCCTAATAAAGCACTTAAGCCCAGAATCCCTTGGGCCCACATTGGAATATAGATAACGTAAGCTATAAAGGATCCCCAAATAATAACGAAGAGGAGAAAGTCCAGAACGAGTTCACGGTTTTTAAACAACCGTCCTGGCACAATTGGATCAACTGCTTTCCTATCAATCCAGATTAACCAAAGCAATAAAATCAAACCTAGGCAGACCAATCCCAGAATTACCCCAAGGGAAGCTATCCCAATTAATTGAACGGCTAATAAAAGCAACATCAAGCTACTAACTAGCAGGGTTGCTCCTAAGTAGTCTACAGGTTTACCAGCAGATTGCATGCGCCCATTTTGGTAAAAAATAGCGATAATGGTAATCGCAACTAATGCAATCGGAATGTTTACATAAAAAACCCAGTGCCAGCTCAAGGTGTCAACAATCCATCCACCTAGCAGGGGCCCAACAATGGAAGCCGTCCCAAAGCAAGCACTTGATAGGCCTAGAACAGCCGCCCGCTTCTTTAAGTTGGTATAAATCTCGGCAAAGACAATAAATGGAATCGTGTTCATCCCACCGGCACCAACTCCCATCACCGCTCTAGCAATAATAAACCAAATAATATTCGGGGCTAGTGCCTGGAAAATTGCCCCAATGGCAAATAGCGAGGTCGCAATAATGTATGCCTTTTTATTTCCTTGGTGTTCGCCAAACTTACTCCACAAGGGTGTTGAGACAGCCATTCCAAATAAGAAGATAGCAACAATCCAACCCACATACTGTAAAGCATGCAGGTCACTGGCAATGGCTGGCAACGCGGTGTTAACAATGGTTCCATCCATTCCCGCCATGATATTCGAGAGCAATAATGCTCCCGTTATAATTGTTCGTCGTTGTCCTAATTCCACTTTTCTCCTCTTTTCAACATTAAATCACTAAAGGTTCTAGTCTCTCTCCGTCACCTTTACTTGCTTAAACTCATGAATAAATTCGCCTAACTCTTGCCAGTCGTCATTGATTGTAGGCTCTAATTTACGACTATATAAAACAGCTGCTGGATGATACATCGGTACTAACCAATATTTCCCGGGTGATAATTGATAACCTTTCCCCTCAGCACTCGCCATTTGAATCTTCTCGTGGATTACCTTTCCATGTAGTCGACCGATATTACTCTTTGGCCCTAACAAACGATGTAAAGCTGTATTTCCCAAGGGAACAATTATCTGTGGCTGTATCTGGCCTAATTCCCAGTCAAATAATTTGGCAAAGGCCAGCACTTCCTTTTGCGTTGGCGTACGATTAGGCTTCTTTTCTACCTTTTCCCCCGTTTTCTTATTAATTACCTGCTTAATTGAATACGGACGTTGACGAACCACACTCGTAATATAGACATCATCACGCTGATAACCAATACTGGCTAACATTTTCATTAATTCTTTACCTGAAGCACCAGAAAAAGGAATCTTATAAACTTCCTCGTGCCGTCCTGGTGCTTCTCCGACAAGCATAATATCAGGTTTAACCTTTCCTTGACCTGGAGTAAAACCAGCAAGACGGTGGTCTGCCATTTTCTCCTTAATTTCTGCTAGGAGATCTTCAGGATATTGAATAATCATCGCTATCCCTCCTTTTCATTAACCATTATGTCGCCACTTTGGATCAGTAATAATTCGAGCTGCAATTAGTCCTAATGGTAAAAAGACAACAATCAATAAGGCCTTCGTAATCCATAACGCACCAACACTGATTGACGCCAATCCCATATTGTACATCGCCTGATACATATACAGTCCAGGAACCATAATGACAATCGACGGAACGGTAATTGAAATTTGTGGGTAATGAATCTTTCGCTTAGCAACTGAGGCTAATAATCCTGCCACAAGAGCTCCTAGAAATGCACAGGCTCCTGCGGGAATTCCAGTCCAGTCAATAAGTTCAAGCCGAAGCGTATTCGCAATAGCTCCAATTATTCCCGCAGTAGTTGCCATTTTCGGTGTACTGTTAAACATCAGAGAAAAGCCGAACACCCCGCCGAAACTAGTAAGAATGCGGAAAAACAAGAGCGGTAGTGGTGACATTGGCCATGCTGCAAGGTTACCTGGCCGCAATTTCACTGCCATGGCAACTATCCAGCCGACTAGGGTAGCCACAACGATAATGGCAATCGCATAGGCCATTCTCTCCAGACCAGACCGCATATCTAATTTTGAAATATCCAAGCCACTAGTAATAAATGGGAATCCAGGAATAATGAACAGCATCGCCCCAATATACCCCGTTTCGTGTCGTGGACTAACATGGAAAAGCCATTGCATCCCCATAAAGGCAAACAAGTAGAATAGGCAAGCAACCGCCACTCCGACCGAAACGCAGGCAAATAGAGTGATATGATGGTCAATCATCTTACGCCGAACGTAATTTCCTAAACCAGCTCCAAAGAAGCAGCAAAGCATTTCTACAGGACCCCCACCAAGGAGAAACACAAAGCAACTACATGCTAATGCGGCCGCTAATCCTACTTGGATTGGACTATAGTTACCACGACGATGGGCAATTTTTTCTAGTTCATGGTGGATTTCACCAATCGTCATCTCATCACCGCGTTTTTTAAATTCCTCTATAAAACGCTCCATTTCGGATAATTTGCTGGTATTTACGCCGGTACTTGGCAGCGAAATGGCTTGAGTGTAGCTGTGGTGAGCATCCATGCAAGTATATTCAAGAGACACTAAACCAATATCGGCAGAACAAGTCATCTTTAACTTACGGGCCACGATATTCATCGAGTCCCGAACACGCCAAGCACCTGTTCCACAAGACAACATCATGATCCCGATTCGGCCAACAATGGCTGCACGTTCTACCAAGTTAGCTTCTCCAGCGGGTGTAAAATTATCATTAGTAAAGAAGTCTTGCCATGGGATTGCCATATGATGATGAGTAGAAATATGTTCAGCTGGCTCAAAGCCCATCATATTATCGCTATCTTCTGGTTCACTAGTCTTCATTTCTTTTTCTCCCCATCTTTTTCATTTTTTCTCATCACTTATTATACAAAGCTTGTCAATCCTTGTGCTGTGCTAAATGAATTTGCCGAACACGTTGGATAAAGTCCTTTTCGTCATCTGTCATCACATAGCCCTCACGAGTAACGATTGAAATATAGAATTTTTCTTGTGTATCATCTAATATATCGAGAGGAACAATACCTGGTTCATTAACTGCAGCATCTTTTACCATCAGGCTAATTCCCTGATTTTGCCTTACTAACTCTTTAATCCATGAGATATCCGGTAACCGGTAAACAATCACTTTTGGTTTAACCTGAGCATAAGCACAATATGCCTGGAATGCTGACGGATGAATATATTGATTACCATAACTGATAAATTTTTCATCAGCGAGCTCCTTAAAATGAACTCCTTTTTTCCTAGCCAAAGGATGCTTCTCACTAACAATAATGCTAAATGGTCGGGTAGTAATCATTTCAGCGAAAATATCAGCCTCATCAATTGGGGAAGTTGATCCCAATAAGGCAATATCAATTTTGCCTGCCTTTAACTGAGCTAAGAGATCGTGGGAACCAGCAGAAGTTATCTTCAACCGTGGCAGCAAGTCCCCAGAAAATTCTTCCACGATTTTAGAGATGGATAACTTACCGATAATTGGCGGGAGACCAAAGCGAATCTGCTTTTGGTTTGCCCGCTCGACTTCCTTCCTGGTTAGGTCGATTTTTTCATTTATTAACATCGCATTTTCGTAAAGGATGAGACCACTTCTGGTTATCATTTCATCACGGTGAGTTCGGTCTTTACGGATAAGCTGGGTGGAAAATTCCCGCTCTAACCGTTGAATTGCCTGTGTGATCGTCGGCTGGGATACCTTAAAAAGCTTGGCAACCTGCGTATAATTTTTATATTTAACAAGGGCAACAAAGTATTTTAAATCACGGGTATTCATCTTTTTTCATTCCTTTATTAGTCGTACATAATGATATCTTACGTCAAAACAGTACCTAAATAAAAGGAAAATCTTAAATCTAACTTTTCAAATTTTAAAATAAATAAGAAGCTGGAAAATAGCCAATTTGCAAGGCGATGGGCTAAGGATAGAACGAGGATTAGCGAGGAACGAGTTGCTTATCGTTTGGACTTAGACACGAGCCTTGCGGTTACGACGCAAAGCTAGCCTTCTAGGTCTCCCGCGATTAGACTCTGCAGCATTTGGAAATCATAACCACCCGTCAAACGGGTGGTTTGCACATCGGCTATAAGCCGATAATAAAAGCCGGCGTCTCAAGGCG
>JBCLSJ010000011.1:0-17983 GCA_041225415.1 Lactobacillaceae bacterium 24-114
CTTAGTATTCACGCTAATTTTAGTCATAAGAAATACCCCCAAAGTTGATTTCCAACTTTGGGGGTACACGTCATTTTCCCGACCTCTCTTATTTTTTATTATTTAGTTTTTCTTTAGAATGTTTTCACTATTTTGCCAGAATTCATAGCTACTAGTATCTATGGTTAAATCATAAAAACGATTTCCCATGTTTTCGCCATCGACCTGACCGAATTCAAGAGAAGTAGTAGAGTAATGAATTTTATTCGTATGAAAAGTATGGGCAAACTTCGAATTAGCTAATTTACCTCTGGCTAATTGTAGAAGTTGCCAAAGAGTAATAAGCCAGTTCCGGCGTTCAGCAATGACGATGTTAATAGCATTTTTATCTACGCTAGCTAGAGGATCAATCTTAAAGCCACCACCAATATAAGGTTCATTTGTAGAGATAGCGATAAAAGCTTTTGAGAAGAATTGATGATGACCATTCTCTCGTACCATTAAGCTGAATGGTTGTTGGTCGTATATCACTCCAAGTGCCTTGAAAAAGTAGGAGAGGCGGCCAACGTGAGCCTTGTTCAAATTTTTCTTAGCAGACGAATTATTTACGCGACTAACGATAGCCGCATCAAAACCAATTCCAATATTATTTAGAAAATATCCATCCTCATTTTTAATATTTTCCGTATAGTGGCCAATTGTAATTGTGCGTGCCCGTTCAGCTGCCAAAATTTGTTGGAGGGCTTTTTCTGGACTTAGATTAATCCCATATCCTCGAGCAAAATCATTTCCTGTTCCGCTGGGAATATAGGATAAGGGAATGGTTGAGTCATTTTGTTTAAGACTGTTCAAAACGTTGTGGAGAGTTCCATCACCACCCACAACAATAATCACAACGTTTGGAGTATTATTGTATGACTGCGAAATTTTTTTAGCAAAATATTCTTCGTGTTTGGCATAGTCAGTTTTATATAAGTGGTAAGTTAACTGATTATCAAAAAGTGGTTGCAATTTTTCCCATGTTTTTTCGGCTTTTCCACTCCCAGCTGTAGGATTTAGAATAACTTCATATTGCATAATTAAACCTCAGATAGATAAAGTTGAGTACTAATATAAGAACGGTCTCTAACGTTCGGTGAATCCGAATATTAGAGACCAGTAATCAAGCCAATTAAAAAGATTATTAAAACTTAGTAATCTTAAATGCTGGATTTTGCTTTTCATACTCCAAAGCTTTATCGTCTAATTGTTCAACAAATTCAATGTTGTAATCAGTGTTTTCTTCAACCAATAATAATGCCTGAGCTTCTGAATCGGCTTCAATATATAATGATTGTGTGTTTTCACGGACCGGCCGCTTAGTTGGATCGGCTTGGTAGTATACCTTAAAAGTCATTTTGAAAACTCCTTAATTTATATTCTTCAAGTTACTTAGACTATTTTAGCACATCTAGTCAATGGTGTTACTTAAAATTGCAAAATGGTATGATTAAATTAAATATAATTATGAAACGAGATGAGCGAATGTTATTTTTCTGGCCAATTTTAATTATAAGTATTCTTGTTGTCATTTTGTTTGTAGTAGTTCATCGCTTAATCGTTAACCGAGCAACCATGATTTTAAGAAAAAATGCTCAGGATGTTACTCAAAAGGCAGTTAATACGGCATTATCTGGTCTTTTAGGATATCAATTTAACCTTTCCGCAGAAATCGTCGCAGATGTATGGGGAAAAGGGGTATTAGCATTTGAATTTCATTTCAAACCCAAAGAATTAAATGTAGATTTAACTAACATTTCTCCGGAAATCTTGGATAAGGCTTTGGCAGATTATGCGAATAAGAATAATATAAAGGCAGTTAATAAAAAGCAAAGTGCATTTAAGGTAACAGACTGGTGGACTTACACGCAAGTTCTTCATATAGATGTGGCTTATGTTATTAACCAGCCAACTTTAGAATATATTTCAGATTTGAAACGTTTGGATAAGTAGGAAAACAGGCTGAGAAATAACCAAATTGCAAGGCTAGGCCTTTTAGGTTTCCCGCAATTAGACGCTGTAGCATTCGGAAATAATAAGAGGTCGATGAAAATTATTTTCATCGACCTCTATTTTTGTGACGGTTATATTAACCAATCATAATAGTATCTTCTGGTGCATCAAAAGGATGTTCCTTATTGATATGATCGTAGTAAAGAGTTCCCATTAAGTGGTCAATTTCATGCTGACATACAATTGCAGGGTAATTTTTTAGACGAACTTGGTGCTTTTCGCCATTCAAATCCTGGTAACGCATTGTAATCCGGTCATGCCGAGGAACGTATCCTGGTACATCTTCGTCAACTGATAAACATCCTTCACCTTCAGTAAGAGCCCCGTTTTGAACGGATTCACTCACGATTACTGGGTTAATAATGACATCCTTAAAGAGGGGTTCGTCATTATCATCATCGATTGGTGGAACAAGGACTGCCGCCATTTGCTTTGAAATTCCAACCTGAGGGGCAGCTAAGCCTACACCAGCACGTAGTTTGTACTTTTTACATAATTCTGGATCCTGGCTGGTTTCCAGGTATTCCATTGCTTGCTTGGCAAAGTCTAAATCTTCCTCAGAAAGGGGGAACTCAACCTTAGCAGCACGTTTTCGCAATACAGGATCACCATCGCGAACAATATCTTTCATTAAATACACAATAATCATCCTCCATATTTATGTATTTATTATTTTTAGGTAAACAAATAGTAGTGTAGCACACTCCAATGATTTAAGTAAAATATTAATTAGTTAATGACTGAACAAATAAAACTGTTGAAAATAATAAAATTAATATACAAATTAATTCAATAAAGTTAATGAAAGCGATTGCAATGAGAAAAAATGAGGGTTATACTTTTATTGTAAGTAAGATAAGTAATCACCTACAGATGATGTTAATTGGATTTGGAAAGGGATGTTTATAATGGCCAATACCAAAGCTGTTGACTTTGCAAAGATTAAAGCTGAAGAAGGCGCTCCATATGCAAAGCCTGTTCAAATTCTTGATAATGATGGAAACGTTGTTAATGAGGATTTAATGGCTAATTTCAGTGATGATTTATTAGTCGATTTAATGAAGAAGATGGTTTGGGAACGTGCACTTCACGAACAAACTATGAGCTTTTCTAAGCAAGGTCGTTTAGGATTTTACGCTCCAACCTGGGGTGAGGAAGCCTCAGAAATGGGGACTGCAGCTGCTTTTAAGAAGAATGACTTCTTATTCCCTGCATATCGTGATTTACCACAATTGATTCAACATGGTGCTACTGTTGCCGAAATGTATCTTTGGTCAAAGGGACACTTAAAGGGTAATATGTTCAAGGCACGTGCATTACGTCCACAAATCATCATTGGTGCTCAAATGGTTGAAATGGCCGGTGGTGCACTAGGTATCAAGAAGAATGGTGAAAAAGACACCGTCGCCTACGCTTACACTGGTGAAGGTGGTTCTTCTCAAGGTGATACTTATGAAGGTATGAACTTTGCCGGTGCTTTCCAAGCCCCTGCTGTGTTCATTATTCAAAATAATGGTTGGGCAATTTCATTCCCACGTAAGCTTCAAACTTATGCACAAACTATTGCACAAAAAGGTGTTGCAGCTGGTATTCCTGGGGTTCAGGTTGACGGTATGGATGTTCTTGCCTGCTACTTGGTTGCTAAGGAAGCTCGTGAATTTGCTGCCGCCGGCAATGGTCCAGTATTAATTGAAACATTAACTTATCGTTTCGGTGCCCATAGTTCTGCTGGTGACGATCCTAGTCGTTATCGGTCTAAGGAAGAAACACAAGAATGGTTTGACAAGGATCCACTAATTCGGCTTCGTAAGTACTTAACAAAGAAGGGTCTTTGGTCGGAAGAAGAAGAAGCAGAATATGCTGATCAATGCAAGAATGACTTCAAAGATGCCATGAAGGAAGCTGATTCTGTAGAACCTGAAAAAGTTACCGACATGTTGAAGCGGACATTTGAAGTTCCAACCCCAGATATTAAGGAACAAATTAAGAAGTACGAAGCAAAGGAGTCGAAGTAATCATGGCTAAAAAGACATATATCCAAGCTATTACTGAAGGTATTGACATTGCTTTGTCTGAAGATCCTAAGACATTGGTCTTTGGTGAAGACGTTGGTAAAAACGGTGGTGTGTTCCGTGCTACTAACGGATTACAAGCAAAATACGGTAAGGACCGTGTATTTAGTACGCCATTAGCTGAATCGGGTATCTTAGGTTTATCAATCGGTTTAGCTGCAACTGGTTGGCGCCCAATTCCAGAAATTCAATTCATGGGCTTCACGTTTGAAGCAATGGATTCAATTGCGGCCCAAATGTCACGTGTACGTTTCCAATACGATGGTACTAAGAACATGCCAATCACTATTCGTACTCCTTATGGTGGTGGTACGCATACTGCTGAATTACACGGGGATGACCTTGAAAACTTCTTCGTTGGTATCCCAGGGCTTCGAGTTGTTGCTCCAAGCTCAGCCTACGATGCTAAGGGATTAATTATTTCTGCTATTGAAAATAATGACCCTGTTCTCTTTTTGGAAAATCTTCGTCTTTACCGTTCTGTTAAGGGTGAAGTTCCTGATGACAAGTACACTGTTCCTTTGGACAAGGCTAACGTTGTTGAAGAAGGTAGTGATGTAACTATCATTGCTTATGGTGGTGAAGTTTCAGAAGCACAAAAGGCAGCTAAGAAGCTTGCTAAGAAGAATATTTCCGCTGAAGTTATTGACCTTCGTTCACTATACCCGCTTGACACAGATACTATCTTTGAATCTATCAAGAAGACTCACCACGTAGTAATTGTTCAAGAAGCACAAAAGATGGCGGGTGTGGGTGCACAAGTTGCTTCTGCTATCTCTGAAGGTGCCATCATGTACTTAGATGCTCCTATTGTTCGTGTTGCTGCGCCTAACTCAGTTTACCCATTCCCACAAGCTGAAAACGTATGGCTTCCTGGTGCTGATGATATTGAGGAAGCTGCAACACAAGCTGTTAATTATTAACCACGGTGAACTCACCATTGGTTAAGAAAGGAAGTTAATCAGATATGGCTTATAAATTTAGACTACCTGAAATGGGTGAAGGTTTAACTGAAGGGGACATCGCTTCATTCTTAGTTAAGGAAGGCGACCAAGTTAAAGATGGTGACCCATTAGTTGAAGTTCAAACTGACAAGTCAACCACTCAACTTGTTTCCCCTGTAGACGGAACTGTTAAGAAACTCGAAGCAAAAGAAGACGACCACGTTGAAAAAGGTGACGATCTTGTTTTGATTGACGATGGTAAAGATGGTGTAAGTACAAACGTTGAGTCTGAAGGCGGTGACGATGATACTGCAGCAGAAAACTCAAGTGCTCCAGCTGAAGATAAATCAGCATCAAACACTCCGGCTCCAGCAGCTACAAGTGGAAATGTTGCACCATTAGCTGAACCAAACAAGTTAGTTATGGCTATGCCTTCAGTTCGTCAATATGCTCGTGATAAGGGTGTTGATATTTCATTAGTTCAACCAACCGGGAAGCATGGTCAAGTACTTAAGATTGATATTGACAACTTTAACGGTGCTGCACAACCTACTGCACCAGCGCAACCTGCTGCACAATCAAGCGCTCCTGCTAAGACTGCCGGAAATACCGTTAAGGCTTATGATGGTGGTAACCCAGATGCTGAAACTCGTGAACCATTATCTAAGATGCGTCAAATTATCGCAAAGAACATGCGTGATTCCGTTGACATTAGTCCAATGGTAACTATCTTTGCTAATGCTGAAGTATCTAAGTTGATGGCTAACCGTAAGAAGTTCAAGCAAGTTGCTGCTGATCAAGGAATTCACCTTACATTCTTACCTTACGTTGTCAAGGCATTGATTGCGATGATGAAGAAATACCCAGAATTCAACTCTTCAATTGATGATAGCACTCAAGAATTAGTTCAAAAGCACTACTACAATATTGGTATTGCTACAAGCACTGATCATGGGCTTTACAACCCTAACATCAAGAATGCTGACTCAAAGAGCATGTTTGAAATCGCTAAGGAAATCTCCGCTAATGCACAAGCTGCTGAAGAAAACAAGTTAAGTCCAGACAGCATGGCTGGTGGTAGCATGACTATTTCAAATATTGGTTCAATGCGAGGTGGTTGGTTCACACCTATTATTAATCAACCAGAAGTAGCTATTCTCGGAATGGGAACAATCGCTACAGAACCAATTGTAAATGACGAAGGCGAAATTGTTGTTGGTCATAATATGAAGTTGTCATTGACAGTTGATCACCGTCTCATTGATGGTGCCTTAGCTACAGAAGCTTTGAACTATCTAAAGAAGCTTCTTGAAGATCCAGAATTATTAATGATGGAGGGCTAATTAGTATGGCGGATGTTGAACAAAAAGATACTGTTATTGTTGGGGGAGGTCCCGGTGGTTATGTAGCTGCCATTCGTGCTTCTGAACTTGGACAAAAAGTTACATTGATTGAAAAGGGCGAACCAGGTCTTGGTGGTGTATGTCTTAATGTTGGATGTGTTCCATCAAAGGCATTGATCGCTGCTGGTCACCGTCTACAAGATGCCAAGGATTCGTCAGTTTACGGAATTTCTAAGACTGATGCAACCATTGACTTTAAGAAGACTCAAGACTGGAAGCAACATAAGGTTGTTGATCGAATGATTCGTGGGGTTGAAATGCTCCTTAAAAAGCACAATGTTGAAATTATTGATGGTGAAGCAATCATGGATAATGATTCTCAACTTCGTGTTATGAAGACTGGTCCTAAACAATTCATGGACAACGATAATGGCCGTGTTATTAAGTGGAATAATTTGATTTTAGCTACCGGTAGTCGTCCAGTAGAAATCAAAGGCTTCAAGTTTGAAGGTCGAGTAATTGATTCCACTGGTGGATTAAATCTACCAGAAATCCCTAAAGAATTTATCGTAATTGGTGGAGGCTACATTGGTACAGAGCTTGCCGGTGCTTATGCTGACCTTGGATCCCACGTTACAATTCTTGAAGGTACAGATTCTATCTTGGGTGGCTTTGACAAGGATATGGTTAAGGTCGTTGAAAAGAACTTGAAGAAGAAAGGCATTGATATTATTACTAATGCTATGGCTAAGAGTTCTTCACAAGATGACAACAGTGTAACTGTCACTTATGAAGTTGATGGCAAAGAACAAAGTCTAACAGCCGATTACTGTATGGTTTCAGTTGGTCGGAAGCCAAACACCGATAACTTTGGCTTGGAAATGACTAGTGTTAAACTTGATGATCATGGACACGTAATTGTTGACAAACAAGGTAAAACTTCTGTTGACCACATTTATGCAATTGGTGATATGGTTCCTGGTCCAGCTCTTGCCCATAAGGCTTTCTTCGAAGGAAAGACAGCTGCTGGTGCAATCGCTGGTAAGAACACAGCTAATGATTGGGTTGGAGTGCCAGCAGTTTGCTTCTCAGACCCTGAACTAGCTGAAGTAGGGATGAATGCTGAACAAGCCAAGGCAAAAGGTATTGAGGTTGCTACTTCACAATTCCCATTTGCCGGTAATGCTCGGGCTGTTTCACTTGATGAGCCAGAAGGATTTGTTCGGTTAATTTACACCAAGGACGAAAAGAATGTTATTGGTGCTCAAATCGTTGGTCCAGAGGCAAGTACTCTTGCGGGTGAAATTTCATTAATCGTTAACTGTGGTATGAATGTTGAGGATGTTGCCTTAACAATTCATCCACACCCAACCCTTAATGAACCAATTCAAGAAGCCGCGGACATTGCTCTTGGCTTCCCAACACATATTTAATATGTGAGCAAATTGTAAAAGTTAAAGCGTGCTACTTTTGTAGTGCGTTTTACTTTTTTTAAAGCTAAAATAATGGTGAGGTGACCAAGATGAACCAAACAAATAATTATTCGTACCCCATTGACCCAAGTTGGTCGAATGAAGAACTAAGTACAGTTATCAATATGTTTCGAGTAGTGGAAGATGCTTATGAAACGGGAACAAGCAAAGAAGCAATTCTTAACCAATACCGGAAATTTAAAGAATTTGTAAATTCAAAGGCATTTGAAAAACAATTGGGGAAAGAATTTGAAGACGTATCGGGATACTCTTTGTATAAAGTTGTACAAAAAGCAAAGAATTCAACATCAGATGAGGTTAGGATGAGGGACAATGACTAGGGATCTGCAATTAGAGAAGTATGATACTAATGCGCAAGACTTACTTTGGCGTGTTCGTGAGCAAACTTTGAATCTAATGGAGGAGGACTTGACGATCAATACTAAGTCATCAGCAACCGATTTAGTTACCAATGTTGATCGTCAAAATGAACAGCTGATACGCCAAGAGATTGGCCGATTCGATCCAACCGCGCGAATAGTTGGCGAAGAGAGTAGTTTTAACACTAAAATTGACCAGAATACGAGTGGTCGGATCTGGATTATTGATCCCCTCGATGGTACCCTAAATTTTGTGAAGCAGAAAAATCATTTTGCAATTATGCTAGCGCTCTATATTGATGGAGAGCCAACTCTCGGCTACATTATGGATGTTATGCACAATAAACTTTACCATGCTTGGAAGAATCACGGTGCTTATGTAAATGATCAGCTGTTAGTAGAGCCGAAAAATAATTCTTTAGCTGATAGCCTAATTGCCATCAATGGTTGGTTGTTGATGGGAAATAACAACCATCAGCAAGAAATTGCCAAAAAAGCGGCGGGCTTACGCATTTATGGCAGTGCTGGTATTGAAATGATCCATGTTTTTACTGGACAACTGGGAGGTTATTCTTCCCGTCTGAAACCTTGGGATATTGCTGCGGGAAGGGTCATCGCAGAGGAATTAGGTTTGCTGGTGAAAACAATTGACGCAGAGCCGATTAATGTGTTATCATCAAACACTGTATTAGTAGCAACGAAGAAGGTTTGCCAGGATGTCTGGCAGATTAGTGAATAGTTGTCTAAGCTGTGACTAGGGTTGTCGCAGTTTTTTTATGAGGTCACTTGATAGGATTGAATTTATTCAGTTTATCAAAGTAGATTGATATAGAAAGGAAGAATCGAATCTTGAAAACTCGTGACGATATCCGTAATATTGCCATTATTGCTCACGTTGACCACGGTAAGACTACTTTGGTTAATGAAATGTTAAAACAATCTGATACCCTCCCTGAACACTTCTCAATTGAAGATCGGGCAATGGATACTAACGCTATTGAACGTGAACGTGGTATCACTATCTTGTCAAAGAATACTGCCGTTAAGTATGGCAAGTACCAAATTAACATCTTGGATACTCCAGGACACGCTGACTTCGGTGGGGAAGTTGAACGTGTTATGAAGATGGTTGACGGAGTATTGCTTGTTGTTGATGCTTTTGAAGGAACAATGCCACAAACTCGCTTTGTTCTTAAGAAGGCTCTTGAACAACACCTTACACCAATTGTTGTTATCAACAAAGTTGACCGTAAAGGTGCACGCCCAGAAGAAGTTGTTGATGAGGTCCTTGACCTTTTCATTGAATTAGGTGCAGATGAAGATCAACTTGATTTCCCAGTTGTTTACACTTCAGCTATGAATGGTACATCAAGTTACGATTCTGATATTTCAACCCAAGAACACACCATGAAGCCATTGTTTGACACAATTGTTAAAACAATCCCAGCTCCAGAAGACAACTCAGATGAACCGCTTCAATTCCAAGTGGCTATCTTGGATTACAACGATTTCGTTGGTCGTATCGGTATTGGTCGTGTCTTCCGTGGTAAGATTAAAGTTGGAGATCAAGTTACATTATTAAAGCTTGATGGTTCCAAGAAGAACTTCCGGGTTACTAAGCTATTTGGTTTCTTTGGTTTGAAGCGTTTGGAAATTAACGAAGCTCAAGCTGGTGACTTAATTGCCGTTTCTGGTATGGAAGATATCAACGTTGGTGAAACTGTTGCTGCCTCTGATAACCCAGAAGCAATCACTCCACTTCGAATTGATCCACCTACATTGCAAATGACTTTCCGTACTAATGATTCACCGTTTGCTGGACGAGAAGGTAAGTTTGTGACTGCTCGTCAATTGGAAGACCGGTTGAAGCGCGAAATGCAAACAGATGTTTCCCTTAAAGTCGAAGACACAGATGACCCAGGTGCTTGGACCGTTTCTGGTCGTGGTGAATTACACCTTTCGATTTTGATTGAAACATTACGTCGTGAAGGTTACGAATTATCAGTTTCTCGTCCACAAGTTATCTACCGTGAAATTGATGGAGTAATGTCAGAACCATTCGAAGAAGTGCAAATTGATACTCCAGATGAATACACTGGTGCCGTTATTGACAGTCTTTCTAAGCGTAAAGGTGAAATGAAGAACATGGAGCCAGGCGAAAATGGTCAAACTCGTTTGATCTTCTTGGCGCCTTCTCGTGGTTTGATCGGTTATTCAACTGAATTCATGACAATGACTCGTGGATACGGGATTATGAGTCACACCTTTGAAAAGTACGCTCCAGTTATTAAGAACTGGAACCCAGGTCGTCAAAAGGGAACACTTGTTTCAATGAACTCTGGTAAGGCTACTACTTACGCAATGATGGGTATTGAAAGTCGTGGTCAACTTTTGATTGATCCAGGTACAGAAGTATACGAAGGTATGATCGTTGGTGAAAACAGTCGTGAAAATGATATTACTGTTAATATCACTAAGGGGAAGAATTTGACTAACGTGCGTGCGGCTGGTTCTGATGAAATGGCTCACATTAAGACACCTACTCACTTCTCCCTTGAAGAATCACTTGAATTCTTAAACGAAGACGAATATTGTGAGGTTACGCCAGAAAATATTCGTTTGCGGAAGAAGATTCTTAACACAAATGCCCGCGAAAAGGATGCTAAGCGTCGTCGTGCTGCTTCACGTAAGTAAAATTAAATTTAGTTAAAATAGTCTTGGTTAACTGAATGTTAATCAGGACTATTTTTATTATGGTGGTATAATAAAAAAGAATCTTTAAAATTAGGTGAAGTGTAACGTGAAACGTAGACATATCCGGAAAATACATCTTTCCGCAATAAAAGAAAACTTTCATTATTGGGACTATTACTTGATGGTACCCTATTTAATCTTGTGTATGGTTGGAATCGTCATGGTTTATTCAGCGAGTGCCGCCATTGAAATGCAAAATGGTGGTTCACCCACCTCTTATTTAATCAAACAGACAATTTACGTCCTAATGGGGATTTGCTGTTTAACTTTTGGAGCAAATTACTCGTTAAATCATTATCGTACGCCCAGATTTTTGCGGAATTCAACATTAGTGGTTGTGGGGATGTTACTGTTTGTCTTGATTTTAGGGCGTGCAGTTAACGGTGCTAAGGGGTGGATTAACCTAGGAATAATCAATATTCAACCGGTCGAAATTTGTAAGATTTATTTTATTTTGTACCTATCAGATCGAATGGCAAAAATTCGTGCTCAAAATGAACACTTTATTAATTGGCAAATTTCTGCTGGACCATGGCTAGTAATTGCTACCTGCCTTTCCCTTATTCTCCTACAGCCTGATATTGGTGGTGTGGCCATTAATATGATGATTGTGGCGGTGCTATTCTTGGCGTGTGATTTTAAATGGAGTTTTGGGATAAGTGTATTACTGATTGTGCCGTTAATCGGCTATTTCGGTATTGAAAAGGCGGTTGAAAATGGGTGGATTCATGGATACCGGATGGCACGATTTGTTGCTTTCTTAAATCCATTTGGAAATGCCTCTGGATCCGGGAGTCAACTTGTTAACTCATATTATGCTATTAGTAATGGTGGAATTTTTGGTTCTGGCCTTGGTAATAGTGTTCAAAAAATGGGTTATCTCCCTGAACCTAATACCGACTTTATTATGTCAATTGCTAGTGAGGAACTAGGTTTAATTGGAGTAACGATTATCCTTTTACTACTGATGGTTATTATTTGTCGCATGATCCAAATTGGTGTACGTAGTGGTTCTTTATATCAAATGCTGCTTTGTTATGGATCAGCAACGTTTATTTTAATTGAAACATTTTTTAATATCGGTGGTGTTTTAGGCCTTTTGCCAATCACTGGGGTTACCTTTCCATTTATTAGTTATGGTGGTTCAAGTATGCTGATTTTATCTTTTACTGTAGGGATTATTATGAATATTAGTATCCAACAAAATAAGCAACGAGCATATTTAAAACAAACTCCACTTACTAAGAATATTAGGGAGGAGTAAGAAAATGACGGATTTAGTAGCGCGGCGTTCATTGATTATTTATTTTCATGGTAAACGGGTAATAAAGAATTTTCATCATTATGGCTCAGTTCGCTATGTTTCAAAGCGACTCCATTATGCAATTATCTATGTTGACCAAGAAAAATATGCTGAAGCAAAGGACCAAATTAAAGGCTTGAAAGCAGTCAATAAGGTTATAGATTCGGTATTACCAGATTTGGATCCAACGTTGACGACTTTAGAGCAAACTGGATTATATAAACAGCATGATGAGGATGATAAAGAATGAGAATTGTAGCAGGAGATTTTGGTGGACGACGGTTAAATGCTGTTCCGGGAATGGCGACACGTCCAACCACAGATAAAGTTAAAGAAGCTCTTTTTAATATTATTGGACCCTACTTTGATGGGGGAGAAAGCTTAGATCTGTATGCGGGAAGTGGTGGTTTAAGTATCGAAGGAGTTTCTCGAGGAATTAAAAAAGCTACCCTGGTTGATCGTCAATATCAAGCAATTAAGACGATTAAGAATAATATTGAAGTGACGAAGCATCCAGAACAATTTGATATTTTAAAAATGGATGCTCATAAGGCGCTTAATCTTCTTAGTAAACAAAATAAGCGATTTGATTTGGTCTACTTAGATCCTCCTTATGCTAAACAGCAGATAGTGAAAGATATGGAAGAAATGATAAAGTTAAATCTTTTGAACAACGAAGCACTAATTGTTGCAGAAACTGATCAAAATGCTGATGTTCCAGAAAATATTTCTTCATTCAGATTTATTAAACAGCAAACATACGGAATTACCGTATTACATTTTTACAGATACGAAAGCGAGGAAGAGTAAATGAAAATAGCAGTTTTTCCAGGAACCTTTGATCCATTAACTTTGGGCCATCTTGACCTAATCAAGCGAGGAAGTGCCTTGTTTGACCAGTTGGCAGTAGCTGTAATGACGAATCAAAGCAAAACACCCCTGTTCAGTGTTGAGGAGCGCGTAGATCAAATCCGAGAAGCAGTCGCAGGGTTGGATAATGTTTCGGTTATTACAACAGAAGGTCTGACTGTTGATTTGATGAATAAAATTGGTGCTGACTATCTAATGCGCGGGTTGCGGAATACGACAGATTTTCAATACGAGCGTGATATAGCTGCAATGAATAACTTTCTTGATGATCAATGCGAAACAATCTTCTTTTTGGCCCGTCCAGAATACCAGCATCTTTCAAGTAGTTTGTTGAAGGAAGTAACATCAGCGGGAGGGGATATTTCTGCTTATTTACCTAAAAATATTAATGAAGCATTGAAAGAAAGACTAAAAGAAAGAAAATTAATGCAGGTTAAAAAACAAAATGAAAAAGCAAGATAGGTTAATTATGCGGCGAATACTATTAGTATTATTCGTCGTTTTATTTCTAGGATGGTTCCTTCTCTGGCCTCTTAACAAATATATTGAGAGTCCAGGAAGTGCTGATAGTTTAAAATCATACGTTAAAATCAAGGGCTACCCAGATAAGAGATCGGGAAGTTTCATGATTACTTCTGTTTATCTGCAAAGAGCACGACCAGTAACATATTTGTGGGCTAAGGTTGCCCCATATTATACAATTGAGGATCAAGAAGATGTTACAGGTGGGCAGAATAATGCTACTTTTAATAAAGTGCAAGATTTTTATATGCAAAGTTCGATTAACGAGGCAATTGCTAACGCATATAAGGCCGCAAATCAAAGTGTAACCAAGAGATACTTAGGAATTTATGTTCTGGCGGTAGATAAAAGTTCTAAATTTAAGAATGATATTAAAGTTGGGGATACGATTGTTAAAGTAAATGGTAAGCATTTTGATTCTGCGCAAGGCTTTCAAAAATATATTGGGAAGCAAAAAGTGGGGTCGCAATTAACTGTAACTTTTCTTCATAATGGGAAACAGAAAACTGTTACTAAGCCATTAGTAAAAATTACTAACTCGCGAGCAGGTATTGGAATTATCTTAACAGATAATGTTAAAGTAAAAACTGATATCCCAATTAAAGTTGATCCAGGCCAACTTGGTGGTCCGTCTGGAGGGTTGATGTTTGCTCTTCAAATATACCAACAATTAACTAACAAGGATCTTCGCCATGGTCAAAAAATTGCTGGTACTGGTACAATTGCCCCAGATGGCTCAATTGGTGAAATCGGTGGAATTGATAAGAAAGTAGTCGCTGCACATAAAGCTGGAGCAAAAATTTTCTTTGCTCCTTACGTTAAGCCGAATAAAGAATTACTTAAATATGAAGAGCAGCATATGACTAACTATCAATTGGCAAAGAAAACTGCTAAAAAGGTTGACCCGACTATGAAGGTTATTCCGGTTTCAACGTTCGACCAAGCTATTCAATATTTAGAAACTCATCATTAATACCGTGATAACTAAATTATGCTCAATTCCTTTGGAGAAAGAGGTTGATATTTATATCAGAAGAGCTTAAAATTATATCAACGTATTAAGACGCTTATTTTCGTTTAAACTTACTAATTTAACACGTTAAGCTACTATTTGTTTAATACTATGTAATACTAACCACTTGTTAATTACTGAAAGCGATTGATATTTACATACAAACTGTTAAACAAGTAGTAGCTTTTTTGTGTCTTAGTCAGATCTTAAGAAAGGAATAAAGAATGGTTTCAAAAAATAATAAAAAACTAATTGCGGAAAAGAATCGCAAAAACGAAAAACAACGATTTGGTATTCGTAAGTTAAATGTCGGGGTGGCCTCTGTTCTATTGGGACTTACCTTCAGCATTTATGGAGGAAGCCAAGTCGTTGCCCAAGCAGATACCATTGATAATGGACAAACCGATGAGACTAGTTCTAATCAAGTATTATTAGGTGACCAGCAGGAAGTAACCTTAACTCAAGGTGTTAACAATACTTCTTCATCTACCATGGATACCTCTCAAAATGCTGCTACAGAATCTACAACAGCATCTGAGACAAATGAGGAAAACGCTGAAAGTGCTACTCAATCTTTAGGCGATGAAAAGCAAATAGCGGCTAGTGCTTCTACAGAGACATCCGAAGAAGTAACACAAGAAACTTCTAACTCGTCTAATATTGATAATTCAGATCAGGGAACTATAAGTTCTTCTGAAAGTGTCGATGTCTCTCAAGTAGCTGATGAAAGCAATGCGACTACTTTGAATTCTGATACTCCTCAAAATGACGCTGACTCAGAAGAAACAATCACTCAACGCGCTCTTCGTTTATATGCAAACAGTTTGGCTGCTACCACTACTAGTGAAGATGATGAAAATACAGTTACAGTAACCACTGCACAGGAATTTATTGATGCTATACAGAAGGGAACTGCTACTACAATTAATATTGCTAATGATATTGATTTAGGTACAGTAAAATCTGCAACAAATACTAATGTAGTAATTGCTAATAAACGTAATATTGTTATTCAATCTGCTGATGGGGAGAAGAAGACAGTTGACTTTAACGGTTATTCTTTCCAAATGAATAGCAATGATTATGGAGTGACCTTTAAGAATCTTAATCTTTATGGTAGAAGTTATTTCGGGATGGTTCGGAATGCTGGGTCCTATACATTTGATAATATAGACTATACTGGTTCTCAACTTGTTTATACTGAGGCAAGCTATAGCACCAATGTTATTTTCAATGGAAATGTGAATGTCGCATCGGTTGCGAGTTATACTAGTCCGCTCAACGGGACAAGTTATACTACACAGGGCTCAAATGGTAATCAACAAGTTCTTCAATTTAGAGGTGGAACTAACTCAATTACATTTAATGAGAGTAGTAATGTCAAATTAGTAACTTACAATGCCAATGTTATTGAAAATGGTGGTACAGCCACTATTAACGTAAAAAATAATGCTAATGTAATTCTTGAACCACATACAAAAACGGGAATGGAGCAATTCTTCAGTGTTGATGGTATTGCTCGAGGAATTGCTTCAAACGGTACTACTACTTTAAACATTGATACGGGATCTAACTTAACTATTACATTAAGTATGGATAGCGGAGATCGCTATCTTTCTAGTGCAATGTACCTAAATTCTGGAGCTACTATTAACAATAATGGTAAGTTGAATATTGTTTCCAACGGTGCACCGTATTATCGTGCTGCGGGGACCGATGACCCGATTTATATTAATGGAAATGTTCAATTTAACGTTGGAAGTGGAGCAACTCTTGATTTAACTGCCACTAACTTAGGATCTTTTAATGGTCACTTAATGACTATTTCAGGAAATGCTACAGTCAATCTTGATCCCCACTCTAATTTTAAGATTAGTGGAGATGGAGATGGTGCACTAACGGCAATTTATTTGTCTTCTGGAAGCAAATTTATTTCTGATCAGCCAGACCTATTTGAGATTGATCTTTCTCAAAATACAAGCACAAGTAAGGCATTAATTAAAAATGGAACAATTAACTTTACTCGTGTTAAAACTGTATCAACAGATGGTAATACCTCTGAGGCACTCGGTAAAATTGATGTGACATATGATGCAAACGGTAACGTTACCTCCTACGTCATTACCTCACAAGATGAGAGTACGGTTAAAGAGGTGGCAACAGCTCTCACTGATAAAACCATAATTAACTTAATTCAAGCTGGTGAAGATGTTACCTTATCGAACCTTCATTTAGATAAGAATAATCAACTAACTGGAACAGTTGCATCTAGCGGTAGCGACAATCCGATATATGTTACAGTCAGTATAAATGGTGTTTCAACAAGTATTCCGGTGGCTGGTAGTTATATCCTTTATACCAATACGAATGGTACGGTAACTGAAGAAAATATTAACTATGCTGCAGAAACCGGCTCAACTGGTGGAACATTCTCTGTTGACTTATCAACATTAGCAAGTAGCTTAACTGATGATACGCAAATTTCTGTTGTAGCAACAAAAGATTTTGTTAATTCAAATACTATTACTGAAACAGTAGCTGCCTTACGAGCTCTTGATACTACGGCTCTTCAAGAATTAGTAGATGCTGCTCCAAGTGAAAAGAGCCAGGCAAGTTATTACAATGCTTCTGCTGATGCGCAAAAAGCATACGATGAAGCAATTTCTGCTGGACAGACAATTCTTGATAATTCAACTAACTATGATCAAAGCGACATTGATGAAGCAGTTACTGCTATTCAAAATGCAAAGAGCAATTTAACGGGTCAAGCTACGGATAAGACAGCATTACAAACCGCCGTTGATGAATCAACTACTGTAAAAGCTTCAGCAGACTATACGGGAGCAGATGCTGCTGACCAAGAAGCTTATGATAATGCTATTACAGCTGCCGAAGTAGTTCTAAGCAACAGTAGCGCAACTCAAGCGCAGGTAGACGAAGCTCTTGCTAATATTAATGCTGCTAAGGGCAAATTAAATGGATTAGAAAATCTGAAGCAAAGTGCATTGGATGCGATTAATAAGGCAGCGGACACGAAGAACTCAGAAATTGATGCTTCAACAACCTTGACGACAGAAGAAAAGGAAGCGTTGAAGAAACAGGTAACTGAGGAAGTTACAAATGCTACAACTGCGATTAATGCTTCAACAACCGCTGACCAAATAAAGACGGCTCAAGATAATGGGGTAAGTGCGATTGAAGGCATCACGGTGCCAAGTACGTCAACGGCCAAGGACGAGGCGATTAAAGCGATCGACGATGCCTTGACGAAGAAGCTTGA
>JBCLSJ010000011.1:18083-46407 GCA_041225415.1 Lactobacillaceae bacterium 24-114
ACGGATGAAGGTGTAACCAATGCCAAGAACGAAGGTATTGACAACATCAACAATATCACGGTGCCAAGTACGTCAACGGCCAAGGACGAGGCGATTAAAGCGATCGACGATGCCTTGACGAAGAAGCTTGAGGAAATCACTAACTCCAACTTAACTGATGAAGAAAAGAAGGCGTTAGAAGAGCAAGCCAATGAAGCCGCAAGTACGGCCAAGGACAACATTAACAAGGCGACAACGGATGAAGGTGTAACCAATGCCAAGAACGAAGGTATTGACAACATCAACAATATCACGGTGCCAAGTACGTCAACCAGTACAGGAGATTCTGATTCCGAGAAGGATAAAAATAATGTTAATACCGGTGCGGATGAAAATATCGGGACTTCTACAACCGATAATTCCAACGTAGGTATGGGAACAGGTTTATCTCAAGAAAAGACCACCCCATCCCTTCCAGAAACTGGAAGCAGTTCCGCTAATATTAATAATTCCGAAAAGAACGAACATGCAACATTGCCACAAACAGGTAATAAAGAAGATCGGAACTTAGGAGTTATAGGGTTAGCACTGACTGGAATTATGGGTGCACTGGGTCTTACTAAATTTGGTAAGAAACGACGTGACTAAAGTTTAATAACGTAAGAAAGGTCTAGGGTAAGATTACCCTGGGCCTTTTTGAATATAAAAATCGTGAATCCTCCTATTTATTAAGAAGTAATTCACGATAATAATGAAAATTTTTAAATGGTTAGATAAATTCTTCACTTTCTTCCGTACTGTATGTATAGGGAGGAAAGTTAAAGATGGATAAGTTAGAAGAAATTTGGTTAGATCATCGAAATAAAATTATTATGGCTCTTGTTCTAGTAGTTGGTGGTATCGGTTTTTTAATGAGTCGGCCTAAACAAAGTCAATTTAGTTCAGCTGATGTAATATCTAGCTCTGAAAGTTCTAGTGCTCTAGTTAATAGTGCAAGTAACCAAAGTAAAAAAGTATGTGTTGATGTAAAAGGGGCTGTTAAGAAGCCGGGAATTTACAAACTTTCACGAAATGCGCGCGTTAACGAGGCATTAAAAGCAGCAGGAGGAGAAACAGGTGATGCGGACATTAACCAAGTGAATTTAGCAAAACAGCTAACGGATGCCCAAGTTATTTATATCCCTCGTCACGGAGAGAAAGCTTCAGGATCATTTGCTGAAAATGTTCAAAGTAGTTCTAATGGAGAGATGACAGGTCCAGAACAAGAGATTATAAATATTAATACTGCCACTAAAGAACAACTTTGCAAAATTACAGGGATTGGTGATAAAAAAGCAGATTTAATAATCCGCTACCGACAAGAACATGGGAATTTCAATTCAATTGATGATTTGAAAAATATTAATGGGTTTGGTGAAAAGACTATTGCTAAACTGAAACCATCATTGGCAGTCTAATTTTTAGTTTGATTTTAATTTTGCTATACTATTTTAAAAGTAACGAATGGAAGTGGAAAAATGGAAAAGAAGAGAATTGATTGGGATCAGTATTTTATGATTCAAGCAGCTTTATTAGCTTCACGTAGTACATGTAATCGGCTATCAGTTGGTGCAGTTCTTGTTCGAGATAAGCGAATAATTGCTGGTGGTTATAATGGATCTGTTTCTGGAGACGAACACTGCATAGATGAAGGATGTTATCTTGTGAGTGGCCATTGTGTTCGTACCATTCATGCAGAAATGAATGCGATTTTACAATGTGCACGATTTGGTATTTCCTCCGATGGTGCAAGTTTATATGTAACAGACTTCCCATGTTTACAATGCACAAAAAATCTTCTGCAAGCAGGCATTAAGGAAATTAACTATATTCGTAATTACCACAATGACGAGTACGCCAAACGATTGATCAAATTAAAGGGCATCCATTTAAATCAAATTAAATTAGATAAAGATATATTGAAAAAGGTTGACCTAGATCAATATATTCAGCCAACACAAGGTTAAAAATTTATAACCGGTTTGTTTTTCCCGCAATTATTGCGAGTTTAGTAACAGTTATATATCTTACTCATTATTATTTTCTTCTTTTATTATTAGCTTGGTTTTTTTATCGAATTTTAACATTAAATAACTTTTTCTTAATCGTGATTACTATTACCATTAGTCTCTTTTTCCTAGGCATTTGTCATAAAGAAAAAGTTAATATTCAGACAATCTCAGTACAAAAAGAAGTCCTAGTTCAAGATCGTTTATACCTTATTTCACCGGATAATATTACAGTGAAAAATGATATGGTAGTAGCACAAGTTAAAGATTTACAGACTAAAGAAAAGATAAAATTAAGTTATTACCCAAAAAATAAGAAGGAATTACAAAAATTTAAGGAACAAACGGAGCAGAGTTTATGGAAGGTTACCGGGAAACTCTCTCCTATTTCACCTTCTACAAATTTTAATGAATTTGATTCTCAAAGGTACTATTGGCAATTTCATATCTATAATCGGCTAACAGCAACTGAGTTAACAAAAGTGGAAACTTGTAAACAAAAAAACCTTTTACAATGGTGTTACCATATCCGTGCCTCCTTGTCCCAGTATTACCAGACGCTACCTGAACCTCTTGGTGGGTATTGTCAGCAACTAACAATAGGAATGAAAGGCGACCAAAATCAAGATTTTATGGAAAGCGTCAAGAAATTAGGTTTATTACATCTTTTTTGTATTTCTGGAATGCATATCTTTTTAATCATTGAAATTGTAGAACGATTACTAACCTATTGTCGATTTAATCGAGAGAATATTAGAGGGGTCTTAATCTGTACGCTTCCGCTTTATTTAATTATAGGTGGTGGCTCAATAAGTCTTGTACGAGCAATTATTATGGCTGAATTAGGTCTTATGCAAAAGATTAGTGGCCTTAGTGTGCTGGATGGGTGGGCACTTAGTTTAATTGGAGGATTAGTCTTTGATCCTTGGTTGTTATTAACCTTAGGTGGTCAACTGAGTTACTTACTAGCATTCACATTGCAAATGTTGCCTGATACGTTAGGAAATTTTAAGCAATCATTGATTCTTAATCTTATTAGTCTTCCATCAATCCTTTCTTTTGTTTATGAAGTTCACCTCCTAACTTTTATTAGTAGTTTTATCATTATTCCGATTTTTTCTACTATTATATTTCCGCTCGTATTACTTTGTGCTCTCTGTTATCCCTTCCTCCCTGGCCCCGTTATCTTAATTACCCATTCTTTTCAATTATTTGATTCTCTTTTAATATATTTAAGTGGTTTACCAGGAATGGTAACTTTTGGAAAGCCAAATATTATTTGTGCTCTATTTTTACTTGTTACCACATTAATAATTATCGAAAAATTTAACTATCAAGCTATTTTAATTCTATGTAGTCTATATTTGTGCTCTTTTATGAGTATCCATATTCCTTATTTTGGAGAGGTAAATTTTGTGGATATTGGGCAGGGAGATAGTATAGTAATCCGCTATCCTTTGACAAATAAAATAGAATTAATTGATACTGGAGGAAAAGTTAAATTCTTTAGGTCAACCCAATCATCAAATCAAAGATACGATTTAGCGAATAGAACCAGTATTCCTTATTTGAAGAGCTGTGGGGTAAGTAAGATTGATACAATTTATCTCAGTCATCACGATATTGACCACATTGGCTATTTACCAAATATCTTGCAAAATTTTAAGGTTGGGCAAATACTTGTGCCAAGTGGAATGGAAAAGCAAAAGTCACTTTTGAAGTTAATCCCAAATGATGCAGTTAATTCTCCTCGAATAATTCCTACAACTATGCAATCAAAAATTAAGGAGTCTCAATTAAGAGTCATTCATCCATTTACTCCTGGACAAGGAAATAATGAAGATTCTATGGTTCTACAAGGAGAATTTGGTGGAAAGGTGTTTATGTTTATGGGGGACTTAGATCAGATAGGGGAGAAAGCGATTATGCAAAAATTTGCTTTGAAATGTGATGTGCTTAAATTGGGACATCATGGGAGTAAAACATCGAGTGCTCCACAATTTATTGCTAAACTTTCTCCGCAAATAGGGATTATTTCCGCAGGTAGGAAAAATCGTTATGGTCACCCCAATCAAGAAACATTAGCGACATTAAAAAGGTATAATGTTAGGACACTCTCAACGCAGAAATACGGAATGATAAGGTATAGGTATTTTGGTCATCAAGGAGTATGGGAAACAAGATTAAAAGGAGATGAATTTTCTTGGATGTTGCAGCCTTAAAAAAACAATTATCAGAAAACACACCAGCAATGGTTTATCTAGCTTTAGGTACTCAACAAATTCTTTTGCAACAGGTAAGAGAGAGTTTTATTAAAATGATCCCAACAGAAGAACGAGTAATGAACATTGGCAGCTATGATATGGAAACCGCCCCTCTTGCGGTAGCATTGGATGATGCCATGTCAACACCTTTTTTTGGTGAACGGCGATTAGTAATTATTAATAAGCCTTATTTTTTAACTAGTGAAAAAGGACCGGCCAAAATGGATCATGACTTAGATGCGCTTAGTCAGTACTTGCAACACCCAGAGCCTTCTACAATTCTAGTTTTTCTTGCTCCCTATGATAAATTAGATGGGCGAAAGAAAATTGTTAAAGAACTAAAGAAAAATGCTGTATTAGTTGATACCTCTCCGCTAAATGAACAGTCAGCTAGGAAGCAAATAGCTGATAGTCTTACAGCAGACGGCTATACTATTGATCCAGCTGCTATGGATGAATTAGTACAACGAACGAATGCTGATTATGAATTAATGATTGCCAATTTAGATAAATTAAAGCTGTTAAAGTATAAGGAAAAGAACATTACAGTCGAAAATGTAAAAGCACTTGTTCTCCAGTCGTTAGATGAAAATGTGTTTGACCTTGTTAACGCAGTCTTAAAGCATGAACAGGTAAAGTCATTAGACTTATACGATCAGCTAATTGCTAGTGAACAACCACCGTTAAAAATTAATGCAGTGCTTATTAGCCAGTTTCGGCTTTTACTTCAAATAAAAATTTTAAGTTCACGGGGGCTCAGTCAGGGAACACTGGCCCAAAAGTTGAATGTGCACCCATATCGGGTAAAATTGGGTTTACAGACAGTTCGTCATTTTAGCTTACCTGCGTTAGAAAACGCCTATTTAGGGTTAATTAATATTGAAAAAGCTTTAAAGACAACCCAGCGTGAACCACGGTTACTTTTCCAACTATTTATGCTTCAGTATAGTCAACAAGCTAAAGCCACTAGTTAATTTAAACTAAACAAAAAGACCGCTGTATTACCAGCGGCCTTTTTACTATTTAATTACTTAGCGTAACGAGCTGAAAGACGTGACTTGTCACGAGCAGCTTTGTTTGCCTTAATAAGTCCCTTAGAGTGGGCACGGTCAATTGCAGAAATAGCTTCCTTGTATAATTGATCAAGGTTATCTGCACCGGCAAGCTTTGCCTTGTCAAATTTCTTGATAGCAGTACGCATAGTGCTTAATTGGGATGCGTTACGTGCTTCAGCTTTTTCGCTAGTGCGAACACGTTCAATTGCTGATTTAATAATTGGCATGAGTTTCACCTCCATCACCACGATTTTTAAGTTGACCAGAATTTTCAACATCTGTCATTATACAAAAGACTACTTATCAATGCAATAGGGAAACTTTATCAATTAAAATTATTTAACTTGCATCTTGTCCAGAAATTCGATATATTATTAAAGGTTTAGCAACCAAACCTTTTCTCAGTTTTGCGATCCTCACCGACGCATTACTTAGAATTTGGTGTAATAATATTTGAAAGGTGGGAAATTAGCTATGGCTATTTCAAAAGAACGTAAAGATCAAATTATTAAGCAATTCGCAACTCACGAAGGTGACACTGGTTCTACCCAAGTTCAAGTTGCTGTTTTAACTGCAGAAATCAACGAATTGAATGACCACTTGCGTACACACAAACATGATTACCACTCACAACGTGGATTGATGAAGAAGATTGGTCACCGTCGTAACTTATTGGCTTACTTACGTCGGACTGACTTGAATGCTTACCGTGACCTTATCCAACAATTGGGTCTTCGTCGGTAATTACACAAAGCTGGGATTTCCCAGCTTTTTTATTTTTAAAAAACTAACCTTTAAAATGTAAAATGCTAATTTGATCGTGATGCGCTTATTCCAATTTCTCAGAGTTCTGTGGTAAGATAATATATAGAATTTTGTGCGAAATAAAATGAGAGTAAGGAATTCATGAATGATTTCCTTTAAGACTCTCAAAAACTAAAGAAAAAGGAGCTCACTAAATGAGTAATATAAAGATCATTCCATTTGGTGGTGTACGTGAAAACGGTAAAAACATGTACGCTGTCGAAGTGGAAAACCAAATTTTTATTCTGGATACTGGACTGAAGTACCCAGAGAATGAATTGATGGGGATTGATGTTGTAATCCCGGATTGGGAATATCTAAAGAAGAGAAAGAATGATATTGTAGGGGTTTTCTTAACCCATGGACATGCCGATGCAATTGGCGCTTTACCATACTTTTTAATGGATTTTGACAATGTTCCAGTCTTTGGGAGCGAAATGTCAATTGCTTTAGCCAAGATTGCTGTTAAGAAGCATAAGGCGGTAAAGAAATTTAATAATTTCCATGTTGTTGATGCTTCAACGGCCATTGACTTTAATGATGTTACAGTTTCCTTCTTCTCTACCACTCATACCATTCCAGAAACTTTAGGGATAGTGCTGGAAACGGCAGCAGGAAACATTGTCTATACTGGTGACTTTAAGTTTGACCAAACCGCAACTAAAGGTTACAAGACTGATTTGGCACGCTTAGCCGAAATTGGTTCGCAAGGTGTATTAGCCCTTCTAAGTGATTCAGCAGGAGCTGCCATTACTGGTAACTCTGCACGTGAAAAGGATATTGGCGAATACATTTTAGAAACATTCAAATACCAAAAAGGTCGGATTGTTGTTGCTAGTGTTGCTTCGAACATTATGCGGATGCAACAAATCCTTGATGCAGCAGTAAAAGTTGGCAGAAAAGTTGTTTTATCCGGGGATGATGTAGAGCAAATTATTGATACAGCAATGCAACTTGGTAAGCTTAAATTGCCAAAGGATCTTTTAATTAGCCTAAAGGAAGCTGATAAGCTTGATCCAAGCGAAGTTTTAATCCTTGAAACTGGAAAGATGGGTGAACCTATTAAGTCACTGCAACAAATGGCCAATGGCGAAAATGAACAAATTCAACTAAATCAAAATGATTTGGTATTTGTTACTACAACGCCATCTTATGCTCAGGAAACTGAAGTGCAAAAGACAAAAGATATTGTTTACCGGACTGGTGCAGAAGTTAAATTTATTTTTGACGATTTGAATCCTTCAGGTCATGCTAACCAAGATGATGAGCAATTGATGCTGAATTTTATGAAACCAAAGTACTTTGTTCCTGTGCAAGGCGAATATCGTCTTTTAGACCGTCATGTAGAACTAGCTGAAGAAGTAGGAGTACCTGCCGAAAATTCCTTTATCTTGAATAAGGGGGATGTCCTTACTTACAAGAATGGTAAGTTCCATGTTGGAGAACATATTGATGTTTCTAATGTAATGATTGACGGTACGGGAATCGGTGATATTGGAAATATTGTTCTTCGTGATCGCCGCGTTCTTTCTGAAGATGGTATTTTTGTGGTGGTAGCAACAATTGATCGCAAGAATAAGAAAATTGTCGCTCGCCCACAAATTACGTCACGAGGTTTTGTTTTCGTGAAAACTAATCGTCAATTAATGAAACAAAGTGCTGATTTGGTTGAAAAAGTTGTCCAGGAGAACCTTGATCAGAAGGAATTTGATTGGGGACATCTTAAGCAAGATGTTCGTGACAAATTAAACCGTTTCTTATTTGACCAAACAAAACGTCACCCAGTTATTCTTCCGGTAATTATGGAAGTAAACCAGCATGCACGGAAAAAGAATAACGACCAAAAGACAACGACGAATAATAACGATAACAAGAAAAAAGAACCAACAAAGAATAAAAAGCACCGTGCTGGTCGTGGACGTGGTCGAAAGCACCGTGAAAATAAAGAAGTAGGAAAATAATTGATTTGCAAGACGGTGGTTTTATTTAGTATTTGAACTTATAATTAAGTTCTATGATTAAAGCCCCATAACATTTGAAACCAAAACGAGGCCGATGAAAATACAATAGTATTTTCCCGGCCTCTCATTTTTCAGGAGGTAAGCTAATGGATAAACAACAGCAAGAAGATTTTGCTAAAGCCAAGGAACTTTACCAGGAAGAAAAGTGGCAAGAAGCAGCTAATATTTTTCTTAACCTATATGGAGAAATTGAAGACGATGAATTAGCGGTTTTAACAGCTAAAACTCTTTGTTACTCTCGGCAATATACACTGGCTTATCAAATTGTTTTTCAATCAATGAATGCCTTTAGGAATGATATTTCATTTGTTGTAGAAGTCGGCATTAAATCACAACACTTTATTTCTACCCGAATATTAATTCGTCAGCAACCAATATCCTTTCAAGAAAAAGAGTTACCTCGTTTAACTGAAGCAGAGGAAAATTATCATGAACAATTCCGGGAAATTGTCAAAAGTCGATTGCGTTCTTTCTATCATTTGGGGGATTACCCATTTGATGAACAACGTCAGCGATTATTAAGTGCTGACCAATTACCTCTTGAAGATTTTATTACTGGAGCAGTGTTCCTTTTACGTGATCCGTTTACTCATCAGTTTATCAAGGCAGAGATTCTCAATGAGTTACAACAAGTAGGGTATAAGAAAAAGATTACAATGCTATGTGTTGACGGTAAGGAACACCATTTTATTCCTAATGAATTGCCACTGGTTTATGAAAATCCAATTTTTGTAAAGTGCCAAGAAATCTTAAGAGAGAAATTAGCACAGGGTGATCCTCAGCTGTATACCATGTTAAGCGGACAACTAAACATCCAACTAATCTTGTTAAATCCCTTAATTAATGAAGTGATTACCGATCCAAATGCATGGATCAATGTGATGCTTAGATTGGCTACGGGTGAAGAAATAAATGATGATAGCGAAACGATTTTGAACTGGCAACAGAAGTTAAATAAATTTCTTGATGAATTACAATAAAAAGTGAATTAAATTATTTACAAATAAGCGTAGAGTTGATATTATGTTATAGAATTCTTCTTGATAGCCATTTGATTAATCTTTTCATTGGCGAAAAGAAGTAGTACAATATCCATAAGGGTGTGTCAGTTGCATATGTGACTGGCATTATACTTGTAAATTCACAGGAGGTTTTCATTAATGGCTGAAAAAGAACATTATGAACGTACAAAACCCCATGTAAACATTGGTACTATTGGCCACGTTGACCATGGGAAGACTACTTTAACTGCTGCTATTACTAAGGTATTAGCTGCTAAAGGTTTAGCAAAGGCAGAAGATTACTCTGATATCGATGCTGCTCCAGAAGAAAAGGAACGTGGTATCACTATCAACACTGCCCACGTTGAATACGAAACTGAAAAGCGTCACTACGCACACATCGATGCTCCAGGACACGCTGACTACGTTAAGAACATGATCACTGGTGCTGCACAAATGGATGGTGCCATCCTTGTTGTTGCTGCTACTGATGGTCCTATGCCACAAACTCGTGAACACATCCTTCTTGCTCGTCAAGTTGGTGTTCAATACATTGTTGTATTCTTGAACAAGACTGACTTGGTTGACGATGACGAATTGGTTGACTTGGTTGAAATGGAAGTTCGTGACTTACTTAGCGAATACGATTTCCCTGGTGACGATGTTCCAGTTATCCGTGGTTCAGCTCTTAAGGCTCTTGAAGGTGATCCAGAACAAGAAAAAGTTGTTCTTCACTTGATGGATGTTATTGATGACTACATCCCAACTCCAAAGCGTCCTACTGACAAGCCATTCATGATGCCTGTCGAAGACGTCTTCACTATTACTGGTCGTGGTACTGTTGCTTCAGGACGTATCGACCGTGGTACTGTTAAAGTTGGTGACGAAGTAGAAATCGTTGGTTTGACTGACGATGTTCTTAAGTCAACTGTTACTGGTTTGGAAATGTTCCACAAGACTCTTGATGCCGGTGAAGCCGGGGACAACGTTGGTGTATTGCTTCGTGGTATTTCACACGATCAAATCGAACGTGGTCAAGTTCTTGCAGAACCAGGTTCCATCCAAACTCACAAGAAGTTCAAGGGTGAAGTCTACGTTATGACTAAGGAAGAAGGGGGACGTCACACTCCATTCTTCTCAAACTACCGTCCACAATTCTACTTCCACACTACTGATGTTACTGGTACTATTGAATTACCAGAAGGTGTAGAAATGGTTATGCCTGGTGACAACGTAACTTTCACTGTTGAGTTACAAAAGCCAGTTGCCCTTGAAAAGGGTCTTAAGTTCACTATCCGTGAAGGTGGACACACTGTTGGTGCCGGTGTTGTATCCGACATCTTAGACTAATTACATCTTAATTAGTTAGAAAAAGGTTTAGCGTTTGCTAAACCTTTTTTATTATTTAATTTTCTAACTAATTGCTTGATTAGTTGCAATTACTACCCACGTACGGTAAACTATTAAAGTATGTAAAGACCAGCTCTTTTAGTGATTGGTCAATCTGATCTATATTGGAGGAAATAAAATGTCAGCAAAATGGGAACGCGATAGCGATGCCAGCAAAGGTACATTGACATTTGAAATTGATGTCGACACAATTAAAAAGGGACTTGATGAAGCATTTGTAGAAACCAAGAAGAAGATTACAGTTCCTGGTTTCCGTAAGGGTCGTGTGCCACGTCAAATTTTTGATCAAATGTATGGTGAAGAATCCCTTTACCAAGATGCATTGAACAAGGTTTTACCAGAAGCCTACAACAATGCAGTAAAAGAAGCTGGAATTGAACCAGTTGCACAACCACAAATTGATATTAAGAGTATGGAAAAGGATCAACCTTGGGTATTAACAGCTACTGTTGATGTTAAGCCAGAAGTTAAACTTGGTGACTACAAGGGTATGGAAGTTCCAGAACAAGATACTACCGTTACAGATGAAGATGTCGATGCACAAATTGAAAAGCTTCGCCAACAACAAGCTGAACTTGTTTTAAAAGAAGACAAGCCAGCTGAAAAGGGTGACACTGTAGTTATCGACTATGAAGGAAGCATTGATGGTAAGAAGTTTGATGGCGGTTCTGCTGATAACTACTCACTTGAATTAGGTTCTGGCTCATTTATTCCAGGTTTTGAAGATCAATTGATCGGTCATAACACGGATGATGACGTTGATGTTAAGGTTACCTTCCCAGAAGATTACCATGCAAAGGAACTTGCTGGTAAGGAAGCTGTATTCAAGGTAAAAGTTCACGAAATCAAAGAAAAGCAATTGCCAGAACTTGACGATGAATTTGCTAAGGACGTTGATGAAGACGTTGACACTCTTGCCGAATTAAAGGAAAAAACCAAGAAACAATTACAAGAAAGCAAGGACAGTCAAGCTAAGGCTGCTATTGAAGATGCTGCCATTGAAGCTGCGGTTGCAAATGCTGAAATTCAAGACATTCCACAATCAATGTTAGATGATGACACTAACCGTCAAATGCAACAATACCTTGCTGGAATGCAACAACAAGGTATCAGTCCACAAATGTACTTCCAAATCACTGGTACTACCCAAGAAGATATGAAGAAGCAATTTGCTGAAGACGCTGAACAACGTGTTAAAACTAACCTTGTATTAGAAGCAATTGTTGACGATGCTGACCTTACTGCTTCTGAAGATGAAATCAATGAAGAAATCAGTGATCTTGCAAAACAATACGGGATGGAAGAAGACCAAGTAAAGAACGCATTGTCTACTGATATGCTTTCACACGACATTAAGATCCGTAAGGCTGTTGACTTAGTTGCTGATTCAGCAAAACAAGTTAAAAAAGAAGATTAGTAATCAAAGTTAACTGATTAATATCTTTTGCAGTGAGAGGCTGGGACTAACTCAGTCTCTTTACTCATTTAAAGCCAAGAGAAATATATAGATCCGGTCCTATTTCTTTTGACAAAAATATGAAAGAGGGGAGAAAGTCGTCCTCCTCTTAGCGTAGGTACCCAGAGTTTGCATTAGCAACTCTGGGCCTCCTTATCTAGAATAAAAAACAAATTCCAGATTAAAAATTCGAATTAATCATTCAAGTTTGTTATTATTAAGCCAGTATTATTTTAGAGGAGGTCACAACTAATGTTTGATGATACTAGTGGTATGGATTCAGTCCACTGTTCATTCTGCGGTAAATCACAGGATGAAGTTAAAAAAATTGTTGCTGGACCTGGAGTATACATTTGTAATGAGTGTGTGACATTATGCCAAGAAATCATTGATGAGGAGTTAGCAGATGACCAAAAGAAGAGTGTATTTAAGGTTCGAACTCCAGAAGAAATTATGAGTAAGCTTGATGACTATGTAATTGGTCAAACAGAAGCTAAAAAAACTTTGTCTGTCGCAGTTTACAACCACTATAAGCGAGTAAACGCAATGATGACAGGTGATACCAATGATACCGAACTCCAAAAGAGTAATATCGCCGTTATCGGGCCAACAGGTTCAGGGAAGACATACTTAGCACAATCTTTAGCGCGAATCTTAAATGTGCCATTTGCCATTGCTGATGCAACTACATTGACTGAAGCAGGGTATGTTGGGGAAGATGTTGAAAATATTATCCTTAAGCTTTTACAAGCAGCTAACTTCGATGTAGAGGCAGCTGAAAAGGGTATTATTTATATCGACGAAATTGACAAGATTGCTAAAAAAAGTGAAAATGTCTCCATTACGCGTGATGTTTCCGGCGAAGGGGTCCAACAAGCTCTTTTGAAGATTCTTGAAGGAACAATTGCTAATGTTCCACCTCAGGGAGGGCGTAAGCACCCACAACAAGAATTTATTCAAGTTGACACTAAGAATATCCTTTTTATCGTTGGTGGTGCCTTTGATGGGATTGAAACCATTGTTAAGGAACGTCTTGGTGATAAAACGATTGGTTTTGGTACCGATTCAAATGAAGCTGCCCAAGTGACTGAAAAGAACATTTTACAACATGTTATTCCAGAAGATTTACTTAAGTTTGGATTAATTCCAGAATTTATCGGTCGTTTGCCAATTATGACCGCCCTCGAAAAGCTTGATGAAGATGATCTGGTTCGAATCTTGACTGAACCAAAGAACGCCTTAGTTAAGCAATACACAGAATTAATTCGTTTAGACGGTAGTGAACTCCAATTTACTGATGGCGCTTTACGGGCAATGGCTCAATTAGCAATCAAGCGGAATACTGGTGCCCGTGGCTTACGCTCAATTATTGAAGACGTAATGCGGGATGTAATGTTTGATCTGCCTAGTCGCAAGGACGTAGAGAAGGTTGTTATTGATAAGCGTTGCGTAAACAACCACGCTGAACCAAAGTATATTATGAAGGATGAACAAGCTTCATAATTCAAAGAGGGTGGAAAAATGCAAGTAAATAACGTGGATTTAACAATCAGTGCCGTTGCACCCGAACAATATCCAAAAACAGACTACCCAGAGATTGCACTTGTTGGTCGGTCAAATGTTGGTAAATCTTCTCTTACTAATGTATTGATAAACCGGCGTAACTATGCGCATACATCCAGCCAACCGGGCAAAACGCAAACATTAAATTTTTATAATATTGATGAACAACTATATTTTGTTGATGTTCCTGGATATGGATATGCTAAAGTTTCCAAGAAAGAACGGGAACGCTTTGGACAAATGATTGAAAAATATTTGACAGAGCGTGAGCAATTAAAAGGGGTTATTGAATTAGTTGATAGCCGCCACCAACCTTCAGACGATGATGTTTCAATGTATCAATGGCTCCAGTACTACAATATTCCGACACTTATCGTTGGAACCAAGATTGATAAGGTTAAGCCAAATGCCCATAATAAAGTAGAAAATACTATTCGGGGGACCTTGGGGCTAACAAAAGAAGACCCCCTAGTACTATTTTCTGCCACTCAAAAACAGGGACAAGATAAGGTTTGGAATTGGATTGAGAAACAAATGGGGAAGGAATAGGTAAAATGGAATTCAATGAATATCAAAATGCTGCTAAACGAACGCTATATGGAAACGAGCAAGTGCTAACAAATTGCGCGTTAGGTCTTGCTGGTGAATCTGGTCAAGTAGTAGATTTGATTAAAAACTATACTTTTCGTGGTAAGGAGCTTGACCGCAACCAACTGATTCACGAAATGGGGGATGTGCTTTGGTACTTATCCCAAATTGCGGAATGGGCTGATATTCCATTTGACGAAGTTGCCGAAAAAAATATTAAAGAACTGAACAGCCGCTATCCACAAGGCTTCAGAAAATAAAAAAATGAGGACTCTAATGAACGTCAGACATAGACGAACTTAGAGTCCTCTTCTAATATTTGATTAGGATTCCTTTTGTAAACGAAGGGATAAAAGGAGCGCAATAATAATTAATAAAATGGCAAAATAGATACCGTAATGGAAACCATTAGTAAAGCGTAAGGCTGATGAACCAACTTGGGCCGAACTTCCCCAAGCGAGGAAATTAGTAGTTAATGCAGTGCTTAGGGCGCCAATCATTTGTTGCATGGTATTCATAATCGTGCTTCCATCTCCAGATTCTTTTCCAGACAAAGAGCTTAATGCGCTAGTTTGAGAGGGGGATAGAGCCAGAGGACACCCAATCATTAAGACAATATGAGCAAGCATAACATATACAATTGAGCTGTGCGGAGTGGTGAAGGCAAGCATCAGTGTTCCAATGAGGGCAATAGTAAAGCCTAGAATAGCAGGCAATTTTACTCCGACATTATCATAGATTCGACCAGCAAAGGCCGAAGTAATTGCATTTACTAACCCGCCTGGTAACATAACTATTCCAGTTAAAGCAACAGAAATTAAGAGCCCTCGTTGATAAAACATCGGCAATAGGTACATGGTCGAAAGAATAATTGCAAAGTCTAACATCACAAGTAAGGTGCCGATAGTGAAAGTTGGTATTTGGAAAATACGCAAATTTAAAATAGGGACTTTAAGATGCAACTGACGATGAACATAAAATCCTAAAGCAATAAACCCAATAAGAAGAGGGAAGATAACCGGGAAAGAGAACCATCTCATGCTACTAGCTAGGCTGGCGCTAATAACTAGTCCAGAACAACCAAAGATAGATTCAATAATTGATAAAACATCAACATGAGGCTTAGTGACTTCTCCGATATTTTCCAGTGAATAAAAAGCAAATAGTAAGCCGATAAGCAAGAAGGGGATGAAAAGCCAGAAGATCCACCGCCAACTTAACTCAGCTAAAACAAATCCTGTAATTGTTGGGCCGATTGCAGGAGCAAACATAATTACTAAGGCACAAAATCCCATTGCAGTTCCGATTTTTGGGGCCGGAAAAATTTGCATAACAATGGCAAACATTAGTGGCAAAATTAGTCCAGTAGCAATTCCTTGGATCATTCGCCCTGCTAATAGAAATGTAAAATTTTGTGCAGTAGCAGAGATAAGTGCTCCTACGATAAAATCAATTAGGGCGAAAATAATAACTTGACGTGTGGTAAACCATTTAGAAATAAGACTAGCTAAGGGCAAAACTATTCCGATAACGAGCATGTACCCAGTTACAAGCCATTGAATTGTTGATGTATTGGTATGAAAGACTATCATTAATTGGGGGAGAGCAATGTTAAGAGCTGTTTCACTAAACATTCCCACAAATGCTCCAAGCAATAGGCTGACCATCATCAACGCAGGATGACTTACTTTTTGTTGCGCCTGTATTGTATTTTCCATATTTTTAACTCCTTTACATTCAAAAAGACAAAAAATAGTCTATCAAATACAATTACGGACTCGTAAGCACTTTTTTTGATTTAGTTGAAATTTTAAGCAACCCACTTAAGAAAATTAATTTAACAGCTTAAAATAAAAAACTAGGAATTAACCATCCTGTAAGATGGCTAGCTCCTAGCTTTTTATTTCTCTTTCTTATCTTTATCTTTAGATTCAGTAGCGGAACCTTTCTCCTCGCTATGTTTTGGCTTATTTTTAGTTTTCTTAGGATCAATGGCAAACTGATCAAATAATTTATCTAGTTGAACATTTCTGCGGGACACTAAACCCATTAATAGTCACTCCCTCTATTTTTTCCATACTTTAGCATAGAAAGTTAAGAATGTACAATTAAAAAAACAGATCTTTTGCTATCTTTAGTCAGTATCACGTATAATTAAACATTAGGAATTTAAGTGGAGGAATTTTATGGCAAGTGAATACCTTGAACATAAACTAGCATTATTGCCAGATAAACCTGGTTGCTATTTGATGAAAAATATAAATAATCAAATTATCTATGTTGGTAAAGCCAAAAACTTAAAGAATCGGGTTCGCTCATATTTTAAAAGTAGCCATACAGGAAAAGTAGCTAAGATGGTTGAAGAAGTGGCTGATTTTGAAACAATCGTAACTTCAACCAATAAAGAGTCATTTTTATTAGAAATTACGTTGATTCAAAAACACCAACCATATTATAATATTAGACTCAAGCGGGGAACGGGTTATCCTTATATTAAGATTACGAACGAAGAAAATCCGCAAACCAAAATAACGGGGCAAGTAAAAAAGGATGGAGCCTATTATTTTGGGCCATATCCCAACGTTTATGCTGCTGAAGAAACACTTCATTTTATCCAGAAAGTATACCCATTGCGTCGGTGTAACGGTTATCAGGGTCGTCCGTGCCTCTACTACCATATGGGACAATGTTTGGGAGCATGTTTTAAAAAGGTACCTGAAGAGGAGTATAGTCAGCAAATTAAGCGTATTAAATCCTTTCTAAATGGTAATACTGCTAGTGTTAAACGCCATTTAAATAAAGAAATGGAAAAAGCAGCTGCCAATCTTGAATTTGAACGTGCAGCAGAAATCCGTGACCAGATTCACTACATCGAAGTAACTGTTGAAAAACAAAAAATTATCTCAAATGACAAGACGCCACGTGATCTCTTTAATTTCTATATGGATAAGGGATGGCTCTCTATTCAAGTCTTCTTTATTCGACAAGCGCGTCTTATTAAACGTGAAAAGCGTCTTTTTCCTGTAGTGGATACTGATGTAGAGGAAATGACCAGCTTTATTCTTCAGTTTTATAACCGCCGAAATAATGTGCTTCCACGGGAAATATTATTGCCAAAAGGTCTGCCTAATAAGGAAATTAGCGAAATTTTAGGAGTGCCGGTTAGAACGCCAGAGCGCGGTGAAAAGCGGGATTTAATGGAAATGGCCTACGAAAATGCACAAATCAGTTTGGATGAAAAATTCCGTTTGTTGGAATTAGATACAAGGAAGACAACTGGGGCGATGAAGGAGATTACCGATGCGTTAGGTTTGCCTGAAGGACATAAAATTGAGGCTTTCGACCATTCCCACATTCAGGGGGCGGATCCAGTAAGCGCCATGGTTGTCTTTGTTGATGGAAAACCAGCTAAGAAGCTTTACCGAAAATACAAACTTCAAAGTGTGATTAATCATGCTGATGAAGCCGCTAGTACCCGTGAAGTGATTCGTCGTCGTTATACGCGTTTACTAAAAGAAAATCAGCCGATGCCAGACATGATTTTCATGGATGGCGGGGAGGTGCAGATGAATGCTGCTAAGGATGTTTTAGAAAATGAACTAAACCTAGACATTCCGGTTGTGGGAATGGTAAAAAATGACAAGCACAAGACAGCGGACCTGCTATTTGGTGATAATGACCAACACATTAACCTTGATCCTAGAAGCCAGGGCTTTTATCTGGTTCAGCGAATTCAAGATGAGGTCCACCGCTTTGCTATTACTTTTCACCGTCGTGTTCATACGCGACATTCGATGTCCTCGCGGTTAAATGAAATTAAGGGAGTGGGACCAAGAACCCGGAATAAACTTTTACAAAAGTACGGGTCAATTACTAAGATTGCGGCTGCCCCAGTTGAGGAAATCCATTCGCTGGGTATTAATCTAAAAACTGCGCAGTTAATAAAGGTTTCTCTCCAGAAGAATGCAGAAGTTGCGAAGGGGAGCAGTCATGATTGATTTTGACGCTCATCGCTTTTTCTCATATACTTGTAGTTAGAAAAGAAGAACGGAGAAATGATTTTATGAATACATTTGTTGACCAAATAAAAATTGAGGTCCATGCCGGAAAAGGTGGCAATGGAATGGTAGCTTTCCGTCGTGAAAAATATGTCCCTAACGGCGGACCTGCTGGTGGTGATGGTGGCCGTGGAGGTAACATCATTCTTAAAGTTGATGAAGGATTACGGACTTTAATGGACTTTCGTTATCACCGTATTTTTAAAGCGAAAAATGGTGAAAACGGGATGAGTAAGCAGATGACAGGGGCCAGTGCTCAAGATACCGTGATTGCTGTTCCTCAGGGTACAACTGTTCGTGATTTGGGAACTGGTCAGATTATTGGTGACTTAACTAAAAACGGTCAAACTCTTGTAGTAGCTAAAGGTGGTCGTGGCGGTCGTGGTAATATGCATTTTGCAAGTGCCAAGAATCCGGCTCCTGAAATTGCAGAGAATGGTGAACCTGGAGAAGACCGAGAATTAGAGCTTGAATTAAAGATGTTAGCAGATGTTGGATTAGTTGGCTTCCCTTCAGTGGGTAAATCAACGCTTTTATCTGTTGTCACTGGTGCTAAACCTAAAATTGCTGCTTACGAATTTACAACCTTAGTGCCTAACTTAGGTATGGTCTTACTACCAGATGGTCGTGATTTTGCCATGGCCGATATGCCAGGATTAATTGAAGGTGCTTCTAAAGGAGTGGGGCTAGGCTTAAAGTTTTTACGGCATGTGGAACGGACTCGGGTAATTTTGCACTTAGTTGATATGAGCAGTGAGGATCCCCACCAAGCAATTGAACGCTTCAAGAAGATTAATCGAGAATTGGCAAATTATGATCCAGAGTTGTTGAAACGACCACAAATCGTGGTGGCAACCAAGATGGATTTGCCAAACGCCGAGGAAAATCTTGTCACTTTCAAACAAGATTTGGAAAAGGATGAATCCTTAGAAAAGAAGCCAGAAGTATTCCCAATTTCTGCAGTTACGCATGAAGGGGTACAACAACTAATGCAGTTAACTGCTAACTTGCTTGAAGAGGCACCAGAATTTGATAGCAATAGCCATGATAAACTAACTGAACAAGTTTATACTGCTAAGCCAGAAGAGGCTGAAGACTTTACCATTACGCGTGACGAAGATGGCACGTGGGTTCTTGGTGGAGAGAAGTTAATGCGTCTCTTTAAGATGACTGACTTAACCCACGAAGAAAGTCAATTACGTTTTGCTCGTCAACTACGTCATATGGGTGTTGATGAAGCATTACGTGAAAAAGGAATTAAAGACGGGGATGTTGTCCGAATCGGCAAGTTCGTCTTTGAATTTATTCAATAATAAATAGAGATAAAGGAATTGAGAAAATGCAGCTTGAATTTTTAGGAACGGGAGCTGGATCACCAAGTAAACAGCGGAATGTTGCTAGTATTGCCTTAAAACTTTTAGAAGAGTTAAATGAGATATGGCTCTTTGATGCCGGAGAGGCAACCCAGCATCAAATCTTAAGAACAACCATTCGCCCGCGGAAAGTAACAAAAATATTTGTTACTCATTTGCATGGCGACCATATTTTTGGTTTGCCAGGCTTCTTGAGTTCACGATCATTCCAAGGGGGTAATGAACCCTTAACAATTTATGGGCCAATCGGGATTAAACGTTTTATCATGACTGCACTTCAAGTAAGTGAATCACGACTGAGTTATCCTCTTCATTTTGTTGAAATTGACCATGACCAAACTCTTTTTGATGAAAATGGCTTTAAGGTAACTACACGGGCACTTGACCATAAGATTGCCTGTTACGGTTACCGTATTGAAGAGGCTGACCATCCTGGGGAATTATTAGTAGACAAGCTACGTGAAGATCATGTTCCTTCAGGGCCAATTTATGGTAAGCTAAAGTCAGGTGAAACCGTTACATTGGATGATGGCCGAGTGATTAATGGTAAAGATTATATCGGTAAGCCACAGCCTGGACGGATTATTGCTATTTTGGGTGATACGCGTCAAACCGCCAATGCAGTTATTTTGGCACATAAGGCGGATGTCTTGGTTCACGAAAGTACCTTTGCTAAAAATGAGCAAAGGATGGCCTACAACTATCACCATTCAACAAGCCAGCAAGCTGCAGAAGTAGCAAAACAGGCAGGAGTAAAGATGCTATTGCTAAACCACATCTCTGCTCGCTATACTGGTAAATCTGCATACCAATTGGCTTATCAAGTTCGTGATATTGTTCCTAACACTCGTGTAGTAAATGATTTTGATATTATTGACATTCCATTAAAAAAATAGACTGGGGGTCATCGCATGCAAAGAAGATTTAAACAGTTACGCTCATTAAAAAATAAGGTTGTTTTTATCACAGGTGGCGATAGTGGGATTGGCAAAGAACTAGCCTTAGCAGCCGCACGCCGGGGAGCTATTGTTGTGGTAGCAGCGAGAAATAAGCAACAATTAGAGAGGGTGGCTAAAGATTGCCTAATTTTGTCTGGCCGTCCTGCTTTCTCCTATGTATTGGATGTGACTGACCCTGATCAAATTGACATAGTCTTATCACAAATTCAACATGAGGTTGGTGGAATTGATGTCTTGGTTAATTCTGCTGGCATCGGCGACTTTGCTCCTGCAACTACTGAATCTTACGCAACACTTGATAAGTTGGTAGAGACAAATCTGCTAGCTGTAATGTATATTAGTCGGTGTGTAGCTAAGCAAATGATGGACCAAGGCTATGGGGCAATCATCAATCTTGGCTCAATTGCCGGAATTATTCCTACTCCGCATAGTGCAGCTTATTCCGCAACTAAAGCTGGTGTAAATCAATTTGATAATGTTTTGCGGATGGAGGTAGCTGATTACGGTGTCCAAGTTTTGACTGTTAATCCTGGACCAATTGACACAGCTTTCTTTGACAAGGCTGATGAGAGTGGCAATTATCGCACTCACCTTCCACAATGGATGTTTATTTCTGCGGATGATCTTGCTAACCAAGTTTGGAACAATGTAGGCTATAAGACGCGGGAAATTAATGTTCCAAGTTATGTTTCGTGCTTGAATTGGCTATACCGTTTAACTCCGGGACTTGGTGACTGGGCAATTAAGAAGTTTTTTGATTTCCAACAAAATAAAAACGAATTGTAAGAGCACTTGGGAGGCTGAGATTTAACTCAACCTCTTTACTAGTTTAAATATAAAGCTGAAAAGCAATTTGCAGTCCGTTATAACATTAAGGTGGTTGTAGATGGCAAAAGAACGTTACAAATGGAAAAATATAGCGAATACTGATGAGAAATTGGTTGCTAAACTGAGTCAACAATTAAAGATTAATCCGGTCATTAGCCGTCTCCTCATTGAACGTGGAGCTTCTAATGCCCAAGAAGTAGAAAAATTCCTTCATCCTTCTTTAACAGATATTAAGGATCCTAGCTTGCTTCACGATATGGATAAAGCGGTGAGCCGGATTGAACAGGCAGTCGAAAATGGCGAGCAAATTACCGTCTATGGAGATTACGACGCTGATGGCATTACTAGTACCTCATTAATGTATGAAGCATTGATAACTGTAGGAGCTAATGTTAATTATTATGTGCCTAATCGATTTATTGATGGCTATGGTCCGAATGCAGCAGCTTATCAGAAAATTATTGATAATGGAACCACATTAATCATCACGGTTGATAATGGAGTGAGTGGAAAAAAAGTAATTGATCCTGTTGTTGAACAGGGGATAGACGTTGTAATTACAGACCACCACGAGCTTCCAGAAGAGTTACCAAATGCTTTTGCCATTGTTCATCCGCACTATCCAGGTCATAGCTATGATTATGCAGACTTGTCTGGAGTAGGAGTTGCTTTTAAAGTGGCCTGGGCACTTCTCGGAGAATTCCCAGAAGATCTTTTGGACTTGCTGGCAATTGGAGAAATAGCCGATGTGGTTGGGGTAACAGGTGAAAATCGTCCTCTGATCTCGTTCGGTATTCAGAAGTTGCGTCAGGGATTGCGCCCGGGACTTCATGAGTTAATGAAAAACGCCGGAATCAATGAGCAAACTTTAATTGACCAAGATATTGGTTTCGGAATTGCACCACGTCTAAATGCGTTAGGACGGATTGGAGATGCCAATCAGGGAGTTGAATTATTAACAACATTAGACGAAGAAACTGGTGCAAAATTAGCAACTGTTATTGAAGAAGCTAATTCTAAACGTCAAGAATTAGTAGCTAATATTATGAATGAGGTCCGCGTGAAAGCAGCCACAAGTGAAATTGCAGCTGCTCCTGTAAACATTATTCTTGGCCATAATTGGCATCAGGGTGTCTTAGGAATAGTGGCTAGCCGGATCATGGATGAAACCGGAAAGCCAACTATTATCGCCAGTGTTGATGATGGGTCGAACGTAGCGAAGGGGTCTGGTCGGAGTATAGAGCAGTTTAACCTTTTCACGGCATTGGATAAGCATCGGGACCTCATGACAAGTTTTGGGGGTCACCCCGCGGCGTGTGGCTTATCCTTTGAAGTTGACCAGTTAAAGAATCTCCAGGAAGCCTTAACCAATGAAGCACAAGTCCAAGGCTATACCGAAAAAGAAAAGCAAATCCTGACGATTGCCACAAAACTGAAGTTAAGCGACATTAACATGGATCTCTATGAACAATTAATGCTCTTAAGTCCGTTTGGGCCGGGAAATGTCCAACCTGTATTTGAAGTGGATCCCGCAAGCATTACAAGTGTTGTGACTATGGGGAAAGATAATTCCCATTTAAAATTTAATTTAGAAGGAGAAAATCAACAGATAACAACAATTGCCTTCAATAAAGGGAAAATTGCCCCGTACCTCGCTAATACCGATGCTAACGTTAAATTAGCTGTCAAGTTAGGTATTAATGAATGGCGAGGTAAACGATCTCTCCAATTGCTTTTGGAAGACTTATCATTAGAATCGCCATTGATTATTGATCGGCGCACTAATAAATTGGCACCACGCTTATTTAATGCCGAAGGTTACTATTTAGCATATGACGAAAAGCTTCGAGAGAACATTAAAGGGCACTTACCAGCAGGAATGACACTTTCTCCAGAAGAGGCAGTGGAGATGGATCTGAGCCACGTCAATTTAACGATTGTTGATTGCCCACCAAGCTTGGACGACTTAGAGAAAGTCTTTGCTAATAACCACGATAAACCGCAAAGTATACGTCTTTTACTTTTCCAGCCTCACAGTGCTTACTTGACGGGGATGCCGAACCGGGAAGAATTTGCAAAACTATATCGTAGCTTGGCAGCATATAAGCAAATTAACCTTAATCAGCGATTAAAGGACCTTAGTCAAGAATTGCGCCTTAATTCCGAACAATTAATTTTTATGTTACGAGTGTTTTCTGCTGCCGGATTTGTTACAATTAAAAATGGTGTTTTAAAACTGATTAGTAACGCAAAGAAAACTGATCTTCAACAAACAGCACCTTATCAACAAAGATTAGCACAATATCGTGCTGAACAAACATTACTATTTAGCGATCGAAGTTCATTATCAGAATGGATTTTGAACTGTTTAAACAAACATTAAAGGAGATAAATATTTCTTATGACTCTAGACCTCTATAAGTATGTTGCCAGTGTTCCTGATTTCCCAGAAAAAGGGATTGTTTTCCGGGACATTTTGCCATTAATGGCCGATGGGGCAGCATTTAAGCAAGCAACTGATGAGCTTGTAGAGTATGCAAAAGATAAGCAAGTGGATATGGTTGTTGGACCAGAAGCCAGAGGTTTTATAGTGGGCTGCCCAATTGCTCGCGAACTACAAGTAGGATTTGCACCAGCACGAAAGAAAGGAAAACTTCCACGAAAATCGGTGAGTGCAAGCTATGATTTGGAGTATGGGGAAGCAACCCTTCAAATGGAAGCAGATTCGATCAAACCAGGTCAACGTGTATTGGTAGTCGATGATTTACTAGCTACGGGGGGTACCATCTCTGCTACAATCAAAATGGTAGAAGAAATGGGTGGTATTGTTGTTGGCTGTGCATTCTTAATCGAATTGAAGGACCTTCATGGCCGGGATAAGATTGCTGACTACGATATGAAGGCTTTAATGGAATTTTAGTAAAAAGACAAAGCTAGGCTTGTTGGGCCTTTTTACAAGAAGGGGAATATTAAATGGTTTTTTTAATTATTTTTGGTGGATTAATGCTAATTTTAGGTAGTTTTTACCTGGCAAACTCATGGCAACAATATCGAGAATGGAAAGCCGGAACGATTATTGTCATTTTAAGCTTAGCAGCTGTTATCTTTGGGGTAGTCCGTTCACCACTCTTTAATCATAGTAATCAGAGTGCAAGGTCAAGCTCCAGTTCTACCGCTAGTAGTCAAGTGAGTGCCTCTTCGTTTTCAAATGCAGCTGGCATTGTTTCAGATAATAGTGGAACAACTCAAGAAACAAAAGTCAATTCTGTTTTGCGTCAATTGCAAAAAGGGTATGCCAAATTTGGAGAGGTAAGCTTTGATTCTAGCACTAAGACATTCAAGGTAACAGCTACTGATAGCGATACTGTGACTGCCTTAAAACAATTGGCAGAAGATCCTAGTGTGGCTGAACAAATTGGCTGGAATAAATTGACCAGTTCCTTCAAGAGTAATTCAAAAGACATTGATTCGGTTCTTGGTACTGATTATTCCCTTAGCATTATGAATCCAGCTGATGATAGTCAAGCGTTATACACAGCTAAAAATGGAAAGACAACATATGATATTGCCAACCAATAATTGGCAGGTTAGAAGCAAGGTACTGACTTCGGTTGGGGCCTTTTTTAGTTTTAAATATTTTTTCGTATAATAAAATAAATCTGGTGGACAAGACATATTATTTTATATAGTTATGAGTTCGATGTATGATTAAAGTGTAAGTATAATTATATTTATATTTATAGAGTAATCATTGAATCATGGGTGTTTAAGTAGATGCTTAAATTTCAATGCGGAAGGAGACTATATTAATGGATAATAAAGATATAAACTATAATGCTTTGTTTGTCGGCGATAAAGCTGAAAACGGCAATAACTATATCAATGAATTATCACGTTTGCTCCAAAGTCATATGGGTTGGCGTAAAAATTACATTCCCGGTGACATTTCAGCAATCACTGATGACGATAAGCGTTCACCAGAATATCAAGCAACATTGCAACGTCAACATGATGTTTTGACAGAGGTTGATCATCGTCTGCGTGCGGGCAGTGTTCCTTGGATGTCAGCTGGTCGTTATTGGGGCCAAATGTTATCTGATACCCTAACACCAGCCATGCTTGCCTACTCACAGGCAATGCTTTGGAATGCCAATAATGTTACCCTAGAATGTTCAATGGCAACGTCCAAGATGGAAGCTGAAGTAGGGGATGAAATCGCTGACCTTCTGGGTTACAAAGAAGGCTGGGGGCACCTTACTCACGATGGCTCAATTGCTAACCTTGAAGCTATGTGGTATATGCGTCAGTTTAAGTCAATGCCTCTAGCATTTAAGGAAGTTGTTCCAGACAAAGTTAAGGGATTAAGTGAATGGGAACTCCTTAATATGTCAGTGGAAAAAGTACTTGATATTTTGAAGACTTTAACTCCTGAACAAATTGATGAAGTTAAGGCTCATTCGTCAAGAAGCGGGAAGAATATTCAAAAACTTGGCAAGTTAATTGTGCCATACACTAAGCACTATTCATGGCTAAAGGCACTTGATATTACAGGAGTTGGGCTTGATCAAATGGTACAAATTCCGGTAAAAAGTGACTTCCGTCAAAATGTTGATATCTTGAAGGAAAAGGTTAAGGAGTTGGCTTCTAAGCACATTCCAATTCTTGGTGTGGTAGCAGTTGTTGGTACCACGGAAGAAGGACAAGTAGATGAAGTTAACCGTATCGTTAAATTCCGTGAAGAAATGGAGAAGCAGGGTGTATACTTCTATATCCATGTTGATGCTGCTTATGGTGGCTATGCACGTGCACTCTTCCGCGATGAAAACAACAACTTTGTAGAATATGATCAACTTCAGGACATGTTTAAGAAGCATCATGTCTTTAATACGGATGTTCATATTGATAAAGAGGTTTATGAGGCCTACAAAGCAATTAAGGATGCAGAATCTGTAACAATTGATCCCCACAAGATGGGTTATGTTCAATATTGTGCTGGGAGTATCGCAATTAAGTATGAGAGTATGCGGAATGTTATCTCATACTTTGCTCCATATGTTTTTGAAAAGAAGACGGCTGAAGCACCAGATATGTTAGGTTCATACATTCTTGCTGGTTCCAAGGGTGGTGCTACAGCTGCTGGAGTATGGGCTGCGCACCAAACTGTACCTTTGAATATTACAGGGTATGGTCGTTTGATTGGTTCATCAATTGAAACGGCTCAACGATTCCGGAAGTTCTTGAAGACATTGAAATTCAACGTTAAGGGGAAGACCGTGGAAGCATACCCATTGGATAATCCAGACTTTAACATGGTCGACTGGGTACTGAAGGTTGATGGTGAAACTAGTCTAGAAAAGACAAATGAATTGAACGAAAAGATGTTTGACCTAGGTTCATTCTATGATAGTCATGTTTATGCTAACAGATTCTTAACATCTCACACTATCTTCAAGAAGGATACTTATGGTGATTCTCCAGTTCCATTTATTGAACGGATGGGCTTTACCAAAGATGACTGGGAGAAGATTGGCTCTGTAACATTGCTTCGTGCCGCTATTATGACACCATTCCTCCATGATACTAAGACCTTTGAATTCTATACTAAGGGTGTAGCAAAGGCTATGGAAGAAAAGCTAAATGAAATTCTATAGGACAATAGAGTTGAGATTAGTCTTGAGAAATAATTAGTTATAAAAGGAAACCTGTAATAGCTATACAGAAAATGGCTATTACAGGTTTTTGCTTAGCTATTAAATATAGAAAGTGGACTAAATAGGGAAGACTGCATTGCATAAGATGAAGAAATATCATAATTCTATCTAAGAATGGTTTATAAGAGTGAGCGAAGGTTATTTGATTTTATGACTAAAAGAACTTGTTAGTTATTAGAGAGGGACTAACATGTATAAGGTGAGTTTAGAATATCGTTGATTTGGTTATTATCTAAAACTAGAATTTCTACCTAATCAAAAAGTCTAGAAGAGAGTTTAGGCACGATTGGGTTAGCAAGATAGTCTACCTATGTATGCGTTTGTATGCGTTGAAGTGTTACCTTTCGATTAATAGTTACAAACACTATATAATAATAGAGGGACTGGGAAAAACTCTCAGTCCAAAATGAAAGCCGGACGACGAATCAAATCTTGGTTCATCGTCCGGCTTCTTATGTACGCAGGAAATCGTTCCTGATATGATGTAATTACCCCTAAAAAACAAACAAAAAGGAGCGATTTCATGTATCAAAATTATATCATGGGACGAACAGAATTCATACTAAATTATGACTACAACGTACCACAAAACCATCTTGTGCGGTTAATTGATGCTTTTGTCGACTCGATTCCACAAGAAGTATTGTTAGAAGAGAACGTGGCCGTCACTGGCCGTCCACTCTCTCACCCTGCACTGATGTTAAAAATTCTGTTGTTTGCGTACTCTCGTCAAACTTATTCTGGCCGGAAAATAGAAACTTTACTAGAAGAAAACTTACAAATGCGATGGTTAGCTCGTGATCATTCTTATAACTACCATACCATCAATAACTTTCGGCGGAGTGAATATGCCAGGAACCTAATAAAGCGCACCTTTGTTTACTTCACCATGGCCCTTACGGACCATGGGTTAATTCAAAATGGTGCAGTCTTTATTGATGGGACTAAGGTTGAAGCAGACGCCAATAAGTATTCGTTTACTTGGCGTCGGGCGATAGAAAAGTATCACGCCAAATTGAGAGAAAAGACGGCTAATATTTATGATGAGTTAGTAGAAACACAAGTCATCAAAGAGATGAAACCAGAAATTATTGAATCTATCGATGGTATGAAATTAATGGCTGAAGAAGTGGAAAAAGAAGTCGTTGACCTAGAGGAAGCCATTAATAAGGAGCCGAAAATAATTAAAGGCGGTTCAGTTGGAAA
>JBCLSJ010000012.1:0-46221 GCA_041225415.1 Lactobacillaceae bacterium 24-114
GGACTCAATGGTCCCTGTGAAGGCATAATCACCTCACAAATTTAATATACCACTAATTCTCGATTTTTGAAGAAGAATGACGTGTACCCCCAAAGTTGGAAATCAACTTTGGGGGTACACGTCAAAAATACAAAGTATTTTCCCGACCTCTTTTTTATTTTCAATTAATATTATCGCTCCTCGCCCTCTTCATCCGTCTTCAAAACGGCCATAAAGGCAGCTTGCGGAATATCAACCTTACCAACAGCCTTCATCCGCTTTTTACCACGTTTTTGTTTATCCAATAACTTAGCCCGTCGATCTGGATCACCAGTATGGATTCGTGCAGTAACATCTTTCCGGTAAGCCTTGATATTGGTCCGTGCGATAATTTTTGAACCAATAGCGGCCTGAATCGGAATTTCGAAATTTTGTCGAGGAATTATTTTCTTTAACTTGGAAGTAATGTCCCGTCCTCGCTCAGCAGCAAAATCTTGGTGAGCGATAAAGCTAAGTGCATCGACCTTATCCCCGTTAAGTAATATATCAATCTTCACGAGCTTACTTGGCCGGTAATCATCAATCTCATAATCAAGTGAAGCGTATCCCCGCGTAGAACTCTTTAACTTATCAAAGAAGTCAAAGATGATTTCGGACAATGGAATATGATAAATCACATTTACTCGCGTATCACTGAGGTAATCCATTGTTTCAAAGATTCCCCGTTTACGTTGACATAATTCCATTACTGCACCAACATAATCATTTGGTACCATGATTGAAGCCTTAACGTATGGTTCCTTAATGTCCTTAATTGATGAAGCATCTGGCATTTCAGCAGGGTTTTCTACTTCTTTTGTAGTGCCATCAGCCAGATCAACATGGTACGTAACTGATGGTGCAGTTGTAATTAGGTCTAGATTAAATTCTCGTTCGAGTCGTTCCTGAATTACATCCATGTGTAAGAGACCAAGGAAGCCACAGCGGAAACCGAAACCTAAGGCCTGTGAGGACTCCGGTTCGAAGGTTAAGGCCGCATCATTCAGTTGAAGTTTTTCTAAGGCTTCCCTTAGGTCATTGAATTTAGCGTTATCAGTTGGGTAAAGCCCTGCATAAACCATCGGCGTCATTTGTCGGTAACCTTCTAATGGCTTGTCAGTTGGATTAGATGCGTCGGTCACTGTATCACCGACCCGAGTATCCTTAATATCCTTTATAGCAGCAGTTATATAACCCACATCCCCAGCCATTAAGACATCCCGCTTTAATGGTTTAGGGGAATTAATTCCTACCTCTGCCACTTCATATTCGGTACCGCTGTTCATTAAACGAATCTTATCGCCCTTTTTTACTGTTCCTTCAAATACACGAACACTTAAAACCACCCCGCGATAATCATCATACTTGGAGTCAAAAATAAGAGCCTTAAGTGGTGCAGTAAGGTCTCCAGTTGGTGCTGGCACTTCTTGGACAATCTTCTCTAGAACTTCATCCACACCCAGACCAGTCTTGGCACTTACATCAACTGCGTCATCGGCATCTAAACCAATTTCGTCTTCGATCTGCTTCTTAGTACCTTCTGGATCAGCAGACGGCAAGTCAACCTTATTGATAACTGGTAAAATTTCCAAATCGTTATCTAAGGCCAGGTAGACATTCGCCAAGGTTTGGGCTTCTACTCCTTGCGAGGCATCCACGACCAATACAGCCCCTTCACAGGCAGCTAGTGATCGTGAAACTTCATAGGAAAAATCAACGTGTCCTGGAGTGTCAATCAGATGAAAAATGTAGTCTTCCCCATCTTTAGCATGGTAGGTTAAGGCCACAGCGTTCAGCTTAATAGTAATTCCTCGTTCACGTTCAAGAGGCATATCATCTAAAATTTGATCCTTCATCTCACGTTTACTAATCGAATCAGTCATTTCCAAGATCCGGTCAGCTAACGTAGACTTCCCATGATCGATATGAGCAACGATTGAGAAATTACGAATTCTCTTTTGTCGTTCTTTCATTTCTTCTAGGTTCATCTTTATTATTCACTACTTTCTACGGAAATACTGGTATTAGTATACCAAAAACTTAACCCCCATAATAGCAGAAGAGGCCAGGAAAAAACATTTTTGCCTTTTCACCGACCTCTATTTGTTTATTCAAAAGCGTCCTTTAATTTATCTAAGACACTCTTCTTTACTCCCTTAACTTCTTCGCCACTTGCAGCAGCAAAGGCCATCATTGCTTCACGTTGACGTTTATTCATACTCTTTGGCGTGTGAACATGAACAGTCACATGTTCATCTCCATTGCCATTCCCATTGAGGTGCGGAACTCCCTTGCCCCGCAACCTAAAGTTGGTTTCAGATTGGGTACCAGCAGGGATCTTAAGGTTAACGTCACCATGAACCGTTTTAACTTTAACTTCATCTCCCAAAGCAGCTTGGGCAAATGAAATATCCTTATCAACATAAATTGTTGAGCCATCACGACGGAATTCACGGCTTGGGGTAACCCGAAAAATGATGTAAAGGTCTCCATAAGGGCCACCATTTTCACCCGCATCACCTTGATTTTGAAGACGCATTTGTTGACCATCATCAACACCTGCAGGAACCTTAACCTCAAGTTCATGCTTTTCGCGTACACGACCGCTACCATGACACTTATCACAACGGTCTTCTGGCTTGATAATTTTACCTGTACCGTTACATTCAGGACATGTTGTCTGGCTTTGAATATTACCAAGCGGGGTCCGCCGTACGGTCATAATAACTCCACTTCCTTGACAGCGAGGACATGTTTGTGGAGACTTACCCGGCTTAGCACCTGTACCGTTACACTTACTACATTCAGCGTCCCGCTCATATTTGATCGTGGTTGTCTTACCAAAGACAGCATCCATAAAATCAAGGGTCATTGAATATTGCAGGTCACGACCTTGACGAGGAGCAGTTGGATCTGAACGACGCCCTTGACCGCCACCGAAGAATTGACTAAAGATATCACTAAAGTCACCACCGGCAAAGTTGCCATAGCCTTGGCCACCACCGAAACCACCAAATCCGCCTGCACCAGCATTTGGATCTGTGGAACCAAATTGGTCGTATTGTGCCCGCTTTTGTTGGTCACTCAAGACTTCATGGGCCTCATTAATTTTCTTAAATTTTTCTTCTGCCCCAGGTTCGTGATTGATATCTGGGTGATACTTAGCAGCTAATTTTCGGTATGCACGATTAATTTCCGCTTCACTGGCATCCTTTTTAACCCCTAAAATATCATAATAATTTTCTTCTGCCATATGGTCCTCCATTTTTAGCATTTGTCTAGTTATAACATAAACAACAAACGAAAGTAAAAGGCATTGCAGTAATTTTCAGTTGGTTATACTGATATGCTCTATCAATATATTATATCAATAGAGGGTCCAACACTCGGTGGTAAAGCCGAACACTGGACCCCTATTGTTGCGTCAGAAAACGTTTCAACTACGCTTTCATCCTTTTTTACGCTTTGCAATTATTTACTAGCGTTATTATTTTTCATCATCAGGGGTAACATCCTTAAAGTCACCATCAACGGTATTATCATCACTACCATTGTTGTTGCCGTTTTGGTTGTTATTGCCTGGTTGACCATTAGTAGCACTGCCCTGCGCATCTTGAGCTTGTTGGTAAAGCTTTACACTAAGGTCTTGGATAACCTTGTTCAATGCATCTTTCTTAGTTTTCATTTCATCAAGGTTGCCACTTTCCTTGGCCTTTTTCAATTCATCACGAGCATTTTCAGCTTTTTTGATATCTTCTTCAGGAACCTTACCCTTAACTTCCTTCAAAGTCTTATCAACTTGGAAGAGTTCTTGATCAACTTCATTCTTCAAGTCAACCTCTTCCTTCTTCTTCTTATCGGCTTCGGCATGCTCTTCAGCATCCTTCTTCATCCGTTCAATTTCTTCATCACTTAAGCCAGAGTTGGACTTAATAGTGATGTTTTGCTTCTTGTGGGTTCCTTGATCTTCGGCAGAAACGTTAACAATACCATTCTTGTCAATGTCGAAGGTAACCTTGATTTGAGGTACACCACGAGGAGCAGCAGGAATGTCAGTCAATTGGAAGTTACCCAACGTCTTGTTGTCAGCTGCCATTGGACGTTCACCCTGAAGAACGTGAATATCAACTGCTGGTTGATTGTCAGCTGCAGTTGAGAAGATTTGACTCTTTGAAGTTGGAATAGTTGTGTTCCGGTCAATCAATTTGGTAAAGACACCACCCATGGTTTCAATACCAAGTGAAAGTGGAGTAACATCAAGTAAAACAACATCCTTAACGTCACCTGTAAGGACACCACCTTGGATAGCCGCACCAAGGGCAACCGCTTCGTCAGGGTTGATGGAGTGGTTTGGTTCCTTACCAGTCAATTCCTTAACCATTTCTTGAACAGCTGGAATACGAGTCGAACCACCGTTAAGGATAACTTCATCAATGTCATCAAATGTCAAGTCAGCATCCTTTAAGGCATTTAATACAGGTTGCTTAGTTCGTTCAACGAGATCATTCGTCAATTGGTTGAATTGAGCACGACTCAAAGTCTTTTCCAAGTGGAGAGGACCATTTTCGCCGGCAGAAATAAATGGCAAGCTGATTTGTGCTTCTTGCACACCAGATAAGTCCTTCTTAGCCTTTTCAGCGGCGTCCTTCAAGCGTTGAAGAGCCATCTTATCGGTAGAAAGATCCACACCATTTTCTTGCTTAAATTCATCAATTAACCAATCCATAATCTTTTGGTCAAAATCATCCCCACCAAGATGAGTGTCACCATTAGTAGAAAGCACTTGGAAGACACCATCACCTAATTCAAGGATAGAAACATCAAATGTCCCACCACCAAGGTCATAGACAAGAATCTTTTCGTTAGAGTCCTTCTTATCAAGACCGTAAGCTAATGATGAAGCAGTAGGTTCGTTGATAATCCGCTTAACATCTAAGCCGGCAATCTTACCAGCATCTTTAGTAGCTTGACGTTGAGCATCGTTAAAGTATGCGGGTACAGTAATAACAGCTTCACTTACAGTGTCACCAATGTAGTCTTCAGCATATTTCTTAAGGTATTGAAGAATCATTGCCGAAATTTCTTGTGGAGTGTACTTCTTACCATCAACTTCAACAGTATAACCTGCTTCACCCATGTGGCTCTTGATTGATGAAATGGTGTTAGGGTTAGTAATTGCTTGACGCTTTGCTACTTCACCAACTTGGGTTTCACCATTCTTAAATGAAACAACTGAAGGAGTTGTCCGACTACCTTCTGGATTTGTAATAATCTTAGGTTCGTTACCTTCCATAACAGCAACTGCTGAGTTAGTAGTACCTAAATCAATACCAATAATTTTGTTACTTGCCATTGTTTATTCCCTCTTTCAAATTTATTGAGCAACAACAACCATCGCTGGACGTAATACCCGATCTTTTAATTTGTAGCCAGATTGAAGAACCTGAACAACGGTTTCTGGATCTTGTCCTTCTTCAACGGGTACAGTTTGGACAGCTTGGTGAAGTGTAGGATCAAATGGTTTATCTTGAGCCTCTATTTCAGTAACTCCATGATCATTTAATGCATTTACCAGGTGGTCATGAACCATTTGAATACCTTTTTTCAGTTGTTGACCATTTTCATCAGTCACTTCAATTTTTAAAGCCCGCTTCAAGTTATCAAGGACAGGAAGAATAGACTTTGCAAGGTCCATCCCATCATATTTCAACAAATCAGCGCGCTCTTTTTTAAAGTGAGCTGTCATATTTTGAATCTCCGCAGCAGCTCGTAAGTACTTATCATCCTTATCGTCGAGCTCTTGCTTTAATTTTTTATTTTCTTTTTCTAATTCTTCAATTTGCAATTGTTTGTCATCTTGTTGATGCTCAACCGCAGAAGATTCTTTCTTTTCATCTTTTTGTTCTGCTGACTTATTCTCTGCCAATCAACTCGCCTCCTATGAACTATAATAATGACGGTAAAAGTCTAGTAATTTTTTTGCCAGTTGCTGACGAAAGGCATCAACTAACCCGATTGTCCGCGAATAAGGCATCTTTGCTGGTCCTAAAACAGCGATTATTCCTTTCCCATATTGGTCAACGTTATAGCTCGCTGTAATAAGACTATAATCGTCAAACGCCTCGTTACCAGAAATCTCTGACCCAATCTTTACATTGATGCCATCATTTGCAGTGTTTGCATCAAGGAGGGTTGAAATCTGGTCATTGTGTTCTAACAACCTTGACAGCGTTTGAACACCAACGGAATTATAAGTGTTGGAGAAGTTAAATAAATTCAGCCGACCACCAATAAAGAATTGCTCCCGCGAAGCCCTCGATACAATATGGTCGAATAGGTCTAAGAAGCCATCAGCACTTTGCAAATACTGCATTACCTGTAACGGAATATCATCCTTCAGTCGATTCATGACTTTAGTTAACGGTTCACCCGTCAACTGGTCATTAATCATTCGAACGACTGCTTGTAAGGCATCCGTATCAAAGTCTTGCGGTAAGGTAAATGCTTGACTCTCAACGTCTCCATTGTCAGTAACCAAAATGGCAATCACCTTTTGGTTTCCTAATGGTACTAGTCTAAATCCACTTAATCTCACATCAGCCTGCTCTGGCTTTAAGGTAAAAGCAGTATAGGAAGTCAGATCTGAAAGGATATCAGCCGAATGAGAGATAATCTCATCAATCTTTTGAAAACTAGTACCCAATGAATTCTGAATTACCAGCAAATCATTGTTAGTAATTGCCTCCGTATCTAGCAAGTGGTCAACATAGTAACGATAACCCTTCGTTGACGGAATTCGTCCAGAAGATGAATGTTGCTTTAAGATTAAACCATTATCTTCTAAGACACCCATTTCGTTACGGACTGTCGCTGGACTTACCTTAAATGGTAAATCTTCTGCTAAATGTTTTGATCCAACAGGTTGACCAACTGAGGTATATTGACGTACAATCGCTTGCAGTATCTTGTCTTGACGTTGTGTTAGCATGATTATCACTTCCCTTTTAGCACTCGATAGGGTTAAGTGCTAAACACACTTTATAATATAACAATATGGTTCTTAAAAGTCAAGAAATGTCAAACAAATATTGGAGGGAATATTTTGAAGCATAAAAAGACCCGCTATGTCCAGCCCACCGGCGTTGAGGACGCGATGAGGATTATTCAAAAGCTATTTAATAGTTACCGAAATGCTCCATTAACCAACGAATTGTTAACGTATCATAACAACCTAATTCAACGTCTTCGTTCCGACATTTATCAAGAAGCACAGGGAGAAGAAAATCATCCCCACATTCATCAGCTAGATAATATGATAAAAATTATGGAAAACTGGTCAAGAATTCGGTTAGCTAACCAACCTTTTAACGCTAAGATGCGGCATTTTAAGTTAATTAGCGACAATTCGGCAAAATTCAAGCGAAGAACTCACCGAATTTCACAAAGTAGTAATCATCGGGGAGTCCGGCATTAAAGGAAGAAAGTAACCAGAAAGATTTCCAACCTCCAAGGTGAGGAGCTAAGGAGAGAGGGATAATTAGCATAGACACCATGTTGCTAGGAATCGACGTGATTAAAATTTGTAACATTAGAAACTAAAGGAGAGGTCGGGAAAATTGTATTTTCGCCGACCTCTTATTATTAATGTCTTTAGACCTAGGTGAGTGCGAGAGCGGAGCGAGTGCACGAAACGAAAAAGGGACTGAGAGTTTTTCCCACCCTCTTTTTGCTACTTAAATTTTTTACTTCAATACCAGTTCCGCTTTACAAAATTTTCTCATATTATCCCAATCAATTTCGTAACCTAGCCCAGGGCGATGAGGAACATTGACGTAAGTCCCATCTAGCTCAACTACTGGTTTGATAATATCTTGATTATAATAACGAGTTGAGGCAGCGATATCATTAGGAAGTGTATATCCTTGGAGAGTGGCAATTGCAATATTTTCCGCTCTTGCCACTCCAGAATCTAACATCCCGCCACACCAGCATTGAATACCATGCTTACTTGCATATTCCTGAATTTGTTTTGCTGCTCCTAGTCCGCCAACCCGAGCAACTTTAATATTAATAATCCGACCACTACCTAATTGAATCATTTTCTTAGCATCAGCTAATGAAAGAATGCTTTCATCTAGACAAATTGCTGTCTTTAATTTGGATTGAAGTTGTGCATGATCGACTAAATCACCTGGTTCCAACGGCTGTTCAATCATGAGTAACCCCAACTCATCAAGCCGTCGTAGCATCGGCAGATCTTTTAAGCGGTATGCCGAATTGGCATCAGCCATCAGCATTGCTTCTGGGAACTCGTTCCGGACAGCTTTAATGAATTGATAATCAGCTCCCGGTTTTATTTTCATTTTTATTCGCCGATAGCCATCATTGAGATAGCCGCGAACCGTTTCAACTAATTTCTCTGGTGAGGGTTGAACACCAATACTAACCCCAACTTCAACTTTTTGTTTGTCTCCGCCTAGTGCTTTTGCTAACGGAAGCTGAAGCCGTTTAGCATATAAATCCCAGAGTGCACAATTTACACATGCCTTGCTCATATTATTTCGCCGAATATAACTAAATAGTTGATAAATATCATCTGGATGATTAATGTCATGGCCAACAACTTTGGGTAATAATTGTTCTTTTAATAAGTCCCATGCTCCTGAGCGAAATTCTTCATTATAAAATGGAACATCAAAAGCTGAACACTCTGAATATCCACAATTGCCATCCTGATCCGTCAACTCTAAGATAATCGTGCGCTTATGCTTAATTACCCCGAAGCTAACCTCAAAAGCGTTCCTTAAGGGTAAATCAATTTTAAATAATCGTGCCTTTTCAATTTTCATCTCATCACTTTCTCCCTACTAGTTTGCCTTTTTACCATGGATCGTTAATGAAGCAACAAATGCCAGTAATGCAAAAAATGTTAATACCAAGAAGGCTGCTGTATAGCTATGAGTACCTTGGATAACAAGACCAATTAAAATCGGTGCTAAGAAACCCGCGAGTTGTCCGCCAAAATTAACTACCCCAATTGAAGCCCCGTAATTTGTTTTTGCGACTAATTGTGCCACAAAAGCATAGGAGGCAGCGAAACCAATTGATTTAGTAAAGTAGGCTAGTACTTCAAAGGTAATTACCCCAGTCAAGCTTAATGAATGAAACATCCCATACATGAATACCATAGTTACTAGAGCTGAAAGAGAAATTAGCCATTTCTCGTGACCGGTAAAGAACTTGACCATAATGAATCCGGCGATAAATGATCCGATTCCTGCCGTGATGGAAGGAAGAGGAACTAGCCAAGCAATTCCTTTTAGATTAATATGACGTGCTTGAAGAAGGTAAGTAGGCATCCAAGTATCTAATCCCTTTGTAATCACGCTAAAGCCAAACACAACTACCGAAAAGCTTAATACTCGCCAGTCAAACTTTCCTTTAACCTTTTGATTTCCTGTATCATAATCTGGAATTTCACGATTTAATGGTCGCTCGAAGAAATAATAGAATGCCAAATAAACAAGGCCTAACACCCCAACGACATGAAACGCACCACGCCAACTTAACAGAGCAATCAAGGGAGCTACAATAAACGGTGCTAGTGCATTTCCAATATAATTAGATGAAATAGCAACCGCGGATGCTTGACCACGTTTATTTTCTGGGAATGCCAAGCGGACCTGTTTCATCGCTGCTGACGGATACGAGCCTTCACCAATTCCAAACAGAACCCTAATAATAATTAGCGAAGTAAATGACCAAGCAAATCCTGTCATCACGGTAAATACTGACCAGGCTAAAAGTGAGAGCACCGTCATCCATTTAGTGCCAAAGCGGTCAACAAGCCAACCGCCTGGAACCTGCATTAATGAATAACTAAAGAAAAACGCAGAGCCGACTACTCCTAATTGAGCCGGAGTTAACGTAAAGCTTTTTCCAACATAAGCAAGTGCAATATTCATTGCGGAACGATCAATAAAGCAAATAATAAATCCTAGAAAAACTAATACTAGTGTTCGATACGACTTTGGCCTTTCATTCTGGCTCATTAAATGTTGTGATTCATCCATAAGGTAACCTTCTTTCCACTATTTAGAATTTAAATTTCGACAGAGGTAAGTAATAATTTTTATTCCATCAAGAAAAGCATCAATTGTTATATTCTCATTTGGTGCATGGTTATGCTGATCATAATTTGCCAATGGAATAGTAAATGGCGGAATCCCGACAATATCTTTCCAAATATAATTAGGCACACTGCCAGGCATTACTGGCTCAATCAGTGCTTTACCGGTGGCTTCTGTAATTGTCGAAACTAGCCGAGAGATTAATGAGTTACTGGCTGTAATTTTTACAGGATCAAGCTTAACCAAGTACTTAATTTGGATTTGTTCCTCATCTAATTCCGCTTTAAGCGTGTTATTAATTAACTTAATTACCTCATCACATGTCTGGTTGGCAACCAAGCGGCAATCAATAATTGCAGTTGCTTTACCAGGAATAATTGTTTTTACCCCGTTACCCTCATAACCACTACTCAAACCATTAATTGTCATTGATGGTTGAAACATCAGCCGATAGTAATAATCAAATTTATTCTTATAAATTGGTGCTGGAATATTGTCCGGACTTGGTAGAGCGTTTAGCCACTCTCGTTCTTGGCTGCTTGGCTCAACCACTCCTTTATAAAATTCCTTAATTCTACATTGACCAGTTAGTGGGTTAATTAGCTTATTTAAAACCCGTATAAGTTCAACGGCCGCATTCTTACTAACATTTCCAAAATTCCCTGAATGCAGAGCGCTTTCGTTAGTCCTTACTCCTAACCTAAACGATAAGACACCCCGGTTTCCTAATCGTAAAACATGGTCTCCTGATTGACTCATTGATCCATCCATTACAAAAACTGCTGAAAGGTTATTTAGGTACGGATCTTTCAAGGTGCGAACTGTTTGAAGAAGGTGCGGACTTCCAATCTCCTCTTCGCCCTCAATGAGAATTCTGGCTGTAAAAGGTAACTCCCCATATAATTGCTGATAAACATAAAAGCCACATATTTGTGCCATTAATTGGCCCTTATTATCGCCAGTACCGCGACCATACAAGCGACCATCACGCTGAGTTAATTTGAATGGCTTTACTTTCCATTCAGTCAATTTTCCTGGTAACTGAACATCATAATGCCCATAAAACAAATATTCATTATCCTTCCCTGGAGAAAGGGTTGCGATAATAATTGGATTACCAGCCGTTTCAATAATCTCAACTTTCGCATGAATGAATTGTTCTAAAAGTTCTTTCAAGAATTTAACCGTTGCTTGGATTCCTTCTCCTGTTTGACTAAGACTTTTTTGACTTACAAAGTTAGCCAATAGATTAATAAACTGCTGCTGATTTTTCCTCACATAGTCATCAATCGTCATTTCATCACCTCCAAAATTATAATATAATTAGAATATTCTCATTTATTCTTAAAATCCAATATTACTTTTTATGTAGTTAATAACAAAATTGCTATGAAAGAGGTAACAAAGATGAACTTAACGCAATTGAAATACTTTACCGAAGTCGTCAAAACAATGAACATGACAAAAGCGGCGACTAAATTACATGTTGCTCAACCATCTATCAGTCGCAGTATTCGGGAATTGGAGAACGAATTAGGCGTTTCGTTATTTATTCGTCAAGGGAAAAAGTTAATCTTGACCGCTCAAGGTAATTATTTTTTTACGGTAGTTAATCGGTCATTCAATCAACTAAGGTTAGCAAAGGAAAATGTAAAGGCAATTCACTCACTTAACAATAAAAAAATCACTATTAAAATGTGTGAAACTACTCCCTTACTGGTTTCGTTTCTCAAAATAATTCATAACAAATATCCCCAAATTAATCTTCAATTTATCCAAAGTAAAATCGATAACGATCCTCGGCATTATGATTTTCAGCTTGTACCTCTACCGGTTCCCGAGCAACATAACGAATTGTTACTATCCGAAGAAGTCTTTTTGGCAACGAATAAGGAAAGTCCACAGTCCACATTTCAATTGGAAAAAATTAACCAACTACCCCTAATTGAAATGAATGAGTCACCATTTGCCGACTTTATCCAACGCTTTCTTTCTGCACAAAGAATAGATCCTCAGGTTGTCTTACGAACAGGCGATCGTAATCTCATGATTAATTTAGTAGCTCAGGGCTATGCTTCATGTTTTGTTCCTGAGTTATCCTGGAACTCTACAACTAATCTTGAAAAAATTTCATTACATAGAATTGGGAAGAATGGCTTTCATAGAAGGATTTATCTCTCCTATCCCTATGGACCAAGGACAAGCATCCAAGAGCAAGTTGCAACGCTCCTTCTTAATTACTGTCATTCCTTAAAAAAGGCATAGTCCCCCCAAGTTAACTGAAAAGGAAAAGGTCAAATATAAGAGGCTAATCTTTATTACTTAAATAAAGGACAAACAGTGAAATACACAAATGATCCCCAGTGCTCGGCAAAAATCCGAACTCTGGAGACCATTTTTCATTATTGAGAGATTAAAATTATTGTTGCTGAATAGATGATAATTCCTGATATTGTTTCATCATCCAGTCTGTATAAGTCATCTTTTGACTTGGCTTTGCTTCAGTTACCTTTAAAACGGGAACATGATTCTTTTTAGCAAGCTTAACAAGATTATCTACAACATGATCACTTGCTTGGGTATTATCAACAAAGAAAGCAATTTGGTGGTTCTTGATTACGGTCTGAATTTGAGCAATATCTTTAGGCGAAGGATCGGTTCCCTCTTCAATTGCCTTTTCAAAGTGTTGATCCATTACTTTATAACCAAGGCTTTCCAACGCATAGTCAAATACCGGTTCACTTACCGCAACTTCCTTCTTTTGCGGATTTGCTTGGCTCTTAACTTGAGCAATCTTTTGGTCAAGTTGATCTAATGATGCAATATACTTTTTAGCATTCTGCTGGTAGTAGTCAGCATGTTGAGGATCAATTTTACCATAATCCTTAGCTAACTTATTAGCGAGTTTCTTCATGATATTTGGTTGATACCAAATATGTTCGTTGTCACCAACTTTTTTACCCATCAGGGAGCCAACGTTAACCAACTTAATGTTCTTCTTATTATCACTAGATTTAACCAGCCTATTCATCCAATGATCATAACCGATCCCATTTTCAATCACGACATTCGCTTGTTCAACCTGTGAAGCCTGCTTGATTCCTGGCTTATAGTCATGGGGATCAATCGAAGAATTATTAATAAAGGAAGTCACCTTCCCTTGATTACCAGCAACGGCTGTGGCAACTTCACCGTAAAAGTTAAGCCCTGTGACTACCTTAATTGGTTTTTGGCTACTAGCACTTACTGTATGGGTCATCACTAACGGTAAAATTAATATTAATGATAACCCAACTATTGACGTGTACCCCCAAAGTTGGAAATCAACTTTGGGGGTACACGTCAATAAGGCGATCTATCGTCGACGTAAGTTCGACGTAGAACCAGTTTTCGGTCATATGAAGAGGGATTTTGGCGTACGCCGAACTCATTTACGCGGCCAACAGGCTGTGGAAAATGATGTCGGATTAACCTTAATGGCATTGAACTTAACGAAATTGGGTAAAATGATTAACCAATTAAGCCCCTTTTTAGTGAATAACCAAAAATGCGAACTACAATTTTTGATTAAATCAAAAATCATAGTTCGCATTTTCTTAGTTAGAAGCTAGAAAATAGTAGTTAATTCCCAGCCTCATGATTTCCGAATACTGCAGAGTCTAATCGCGGGAAATAACGGCAAGTCTCGAATCTAAGTCCGAACGATAATCAACTCGTTTCTCGCTAATCATCGTTCTATTCTTAACCCACCGCCATGCAAATTTGTTATTTCCCAGCTTCTCATAGTTTTTACTCTATTATCTGTCCTTCAATTGGTAGTGCCGCATGAAGAATTGACTTAATTTCGCGTTCATCCTGCTGCATTCGTTTAATTAAATCATTAACGTTAGCAAATTTTTCTTCCCCACGAATATATTGGTACCAATAAACTTTTACTTCTTCTCCGTACAATTCTTTTTCCACATCAAATAAGTAAATCTCAACCGTTAATTTGTTATGGTCGCCAAAGGTAATATTCCGGCCAACATTAGCCATCCCATCATATAACACCCCATTGATCACAACTTTAACAGCATATACCCCAATTTTTGGCAGCAATTCTGGAGTCGGTGTCTCAACATTAATTGTCGGAAAGCCAAGTTTTCTTCCACGAGCAAAACCGTGAACCACTAATCCCGATGTTTGGTAGTAATAGCCTAATTGGTAATTTGCCTGTCGCAGCTCACCTTCCTGAATTTGTTCACGAATATAGTGAGAACCAATTTTCTTGTTTTGATTATCAGTTAATTTTGGTATCGTGATCACTTTAAAACGTCCCTTAGCGTATCCGGGAAGTTGCTCCATATTAGCCACAGCCGCTTCACCATAAGTATGGTCAAAGCCGGCAACAACCGTTTGCGCATGAAAAGCAATTAAATACTGATCAACAAATTCTTGTGGGCTTAGTTGGGCAAATGAGGAAGTAAAATTAATTAAATAAACTATATCAACCTCTAATTGCTCTAACAAGGAGATTTTCCGAGGAGTAGTTGATAAGTACTTAAAACCCTCAGGAAACCTTTTATAGGCAATTGCAGGAGCATTTTTGTAGGTAAGAACAGCTAGAGGAAGACCTGCTTTTTTAGCCTCTTCTTTCGCCCGCAATATTACTTCTTGGTGACCACGATGAACTCCATCAAAAAAGCCCATCGCTAAAACAACTTTTTTATTGGGAACAATTTCTGTTCGCAAAGGATGATGAATTTCAATTGTCTCCATCCTTTTCCTCCTTTTACTTAACCGAGATCATTTTAGTTGGTTTATATACTTGGTCACTAAGATGATACAGGGCTTTTACTTGCTGATTATATTTTAATACAATTTCTTTAGCTAAAGTAGGCACTTCGTCTTTTTTAAGCCAGCCACCATGTTGGACGGCTTCCCATTGATCCTCTGTCAAGTTGATAACTGGAATATCTTTTAGGGCATAATCAATCGGATAAAGGAGCCGGTCTGCCGTTCCGACAGCCGCCGCATCTTGAATGTCAGCCAAACTAATGGTTTCATCAAGAGTAATGCCCCCACTTTCTAAACGCGTCAACCACTTCATTGCACCGGGATAGCCCAGTTTCTTCGCCAAATCGGTTACCAGTGTCCGAACATATGTACCTTTACTACACTTAACCTTAAAGAAGACGTGCTGTTCCTGCTTATCTTTGTCATATGTGGTGCGAATCATTTGGAATTCCTTAATATGCACATGGCGTTCTGGCCGTTCCACAGTTAAGCCTTCTCGTGCATATTCATAGAGCCGCTTACCATTAACCTTAACCGCGGAATACATCGGTGGAGTTTGCGTAATCTCGCCGGTTAATCCCTTCATGGCATCTTCAATCGCATTCTCGCTTATCTTTTCAGTCAGCGCTTTGGTCTCGATTATTTCACCATCAAAATCCTGGGTAGTCGTCGCTTTACCGATAACGAGCTCTCCTTGATACTCTTTTCCACTTTGCATAAGGTACTCGACTACTTTGGTTGCGTTTCCCACACAGATTGGCAATACCCCATCCACTGAAGGATCAAGAGTTCCAGAATGACCAATTTTCTTTGTTTTTAAAATTCTTCGTAAGCGACTGACACAGTCAAAGCTAGTCATCCCTCGCTCTTTATATAACGGAATAATTCCATCCATAATATTAATGTCCTCCCACTTTGAAAATAAAAAAGCGAGAAAAGTGCTTTTATTGCCTCTTCTCGCTTTTTAGTTACTTCTCTTGTTTATGAAGTTGATTAATTAATTGATCAATTCGGCTACCATAAGCAATTGATTTATCTCGTTCAAATTTGATTTCGGGTGTCTTAAAGATATTTAGACGGGCACCCAATTCACTACGGATGAGGCCTGTCGCCTTTTCTAATCCTTCTTGAGCTTTCTTCATATCTGAAGCTTTGTCAGATAAGAGACTGTAATAGATAGTTGCTTGTTGAAGATCACCAGTAACATCTACTCCAGTAATAGTGATTCCCTGTACTCGTGGGTCTCGTACCCGCTTTAAGAGAATATCATCAACTTCTCGTTGAATCTCCTGGGACAAACGATCAACCCGATAATTCTTACTAGGCATGTTTAATCACCTCAATTTACTTAACTGGTACTTCCTTCATTTCGTAAGCCTCAATGACATCATTTTCCTTAATGTCATTGTAGTTTTCAATGGTCAAACCACATTCAAACCCGGCCTTAACTTCCTTAACGTCGTCCTTGAACCGCTTTAAACTACCAAGTTCACCATCATAGATCACAATTCCATCACGTACTAAACGAACCTTGGAATTTCGTGTGATCTTACCAGTAGTTACCATCCCACCAGCAATTGTTCCAATCTTAGATGCCTTGTATATTTGACGAACTTCAACTTGACCAATTGTTTCTTCTTTATAAACTGGTTCAAGCATCCCCTTCATGGCATCTTCAATTTCTTCGATTGCGTTGTAGATAACTTGGTGAAGACGGATATCAATCTTGTTTGAATCGGCTAATGACTTAGCAAGTGATGTAGGCCGTACATTGAACCCAATAATAACGGCATTAGAAGCTTCGGCAAGCGTAACATCGCTTTCGTTGATAGCACCAACGGCTTGGTGAATAATATCAACCCGAACACCATCAACCTTAATCTTTTGCAGGCTTTGGCTCAATGCTTCTACTGACCCTTGAACATCAGCTTTGATAATGAGAGGAAGTGTCTTCATCTTCCCTTGTTTCATTGTATCAAATAAGTTGTCCAATGTAACATGAGAAGTTCTCTTACGTTCTTCTTCAGCAGCTTGTTCTGCACGCTTTTCACCAGCAGCCCGAGCAGTCTTTTCATCATCAAATACAACAAACCGGTCCCCTGCTTCTGGAACAGAGTTAAGTCCAGTAATTTCAACTGGAGTAGATGGAGTAGCTTCCTTAATGCGTCGACCATTTTCATTGGTCATTGTCCGCACACGACCATAGGCAGTACCAACAACAATTGGATCACCAACATGGAGGGTACCCTGTTGAACAAGGATAGTAGCAACTGATCCGCGACCTTGGTCAAGACTTGCTTCAACCACTGAACCAGCAGCATTTTGTTGTGGATTAGCCTTTAATTCCATCATTTCAGCTTGAAGTTGAATCATATCTAATAATTCGTCGATGTTCTTACCAAACTTAGCAGAAATATCAACAAAGATAGTATCCCCACCCCAGTCTTCTGGGATTAAGTTATATTTAGATAATTCTTCAATAACCCGTTCTGGATTTGCACCTGGCTTATCAATCTTGTTAACGGCAACAATAATTGGTGTCTTAGCTGCTTGAGCATGGTGAATGGCTTCAACTGTTTGTGGCATGACCCCGTCATCAGCCGCAACAACCAAAACAGTAATATCAGTGATGTTAGCACCACGCGCCCGCATTTCTGTAAAGGCTGCGTGCCCTGGAGTATCCAAGAATGTAATTAACTTATCGTTGTAGTTAACTTGGTAGGCACCAATTTCTTGAGTGATACCACCAGCTTCATGTTCGGTAACATGAGAGTGGCGTAACTTATCCAGCAATGTTGTCTTACCATGATCAACGTGTCCCATAACGGTAACAACTGGTGGACGTGATTCAAGATGCTCCGTATTGTTTTGTTCGTCTTCAAACATCTTATCGATATCTGAAATATCTTCTTCTACCTTTTCTTTGGCCTCAATGCCATAGTCAGTAGCTAATAATTCAATTGTATCCTTATCAAGAGATTGGTTTTGGTTAATCATGACACCAAGCATGAATAACTTCTTGATAATTTCAGCTGGTGAACGGTGCAAAATCTTTCCAAGATCTTGGGCGTTCATTCCTTCAGTATATTCTAATACTTCTGGTAAAGGCTTATCCTTCCGTTGAGTAGGTTGTTGTTGCTTAACCTCACGTAAACGGCCATTATTGTGTTGCTTTTTCTTGTTCTTCTTGAAGCGCTTGCCCTTACGATTATTTGAATTACCGTTATTTAAGCTACCACCAAAACGACCGCCACTATTATTGTTATCTTGTGGATGCTTGTTTTTATTATTGTTGTTGGCGGAGCGATTATTGTTATCACTTTGCTTCTTGTTCTTTTTACCCTGAGAATCATTTTGCTTATTCTCGCTTGCGTTTTCCCGCTGTGGAGCAGTTGTTTTATTCTCATGGTGTTGGTGTTGATTTTGACTTGCCTTTGGTTGGTTCTCTTGCTTCTTTGAACCAGCAAGTTGACGTAATTTTTGGGCTTGTTCTGTAGTAACAGATGACATGTGACTCTTAATGTTCATCCCATTCTCGTTTGCCACTTTTACTAAGTCCTTACTTGGCATTTTGAGTTCTTTAGCTAATTCATAAATTCGTTCTTTGGCCATAGACTCACTCTCCTTACTCCATTGTTAACAGTTCCTCAAACTTTCTTGTAAATCCAGATTGAGTTATGCAGATAATCGTTCTTGGTTGGCCAATTGCTTGGCTTAATTCTTGTTTAGTGAACAACTGACAAAGAGTGACCTGGTAAAAATTGCATTTATCCATCACCTTTTTCTTTGTCGCTGCTCCCGCATCCTTTGCCAGAAATACTAAATTTGTTTTTTCGTTGCGGACTGCTTGTAAGACGGTACCCTCACCACTTTTGATTTGACCTGCCCGACGAGCTATCCCTAACAAATTTAAGATGGCCTTCTTATTATTATTCATCGTTACCAAATAATGCCTGACGTGCTTCTAAGTGATCTGTATATTGAATCAATTCATCATAGAAGGAGTCATCCATTTGAACATGGAAGGCTTTTTCAAAGGTTTTTTCTGCTTTAGCTCGTTTGGCGATTTCAACGCTAACGGCAATGTAGGCTCCCCGCCCTGACTTCTTACCGGTTGGATCAATGCTAACTTCGCCTTCCTTGTTTTTTACCACACGGATTAATTGACGTTTAGGCATCATTTCACCGGTAACGATATCTTTACGCATCGGTACTTTTCTCTTTTTCATTTTTTCACCCCGCTGCTTGATTAGTCTTCGTTATTTTCTTCAACATCGGAATCTACTTCATCCGTTCCTTCGACTTCAGAAGCTGGTTTAATGTCAATCTTGTACTTAGTTAAACGGGCTGCTAATCGAGCATTCTGTCCCCGTTTACCAATAGCAAGTGAAAGTTGATTATCCGGAACAACAACTGTGCATGAACGCTCTACAGTTTGTACAGGAGCTGTTTCTGTTTCTTCATCGCTACCTTCATCAGTGTTTTCCGTAACAGGCGCTTCTTCTGGTTCATTAAAGATGACATCCAGTACTTCTGCTGGATTGAGGGCATTCGCAATGAATTCAGCTGGGTCCTTAACATATTCTACGATATCCATATTTTCACCATCGAGCTCATTAACGATTGCTTGAACCCGTGAACCACGAGGGCCAACACATGTTCCAACTGGGTCAACGTTCGGATCGTTTGAGTATACTGCAACCTTGGCCCGATCGCCTGCTTCACGCGCGATGTTTTCAATTAAAACGGTACCGTCCTTGATCTCGGGAACTTCACGTTCAAATAACCGTTTTAATAATTCTGGAGCTGTCCGACTAACAAAGATTTGTGGTCCCCGCCGATCGTCATTAACCTTAGTAACGTAAACTTGGATTTGATCATGGATGTGGTAGTGTTCATTTGGCATCTTGTCACGGAAGCCCATGGCACCTTCAACACCATCACCTAAGTCAACCCAAGTAAAGCGCTTGTCTTCACGGGAAACTTCACCAGTAATAATTTCATTTTCGTAAGTCTTGTACTTATCGTAAATGATTTTCCGTTCTTCTTCACGAAGCCGTTGCATAACCACTTGTTTAGCAGTTTGAGCAGCAATCCGACCAAAATCACGTGGAGTTACTTCTTCACGAATTTCGTCCCCAACATCGTACCCTTGACCATGAGGTAGCTTCCGGGCGTCTGCTAGCTTCATATATTCATTACTGTTTTCTTCTACCAGCTCTTCATCATCAGTAATTGTCTTTACTGCATAAACTTTGATATTGCCAGTAATTGAGTCAAAATCTACCTCAACATTCTTGTCATTGTAGTTTTGCTTATAAGCGATTTCCAATGCTTGTTCTAGCGCTTCAATAACAACATCCTTCTTAATACCCTTTTCTTTTTCCAGGTAATCAAGTGCTGCGATCATTTCATCGTTTGTTTTAGTCTTTTTACTCACCATAACACACTTCCCTTACATTTTACTAAAGTCAATTGCCAATCTTGCCTGAGCAATCTTCTTTCTTTCGATCGTGATTTGCCGCTTACGAGCTTTGTCCATGTACTCGAGGGTTAATTCTTCTGGTTGAAGATCAACCAACGTCCCTTCAAAGGCCTTTTTACCATCAATTTGTTGGTAAAGAGAAACATGAATAAAGTCATTAACTGCTCTCTTGTAATCTTCTTCATTATTTAATGGTCGTTCAGCTCCCGGTGAGGAAACTTCGAGGAAATATGCTTGCGGAATTGGATCAGGTTCTACATTATCTAGTGCTTCACTCAGCTCGTCACTAACAATAGCACAATCGTTAAGGGTGATTCCCCCTTCCTTATCAATGTAAACACGCAAATACCAACTCTTTCCCTCCTTTACAAATTCCATATCGTAAAGGTAAAAATTATGTTCATCAAGGATTGGCTTTACCAATTCAGTTACAGTTGTAACAACATTGCTCACTTGAGTCACCTCCATTACTGCAATAAAAAGAGCGAGCATCTCTGCTCACTCCAACGAGTTATTAAACAACTATATTTTAACATGCCTGATTAACATTGACAAGTTTAGAAATCAGCAAACAAATCTAACTGGTCAGAATCAGGGAGACTATCGAGAACATGATTTTCAGTTAAGAAGTTAATTAAGGTTTGCGAAACTTTACCGCGATCGGCTAAATCTTCTTTAGAAAGGAAAGCTCGCTCTTCCCGTGCAGCCACAATTTGCTTAGCAACGTTTAAGCCTAGACCAGGAACTGCGCGAAATGGAGCAATTAACGTATCACCATCAATCAACCAGTTGCTAGCATCTGATTTTTCAATATCCACCATCTTAAATTTAAATCCACGCTCAAGCATTTCATTAGCTAATTCAAGAATCGTTAAGAGGTTTTTGTCCTTAGCCGAAGCATCATTTCCTTGGTCACTAATCTCCTTCATCCTAGACTTAACTGCTTCTTTTCCGTGAGCCATAGCAACTACATCAAAGTCATCAGCCCTCACTGAGAAAAAGGCACAATAGTAAACAAGAGGGAAATATACCTTAAAGTAGGCAATTCGCAATGCCATTAAGACATAGGCAGCTGCATGAGCACGAGGGAACATGTACTTAATCTTTAAACATGAATCTAGGTACCATTGGGGGACATTAGCTTCTAACATCTTCTTTTGCCAATCTTCTGGAATTCCTCGCCCCTTCCGCACGTGTTCCATAACTTGGAAGGAAGTTTCTGAATCAAGGCCAAAGTGAATTAAGTCGGTCATGATGTTATCACGACATCCGATAACATTGGCGATTGTTGCAGTTCCTTGCTTAATCAATTCTTGAGCATTATCAAGCCACACACCAGTACCATGTGATAAACCTGAAATTTGGAGCAATTGTGAGTAATTTTGGGGATGAGTATCTTCTAACATCCCCCGAACAAAGCGAGTCCCGAATTCAGGCAATCCAAGCGTTCCTGTTTTGCTTTGAATTTGCTCTTCGGTTACTCCTAATTGTTTAGGACTAGAGAAGAGACTCATAACCCCAGGATCGTTCATTGGGATAGTTTGAGGGTCAACCCCAGATAAATCTTGTAATGCACGAATCATCGTCGGGTCATCATGTCCCAAAATATCCATCTTTAAAATGTTATCGTGAATAGAATGGAAATCAAAGTGAGTGGTTTCCCAGGCAGCATTTTGATCATCCGCTGGGTATTGTACAGGAGTAAAATCATAAATTTCCATATCGTCCGGAACAATGATAATTCCGGCCGGGTGTTGTCCGGTGGTCCGCTTTACTCCAGTCGCACCATGAGCAAGCCGGTCTTCCTCTGCACCCCTAAATTGAGTGTCTGTATCTCTTTCAAAGGCTTTTACATAACCATATGCTGTCTTATCGGCCACAGTACCAATTGTTCCCGCACGGAATACGTTCTTCTCACCGAAAAGCACTTTCATATAATTATGAGCAATTGGCTGATAGTCACCAGAGAAGTTCAAATCAATATCAGGAACCTTATTCCCTTTAAACCCTAAGAAAGTTTGGAATGGAATATCATGACCATCCTTGATCATCAAAGTATTACACTTTGGACACTTCTTTTCTGGTAAATCGAAGCCGGAACTGTATTCCCCCTTAGTATAGAAGTGACAGTAATGACAGTTTGGACAACGATAGTGAGGTGGGAGCGGGTTAACCTCTGTAATTCCAGACAATGTAGCCACCACACTAGAACCAACAGAACCCCGTGAACCAACCAGGTAACCATCCTTATTGGACTTGGCTACCAGTCGTTGAGCAATTAGGTAAATAACAGAGAATCCGTTTTTCACGATACTGTTCAACTCTAGTTCAACCCGGTCTTTAACTAACTTTGGTAACGGATCACCATACCACTCTTTGGCCGTCTGCCATGTTCGATCCTGAATTTCTTGTTCAGCTCCTGGCATGTGTGGAGTATAAAGCTTATCCTTAACTGGTCGAATATCATCAGCAATCATATCAGAAATCGCATGTGTATTATCGACTACAATTTTTTCGGCCTTTTCATCTCCTAAGAAGCTAAATTCATTTAACATCTCATCAGTTGTCCGAAAATGAACATCTGGACGATGGGTCCTGTTAAGCGGATTCGCTCCTCCCTGTGAATTAATTAATATCTGCCGATAAATAGCGTCATGAGAATCAAGGTAGTGGACATCTCCTGTTGCTACAACCTTCTTATCCAGCTCTTCACCGACTTTAACCATATTTTTCAAAATATCTTCTAGGTGAGCATCATCGGCAATAATTTTTTGCTCTAATAACGGGGCATAATTAGGTTTTGGTTGAACCTCAATAAAATCATAAAATTCAGCCCGTCTCTTAGCATCATCATACCCTTTTTCCATCATTGCGGTGAAGACTTCCCCTGAAGAACAGGCAGTTCCTAAGAGCAGGCCGTCCCGATACTTGGTCAGGATACTCCGCGGAATCCGAGGAACCCGAGCAAAGTATTCAACATTGGATAGAGAAACAAGCTTAAATAGATTTTTTAATCCTTCTTGGGTCTGAGCCAAGATTGTTACGTGGAAAGGTCGAGCATGACGGTAAGCATCATTATCTGCCATGTGTTGGTTTAAGTCGTTAACCTTTCGAATTCCGTAACGCTTTTCAGCATCCTTCAAAAAGATTCTTAAGAGGTGTCCCGTAGCTTCCGCATCATAATTTGCTCGGTGATGATGTTCCAAAGCAACTTTGAATTTCTTACTTAAGGTGTTAAGCCGATATCCACGCAAATTAGGATAGAGAAAACGAGCAAGGGGCAATGTATCAATCACCGGTTGGGTTATCTCTTCCATGTTGTGCCGGCGATAACCGGTATTCATAAAGCCCATATCGAAGCTAACGTTATGACCAGCAATAATGCTACCTTTGCAGAAGTCCTTAAACATCTTAAAGACCTCTTCTTCACTCTTTGACCCTCTAACCATTTCGTCCGTAATCGACGTCAGGTTAATTGTTTGTTCAGAAAGCGGGAAGCCAGGATCAATAAATTCATCAAATCGTTCTAGGACTTCACCATCCTTCATTTTAGATGCTGATAATTCAATTACCTTATCATAAATGGCCGACAATCCTGTTGTTTCAACGTCAAAGATAACATATGTCTGTCCCTCAAGAAGTGTATCGTTTTCGTTATAGACAAGAGGAACACCATCATCAACTACATTTGCTTCGACCCCATAAATCATCTTCATTCCGAACTTATTAGCAGCCTTGAATGCTTCTGGAAAGGCCTGAGCATCAGCATGATCAGTTACCGCAATGGCTGGCATTCCCCATTTCTTTGCCCGTCCCGCTAACTCTGTGATGGAGTTGGTGGCATCCATTTGGCTCATTTCAGTATGGGTATGGAGTTCGATCCGCTTTCTGTCCTCTGGGGCCTGATCTTTTCTTTCTTCGTGCTTAACCTCATTGATATCAAAAGCATTGATAACTAGGTCATGCATCCATGTATCTTCTTGTACTGGGCCACGAACCTTTAGCCACATACCTTCTTTGATGTTGCTAAATTGAGCTTCATCAGCTTCATTTCGCGAAAATTTTTTCACAGTAAAAGATGAGGTGTAATCGGTAATCTCAAAGGTTAATAATTGTCGCCCAGAGCGTAATTCGCGAACCTCACTATTAAAGACATATCCCTGAACAACCACTGAACGTTCTTCTTCAGTAATGTCTTTCATTTGTTTTATTTCCTGTGAATCATTGATAACCCGTCCTAATTGAGTAGGTCCATTAGTTGAACCTCCTGCTTGCTGCTTCTTTCGTTGCGTATTGCTCTTCTTTATCTGTTCCATCGCCTTTGCTGCTAGAGCGGCATCATCTGCCTCATGCTTAGCCCGCAATTCCTTAAGTTTAGCTTCAGACGCAGCAGTATTAATCATGGGATGAATTCTAAAGTGTGGGAAACCAAAATTAACGTACTGGTCCTCGATTTTCTTCAGTGTTTCCTTCCCCAAGAAATCCTTAATAATCTCATTTTCAATGACAAGGTTTACCCGTCCCTCTTGAACATCCGGTGAAGTTTGCGTACAAACTTGTTGAATCATCGGCGAATCTGAGGTGACTTTTTGAATAACATAATTCCAATAATCCCTAATCAGTTGCGAATCGAGATCAGTCATGGGAGAACTAATCTTGATCTTGGTTTTAGCAATATCCTTAAAGGCAATTTCAAGTGCGTTGGAAAACTCATTAAATAACTTAAAGGGTAGCGGTTCTTTAGTCATTAAATGAAATTCCCAAAGTCGCGAATTCCTATGAACTATCACGGATTGAACTTTAGCATCCTTAAATGCCTCATTTTCTTTATCAGCAAATTGAATTTGATCTAGTAATTTCTTAAATAATTCTTGTCGTGATAAAGCCACAGTCTTCCTCCTCTTATAACTACTAAAAAATGGCGCGATGATAATTAAATACCAACACCACCATTTTTTCAATTATTCAGCATCAGCGTTATTAGAAGTTTCCAATTGCTTGAGTAAAATACCAACTGTATTTACAACTTCTTCAGTCATAACTTCAATCGTTTCACCGGTCTTCCGAATCTTGATTTCCACGATTCCTTCGCTAGCCTTTTTACCAACAGTTACTCGAATAGGAATACCAATTAAATCAGCATCGGCAAATTTTACACCAGCACGTTCTTTACGGTCATCAATTAAGACTTCGTAACCTGCTTCTTCAAGCTGACCATTAATCTTATTTGCCATTTCCATTTGATCATCCTTCTTTGCATTAACTGGAATCACATGGATATCAAATGGAGCAATACTATCTGGCCATACTAAACCGTTTTCATCGGCATTTTGTTCTGCTACAGCTGAAAGCAACCGAGTAACTCCGATTCCGTATGAACCCATAATCATATCAACCAGACGACCATTTTCATCAAGAACTTGAGCTCCTAATTTTTTAGAATAGTGAGTTCCAAGTTTAAAGATATGACCAACCTCAATTCCTGGAGTGAATTTAAGAGGATGGCCATCAGGAGCAATTTCGCCTTCCTTAACATTCCGGAAATCGCCAAATTTCTCGACTTGAAAGTCTCGGCCAATATTTGCATTAACATAGTGATAGCCGTCTTCATTAGCACCGCAGGCCATATTAACTAATACCTTAACATAGTTATCAGCATAAACCGTTACCTCGTCACTAATGCCAACTGGTCCCAATGAACCTGGATGAGCATGTAAGTACTTTTCGGCTTGTTCTTCAGTAGCTAGTTCGAGATCTTCGCAACCGAGCTCATCCGTTAACTTAGCTTCGTTAACCTCATCGTTACCGCGCATCAGTACCATTATTGGCCGGATGTCGTCGTCAGCAAACTTAGCCATGTATAACATTGACTTTAAGATTTGATCTGCATCCATTTCCAGACTTTCAGCGGCCTCATCAACGGTGTGGGCACCAGGAGTTGGAATCTTCTTTAATTCTGCTGGTTCAGCGGTTTGTTGAACACCGGTAAACTTGCTGGTTGCCTTTTCCAAATTAGCTGCATAGCCACCATCAGTGTAAGCGATGATATCCTCGCCGACTTCCGCTGGAGCAGAAAATTCTTGAGAGTTCTTTCCACCCATTGTTCCGGAATCAGCTAAAATCACTTTGTAGTTAAGACCAATCCGATCAAAAATATTACGGTAGGCTTTTGCTTGTAAATCATATGCTTGATCTAAGCCCGCTTGATCAGCTGAGAAAGAATAACCATCCAGCATTTCAAATTCCTTACCCCGCAGAATGCCATAACGAGGACGATCCTCATCACGATACTTATCTTGCAATTGGTAAACAACTAATGGCAACTTCTTATATGATTTAATACTGTCACGAAGAACCTCAGTAAAAGTTTCCTCATGAGTAGGTCCTAAGATAAATTCTCGTTCTTTCCGGTCATTTAATTTAAACAGGTTGGCGCCATAACTCTCGTACCGACCAGATTCTTTCCAAAGGTCAGCTGGCAGTAAGCCTGGCATCATCATTTCAACGGCACCTGCTTTGTCCATTTCTTCCCGAATGATATTTTCTACCTTACGAATTACCCGGTAAGCCAGTGGCAAATATGACCAAACCCCAGCTGATACTTGATAAATGTATCCAGCCCGGATCATCATTTGGTGGCTTAATGCTTCTGCATCGCTTGGTGCCTCTTTCTTAGTCGGAATTAAAATTTTTGATTGTTGCATATCAATACCTCTTCTCCCTTACTTAATAAAATAACGTTGAATGTCATTCCATGTAACCAAAATCATTAATATCATTAAAATTAGGAAACCTATCATTGTGATTATTCCTTCTGCTTTTTCTGGAATAGGTCTTCTCGTAATCCCTTCAATAATGTTAAGAAGGAGTTTGCCCCCATCCAGTGCGGGAATTGGCAATAAGTTAACAATCCCTAAATTGATGGAAAGGAGGGCCAAGAAATTTAATACTCCAGCCACTCCTAACGCGGTCGCCTGAGATGTGCCTGCATAGATTGCCACAGGTCCTCCCAGATCGTTTAATGAGAAGCCATGGGTAAACATTTGACCCAGAACGCTAAAGATCAACGTTCCCGATTGAACGAATCGTTGCCAACCAAAACTAACACGGGCAGCGAAGCTATCATTTGTTTGTTCCATGATACCAATCTGACCAACTTTTTGATTAGACTGCTCGACCGTCTTTGGTACCATCGTTGTTTGACGACTTTTACCATTATGGACATAAGTTACCGATAGCTTTTTTCCAGGATTTGAAGAAATTGTGGTAGATAAATCGGTCCAGTTAGTAATTTTCTTACTATTTATTTGAGTAATTTTATCCCCACTCACTAAACCAGCCTTTTCAGCAACAGAATTTGACTGAACTTTTCCTATTACATTTGTATTTGTTGGGACCCCACCACTAATCAAGAACCCCAAAATAATAAATACAACAAGGGACAAAATAAAGTTATTCATTGGCCCCGCAAAGTTAGTCATCATTCGTGCAGGCAAACTGGCCGAATTAAATTGAACATCCTTAGGCGCTATTTGAACAACTGTCCCATCATGCTCCGTAATTAAAGCATCGTGATCAACTTGATAAGTTTTTAGTTCACTTTCATCGCCATTCACATAGCCCTTAATCCATAGGCCGTCCACTAAATCTGAATCCACTATTTGAAGGGGAATCCCCTGAAAAAGGGTAGTCTTTGTGCTGGCATTAATTTTGGTAACCTTATCATTTTCATCTAGTTGAATTGTTACAGGAGCCCCTGGACGCAATTCTTCGTCGTCAGTATCATCTGCTCCTGCTAACCTAACATAGCCACCTAAGGGCAAAATCCTTACAGTATAAGTGGTTCCGCCAGATTGTTGCCACCAAATCTTAGGACCCATTCCAATTGAAAATTCGCGCACAAGGATTCCTGCGCGTTTGGCAAAATAGTAATGTCCAAATTCATGGACTAATACTAAAATTCCAAAAACGATAATAAAGGTGATGATAGTTATTAACACATAATCACTTCACTTTTTAAATAATTCCTAGAAGGTGCATTAAAGGCATGACAATTAACATGCTATCAAAACGATCCAAAATTCCACCGTGCCCTGGTAAAATCTTTCCAGAATCTTTTACACCATAGTAACGTTTCAAAGATGACTCAATTAAGTCGCCAAATTGACCAAAGATAGAAAGAACAAATGTTATTGCGACCATTGGCCAGAACGAATCACCAACAGGGATGAAGTAAAGATAGATCGCCAAAATAATGGTTGCGGCAAGTGTTCCACCAATTGAGCCTTCCCAAGTCTTATTTGGACTAGTCTTTGGTGCTAACTTGTGCTTACCAATCTTACGACCAATTAGGTAGGCCCCACTATCAGTAATCCAAACAATTAACATCCCATATAAAAGGGTTTGGAAATTAACCGCCCGTGCTTCAACGAAGTATCTAAATCCAACCCCGATATAGAGCATTGCAAGAGTTAGAACACCGACATCATCAAAGTTAAACCTTTGCTTACGGATAACTGTGTGAAGCAACAATAACAGCACCAAAATGTAAAAGGTAAACCAGCGAGTGGTTGCACTCGGCAAGAAATTCAACCAACTATCTGGCAAAATCAGCAATGCCACTCCTAAGTATGCAATGACTGCCTCAAAGGAAATCACAAACATCCGTTTCATGACAAGAATTTCACTGATTGCGATGGCCCCTAATACTACTGCAGCTAATGTCAGTGGCCAATGTCCATAAACAATTAGCGGAATAAATATAGCTAACGCGATGATCGCGGTTGTAACTCGTGTTCTCAAAGTTATCCTCCTAGAAATTTACTTGTTTTGTAGTCCACCGTAACGGCGATGACGCCCTTGGTATTTAAGGATCGCCTGTTTTAACGAGCCTTGATCAAAATCGGGCCAGTAAGTGTCCGTAAAAACAAATTCGCTATAGGCTATTTGCCACAGCATAAAATTACTGATCCGTTCCTCCCCACTAGTACGAATAAGGAGGTCGGGATCTGCCAATTCTCCAAGTGGAGCAGACATCATTGCTTGTGAAAGAAGAGTCTCGTTAATATCGTCTTCTTTCAGCTCACCGCTGTTTACTTTCGCACTGATTCTTTTAACAGCTTGGACAATTTCATCCCTGCTTCCATAATTCAAAGCAAAATTAAGAACCATCCCATCACAGTGGGCTGTATCACTAATAGCATCATTAACTGCTTTTTGTGTCTCTTTTGGCAACTTAGAAAGGTCACCCATTACCATCACTTTGACATTATGCTTTACTAAATCAGGAACAAAAGTCTTGAAAAACTTAACCGGCAGCTGCATTAAATAATTTACTTCTGTCGATGGTCGCTTCCAATTTTCAGTTGAAAATGCATATAACGATAATACTTTAATCCCCAAGTCACTGGCAGCAATTGTTATATTCTTAACAGTTTGCATTCCCTGTTTGTGCCCAGCAACTCGCGGTAAATGACGAGCCTGTGCCCAGCGCCCATTACCATCCATAATGATAGCAACATGCCTTGGCACTCGACTTAAATCAATGTCGTTATTTACCGAGGATGCTTCTCTTTTTGAAAACAATGCAGTTCCTCCAAGCCTATTTAATATTTTAAAGTAAAACTACTTGTCAATTATAAAGGTATTGGGCAGAAAAACCAAGAGTTGCTTCAATAAAATGAAACTATAAAACAACTCATTTTAAGGTAACAGACAAAGGATAAAAAGTAATTAGCACGTAACTGGACTAATTATCCGCTCGGGCTTAGGGTTGGGCCTTACAGTTATTTTACGCAATTAGGCTATGTAAAATCATAAAATAAGAAGGGCTGGTGAAAACACAAAGTATTTTCGTCAGCCCTCATTTAATCACTAAATATTTAATGAAACTTTATATTACATCTATATTAAATATTAACCTAACAATTCTTTTTCCTTATCAGCTGCAATGTTTTCAAGATTCTTAATCCCATTATCGGTTTCAGTTTGAACCTTCTTTTCTAAATCATGGAATTCATCATCATTGAAATCACCGTTCTTATTGCCCTTCTTCAGTTCATCCATTGCTTCTCGACGAACGTTCCGAACAGCAACTTTAGCTTTTTCAAGTTCGGCCTTAACATCTTTGACAAGTTCCTTACGACGTTCCTCAGTCAATTGGGGGATAAGAATTCGAATAGCTGAACCATCATTTTGTGGAGTCAAACCTAAATTAGCAGCATAAATGGCCTTTTCAATATTGTCCAATAAACTTTCGTCATATGGTGTTACCAATAACTGACGTGCTTCAGGAATAGTGATTGAAGCGACTTGGTTAAGAGGTGTAGGTGCTCCATAGTATTCAACAGTAACCCCATTCAAAAGACTTGCGTTAGCGCGACCAGCACGAATATCTGCAAGTGTCCGTTGGAGAGCTTCACCAGACTTAGTCATTTTGTTTTTGGCTTCATTAAGAATTTCTTTACCTGTTGCCATAATTAATCTCCCTTAATTGTAGTTCCGACTTTTTTACCTTCAACAACCTTTAAAATATTACCAGGTGTGTTCAAGTTGAACACAACCAATGGAATATCATTGTCCATTGATAATGAGCTAGCAGTGGTATCCATCACGTGGAGGTTCTTCTCAATCAAGTCCATGTGTGAAAGGTTTTCAAACTTAGTTGCCTTTGGGTCCTTATTTGGATCAGCAGAATAAACCCCATCAACACCATTCTTACCCATCAAAATAGCATCTGCGTTAATTTCAGCCGCTCTCAGGGCTGCCGTGGTATCTGTGGAGAAGTATGGACTACCAGTACCACCAGCAAAAATCACGATCCGGTCCTTTTCGAGGTGACGAATAGCCTTCCGCCGAATATATGGTTCAGCTATTTGACGCATCTCAATTGATGTTTGTACACGTGTAGGAACACCTGCTGATTCCAAAGCATCTTGTAAGGAAAGAGCATTCATAATAGTGGCGAGCATACCGATATAATCTGCTTGGGCACGTTCCATCCCTAATTCAGCACCGGTAACTCCCCGCCACATATTTCCACCACCAACAACGATGGCAATTTGAACCCCAAGATCATGAACTTCTTTAAGTTCCTTAGCAACATCTTTGAGAACAGGAGGATTAATGCCAAAACCTTTTTCTCCGGCTAATGCCTCACCACTTAACTTTAAGATGATTCTTTTGTATTTGACGTCTGACATATTTTGTCTCCTTTTTTATGGTCGTTTCTTCAAAAAAAGACGCACTACAAAGAGTACGTCCCTTAATGTTGAACGTTGATTAGTTCATTTGGTCTTTAACTTCTTGAGCAAAGTCATCTTGCTTCTTTTCGATACCTTCACCAACTTCATAACGGATGAATGACTTCAACTTACCGTTATTTGCTGAAACAAATTCTTCAACAGTTTGGTCAGGGTTCTTAACGAAGTCTTGATCAGCTAAACAAATTTGTGAAAGGAACTTGTTCAAACGACCTTCAACAATCTTGTCAACGATCTTTTCAGGCTTACCTTCATTTAAGGTTTCTTCCTTAAAGATTTCACGTTCGTGGTCAAGACGTTCTTGGGAAACATCTTCACGAGTCATGAATTCTGGGTTGATGGCAGCAACGTGCATTGCGACGTCCTTAGCAGCATCTTCGTTTGCACCTTCAAGAACTACAAGAGCAGCAATCTTACCTCCTTGGTGTAAATATGCACCAAAGCTGTCGCTATCATTCTTTTCAACGATTTCAAAACGACGAAGACTAATCTTTTCACCAGTCTTTTGGGTAGTGCTGATAAGGTCATCGTTCAATGTACCATTTTCAGTTTCCATAGCCAACGCTTCATCAAGGTTAGCAGGCTTGTTTTCGCTGATAAGTTTAGTAACCTTCTTTAATAAGTCCTTGAATGGATCACTAGCAGCCACGAAATCAGTTTCAGAGTTTAATTCAACGATTGCAGCAGTATTGCCATCAACAGCAATATCAGCTAAACCTTCAGCTGCAACACGGTCGCTCTTCTTAGCAGCCTTTGCAATACCTTTTTCACGTAAGTAGTCCATTGCCTTGTCAATGTCACCGTCACTGGCAACGAGAGCCTTCTTGGCATCCATAATACCAGCACCAGATTTTTTACGTAATTCCATAACTTGAGAAGCTTTAATTTCAGCCATGATTTAATCTCTCCTTTGATTAATTCGATTTTTCAAAAAAACTGTTTGGTACTCAGGCCACGATGGGGTCAGTACGCAAACAGCCCAAGTATTAATACTTTATTAATTACTTGCCTTCAACACTGTCCTTAAGATCCTTTAATGAATCTTCAGTAACAGTTGCTTGTTCTTCGGCTACTTCGTTGTCAGCTTGGTTGTTATCATCTTGACCTTGCTTACCTTCGATCATAGCGTCAGCCATCTTAGAAGTGATAAGACGTACGGCACGAATAGCGTCATCGTTTGATGGAATTACGTAATCCACATCATCTGGATCAGTGTTAGTGTCCACCATAGCAACGATAGGAATGTTCAACTTTTGAGCTTCCTTAACCGCAATTTGTTCCTTGTGAGGGTCAACGATAAACATAACATCAGGAATCTTAGGCATATCTTCAATACCACCTAAGAAACGTTCAAGCTTTTCACGTTGCTTAGTTAAAACAGCAACTTCCTTCTTTGGAAGAACATCGAAAGTGCCATCTTCTGACATCTTCTTCAATTCCTTCAAACGAGCAATACGTGATTGGATAGTCTTCCAGTTGGTTAAAGTACCACCTAACCAACGATGGTTAACGTAGTATTGACCTGCACGAGTAGCTTCTTCTTCGATAGCATCTTGTGCTTGCTTCTTAGTACCAACAAAAAGAGCAATTCCGCCATTGGCAGCTACATCTTTCATGTAGTTGTATGCACTATCGATTAACTTAACAGTCTTTTGTAAATCAATAATGTAAATACCATTACGTTCAGTAAAGATGTATTCTTCCATCTTTGGGTTCCAACGACGAGTTTGGTGACCAAAGTGGACACCAGCTTCAAGTAATTGCTTCATACTAACAACAGCCATAAATATATGTACCTCCAAAATGTTTTTTCCTCCCCAATACTCTGCTGGCAGACCAACTCATTCGCACATAGTCCACCATCCTATTGGGTGTGAAATTGGCGCTTAGCACCGATGTACAGTATACAAAAGTATATTAGTGGTGGCAAGTATTATACAGAAATTTACTTAAATTAAATATTAATCCCCCGCAAACGAAGAAACTTTTCCTTTTTTCGTCTTGTCTGGTGTTTAAAATGGTATTCTGCACTTAACGCTTTCCGCTTTGTTGGGAATTCGCACCAGTACAATAAGCGCAAGGGATGACGACTCTTCACTTTAGTGTATTTAGCTCCCTTGAATTGTTCATGAGCGGCAAAACGTCTGAACACATCATCAGAGAATCCACAGTAAAGACTTTGGTCTGCGCAGTGTAGAATATACATATAATAATGTTTACTTTTCGTTCCCATAAAGCAACTTCCGTACCTCAGAACCATATTCACCGTTTTCTCCACTCACGGTTAGGGGCGGTACAATTCGAATACCTCCCACTCCCCCATCTTTAATTACTTCAATCAAAACAATATTGGCTTCCCGCCCTGGCTTTGGGTACACAAAACGGATCCTCTTCGGTGCTAACCGATGCGTCGATAGCTCCGTTAGAATTTCTGCTAACCTGTCAGGTCGGTGGACTAAGTAACCTCGCCCATTCATTTTTAGTAGCCCACTCATTTTTTCGACAACCATAGATAAATTGGTTTTAATCTCGTGACGAGCAATTGCTAAAGCATTGTTGGGGTTTTTCTGACTATGTTCGTTATTGGGAAAGTAGGGCGGATTACAGAGAACAATATCGGCTGAGTCTTTGGGAATCTCATTAAAAACATCCCTGATATCCATATTTAAAACTCTATACCTCTCAACCAGTCCATTTAATTCGATACTGCGTTTGGCCATATCAGCAATTTGCTCCTGCAATTCAACCTCGGTAAATTGCCCTGCTAGCTTGTCATGTAAAAATAGACTAATCGCACCATTTCCAGCACATAGGTCAACTATTTTTGCCTCACTCTTCTTATTTTCTCGTACAAAGTCAGCCAGAAGAACCGCATCTAATGAAAAGGCAAAGAAATTAGGATTTTGGATAATCCTAACATTTTGACTATATAATTGGTCGATTCGTTCGTTTTCTTTTAAAATCTCGTTATTCATATAAATACCGCCTCTTTTAGACTTGCATGTAAACCCATTATTGGGCATAATAATGCCAGTTATTATTCATAAGATTGGATGGAAGTTAATTTTATGCTATATTCATTTCTCGTGCGGATTGTGAATCCGTTTCTCACTTTAATTAATGGTAAACCCAAAGTATATAATAAAGAAAATATCCCTGAAGGCAACTATATCGTTGTTGCTCCTCATAGGACATGGATGGATCCAGTGCTAATTGCATTAATTATTTATCCGAAAAAATTCTGCTTTATGGCTAAAAAGGAGATTTTTAATAATCGCATTGCAGCTTACTTTCTAAAAAAATTACATGCATTTCCTGTTGACCGAAAAAACCCGGGACCATCTGCCATTAAAACCCCGGTAAAACTTTTGCGGAATTCCGATTTGTCTACAATTATTTTCCCCACTGGTTCTCGTTATTCCAGTAAGTTAAAAGGTGGCGCGACTTTGATTGCTAAAATGGCTAATGTTCCGTTGCTCCCAGTCGTTTATCAAGGGCCATTAAAATTTAGTCAACTTTTTAAACGAGACAAGCGTAAATTTGCCTTTGGCGAACCAATTTATATTGATCGAAAAAGAAAACTAGATGATGAATATCAGGCTGAATTAGAGAAAAAAATGCAAGACTCATTTGATTCTCTTGATAAACAAATTGATCCTAATTATAAGTATATAACACCACCTAAACCAAAAGATGACGATTTTTAACCTATTAAATTATAAGAGGTCGATGAAAAGTTCAAGTTCTTCATCGACCTCTTATTTGCTTTATTTAGCTTTTTTGGCCTGCGCCTTCATTGTTTGCATCATTTGATGTAACTTACGACTTGACGGTTTTTGCCCCATTTGCAACATCATTGTCCGCAACATATCTTCACTGATAGGTGGGTTGTTACGAAGGTAGTTTTCCATGTAGCGACGTGCACCAAAGAAACCACCAACTAAACCGATTAATAAGGCGAGGATTACTAACGAGATAGTTAATGCCACTGTTACTTCCTCCTTTTCTAGTTACTTTTCAATCTTACACGAAAGAATAGCAATTGAAAAGAGTTTATAACATTTTAATCATCCCGTAAGCCCTTTTTTCTTTGAATTTCCTTAATCTTTTCTGGAGTAACTTCATTTCCATCATCATCATAAATTTGCAACATTTCAATATTACTCCGCATTGCTTCACGGAAGTTCTTCAAATATTTCTTCCGCAATTCATCCCGTTCTTTTTTTTCTTCTTCAGTTAACCCTTCCTCTTTGTTTTTATGAGCAAGTTCGTTAATCCGCTTTAACAATTCATCTTGTTCTTTTGATTCTGTCATAATAGACATCCTCCTTAAAGGTACTTGTAACCTTATCTTAGCGAATCTAACGATAATTTACAAGAAAGGAGATTATGGTTAAACGCGAACGTACGTTTGAACTCAATAAACGAGTATGGTATCCTTATTAATAATAATCAATTTAAATGAGGTGCAGAGATGAAAAGGGCTGGCAACAAGCGACTTGCTGTTTTAAATTATATTTATAAACACGTGGAAGAACACGGCTATCCGCCAACAGTTCGGGAAATTTGTGGGGCAATTGGGCTTTCTTCTACTTCAAGTGTCCACTCGCACCTAACTCACCTAATTGAAGAAGGTTATTTAGATCGTGACCCTTCTAAACCACGAGCACTCGAAATTACCAAAAAAGGATTAGAGGCTCTTGGAATAGAGGAAGAATCTAAAGAAATACCTGTTCTCGGGATTGTTACTGCTGGCCAACCAATTCTAGCAGTCGAAGAGGCCAGTGATTACTTCCCTCTCCCACCAGAATACAATACTTCTGAGGACTTATTTATGTTGCAAATCCAAGGAACTAGTATGATTAATGCCGGAATCTTGGATGGAGATGATGTCATTGTTCGGAAACAATCCACGGCACGTGATGGTGATATTGTGATTGCTATGAATGATGATAATGAAGCAACTTGCAAGCGATTCTATCGGGAAAAAGATAAAAATCGTTACCGTCTTCAACCGGAAAATGATACCATGGCACCAATTTACTTAGATCAAGTTACAATTCTTGGAAAAGTTGTTGGCTTATATCGTAAACATATTTTTTAAACCTTAATAAGGACTTTGATACTGGTCAGATTATATCTATAAAAAGTAAGCAATGCAGCACAATAATAGGGCTTCAATATTCGGCTAAAAGCCGAACGTTGAAGCCCTATTATTGCTTATGAGACGTAAGGACGGCACGAGCGTCTTCTGTTACGCTCCTTTTTATTCTGCATTAATAATTGTTATACGCTCTTTGTGGTAATGAGGATCCAAGATTTCACTGACCACTAATTTAGCCATTGTGCCAGCAGTTACCTTTGACTCATTTTGCTTATTATAAAGCAATTCGTCCTTGCCGATTAGGTAGTCGGTAGTAACTCCAGGCTCAAATAATGCAGAAGGAGAGATTCCTAGCCAATCAACATCGGCTATTGTTTCCAGATACTCAAGTTCCTTTAATTGTTGACGAGGAGTATTAATCCATTTCTCAGCGCCTGGCATTTTGGCAATATCATCAACGAAGAGATGGTTATCCTTGCCAGTACGGAGGCTTCCAGCACCAAGGATGAAAATTAAGCGAATCTTATGCTTCCGTGCTAAGTTAACTAATTTTTCCGCCAATTTTGTTTGTTGGTCTGCATTTTCTGGATTGGTGTTAAAGGCATCAACAATAACATCAAAACGTGAAAGTAGTGTCTCATTCAAGCTAAAAATATCACCACTAATTAAATTAGCATCATCGCCAAGAATCTTCCGTGCTTTGTTTTCATTCCGTACGATTCCCATTACTTCGAGCTTTGGCTTAGTCACTGCTAATTTATAGATAGCACTGCCTGCCATTCCTGAAGCACCAATTATTCCGACTCTTATCATATTTTTTCACTCCTTAGATTGAATCATCACATACTAACTCTATGACTACCATAGCATGAGCAGGAGTAATTATAAAAAGATAGGCTCACCTCACCCTACTTTCGCTTATACTGACGTTTTTTGTCCTTCTGCCCCATTAAAACAAAGGAGGAGGAATCTTTTTGCCAATCAAACTCAACATCTGTATCCTTTAACCCTAGTTGAGTATTAAATAGTTCCTCATAATCAGCGATTGTTATCTGATGACGGTTTGTCAATTCAGCTTGTACATCACTTAAATTATCCGCAAAATCTGGCTGAACGATTCCACTATAAAATTCTCCTTCCGCACCTGAGCCATAGCTAAACAGGCCAGTTCGATCTCCAGATTCAACCAGGCCATTTTGAAAGAGTGACATTAGGCTAAGATAAAGAGACCCAGTATATAAGTTACCCACTCGCCGACTATATGCTTGACCCGCCATTAATTGTTCACGCATTTTATTTGCTATCGGAGATTCATCTCCATCAAGCAATGCTTCTAAGGCTTTCTTCCCCATTTTAGTAAATGGTAGATGGAAAGTTAATGCAGCAAAATCTTCTAAACCACGTCCCGTTAACTGTTCGTATCTTTGCCAGCATTCTAAGAAGAAGTCAATGTAGACATTCGTCGAATATTTGCCATCAACACAAGCTTCAGTAGCATATAGTGGGCGCCAAAAATCCATTAAATCTTTCGAATAAGCGACCGAAGTATCCTCAATAGCTAAAACATGGGGTTCTGCACTAATGAGCATAGCCACTGCTCCCGCGCCTTGAGTAACTTCCCCGCCCGTCTTCAAACCATACCGAGCAATATCTGATGCAATAACAAGAACAGAAGACTGGGGATTCATTGTTACTAGTCCTTTAGCAAACTGAATCCCGGCAGTTGCGGAATAGCAAGCTTCTTTCAATTCGACTGCCCGAACAAAGTCGTCTAAACCTAATAAATGTTTTATATAAATTGCACTCGCCTTAGAATTATCAATTCCTGACTCAGTAGCTACAATAATTGTTGAAACTGTCCTTTTATCCTCTGGGGTCAATATTTTTTCAGCAGCCGCAGCGCCTAATGTAACTATGTCTTGGGTAGGAGGAATAACAGCCTGCTGGTCCTGCCCAATTCCTATCGTGTACTTATTTGGGTCTACTCCCCGCTCCTTTGCTAATTCACGCAAATCAATGAATTCATTTGTGGTAGCAAATGCCATCTTGTCAATTCCAATCTTCATTACTTCTCCTCCATCCTATCCATTGTTCGATTTAACAGTTCGTCCACACTTACATTACCCTTATTAGTTGCATGTCCTTTAGTCCATTTAAAGTGCAAATTACTGAATTGAGGAAGCAAATGAACGATTTCTTGCCATAGTTCTTGGTTAGCAACCGCAGAATCAGTACTGGTTTTCCAGTCCCTACGTTGCCATCCTCTCAACCACCCCTTCACAATTGGATCAAGAACATAATGAGAATCAAGAGTAGCAACAATTACCTCATGATTCCAACCATTATCTAATAGTTCCTGTAAGGCGTTGCGAAGAGCCATCAATTCCATTCGGTTATTAGTCGCCCCAAATTCACCACCAGTTCCTGTATAAGTTTGTCCGGCTTTTTGAATAAGAAACGCCCAGGCTGCTTTGTCAGAAGCCTTAACATGCTGTCCCAATTTATTACCATGATTTCTTGAACCACCATCTGTATAAAGAAAAATTGCTGGTAATTTAACCTCCTCCTGAAATAAATCAGTTTGTTGATATGACTTTAGCTTAGAAACGGACGCTTTTTTACCTGCTAGCCATTTTTTAGCCTCTTCTAAAGTAGGAAAACTCTTGTAGATGGCACCTGAATATCCTGAGACTTCTCGTTGACAATCTGCCCAGTTCAGGTATATTCCCGGATGTTTCCCTTTTTTTACTGCATAAAATTTACTCATGAAATCCCTCTTAAAAAAATTGATATATTAATTATAACGAACAAATTTATATTTTTTAACAATTTGATTCTGATGAAATTGTTATATAAACAAAAAAGAATTCCTGATATATCAGGAATTCTTTTTATTCTAAGGAGAGTACAGGATTTGAACCTGCGCGCCCGCTCAACACGGGTTCGCCGGATTTCGAGTCCGGTGCATTACCACTCTGCCAACTCTCCATGATAAAAATTATGACCAACTTATTATAGCAAATCATTTTTTATCAGTAAAGAACCGGTAGACAGCAATCTTAATATTTTCTCTAAATTTCTTTCTTAATTTTCTGATCCTGTTCGCGCAGTGCTCGTAAAATTTCTTGATGTTCCTTCTCTATCGCTTTGTTAGGCGAAATGAAGAAATAACCAGCAGCGGCTACAACAGCAACTACCAATCCAAGCAAGAGAGTCTTGGAAGTAAAGTTGGTCACCATGTAGCAAGAAACTGCAAGCGCAATAATTGGAATAGTATACTTCCCTGGCAAACTAAAACCATGGTTTGGGTATTCATTGGTGTGTTTAAACTTAACAACGGCTAAAATTGTTGGTACATATTGGATAAATGAAGCTAAAACAGTACAATCAACCAAGAAAATATAGCTTTGTGTACAGAAGAAAAGTGAAGCCACAGCAGTTAAAATAATACCAACCCATGGAGCATCATTTTTGTTCTTCTTACCAACAAATTTTGGTAGCATCGCATGCTCATTTGCAAGCGAAGCAATTAAAGATGGAGTATTAAATGAAGCCGTAAATGCAACTCCAAAAATCGAAATTAACATACCAATAATAATGAGGTCATACCCCCATTTACCTACACCACTCTGTAAAGCACTAGCTAGTGGGATAGAGTAATTACCGAGCTTAATCCCACTAATCCCAATAGCTACTAGCAACATTAAGCAATCCAGAATTGTCACACTAACCATAACGGCAACAAGCACTCGCGGAATATTTTTCTCAGGATTATTCATTTGCTTTGCAGCAATCGGCAAGAAAGAAAAACCGGTGAAAAGGTAGAAAATAGGAGTGAAGGCGGCCCCAAAGTGCTCCATAAAGGGGGTAAAACCAGTAGTTGCAGCCTTAGGAATAATATAAGTATAGTTAGTCAAATGAATGCAGAAAAGACCAATTATAATGAAGAGAACTAAGGTGCCAATTTTGGCAGCTGCTGAAATATTATCTACAAATTTGACCCAGCTCCGCCCAAAATAATTAATAATTGAAAATAATAATATCAATAGAATTACACCACTAGCATATACCCAGTGATTATTAAAGATTGGGAAGAAACCTTTCAAGGTTGTCAGCAAAGCAACAATTTCTGCTGATAACGTACAGCAGCCTAAAAACCAAGTAAAAATTCCTAACTCATAACCAGTAAATCGACCAAATGCATTATATGAATACAACCAAGCAGCCCCTGAGCCGGTAAAACGACTTGCAAGGTCTGCATAGCAGAGGGCAATCATGGCTACAGTAACGGATGTACATAAAAGAACAATAACCGCACTCAAATTCATATAATGATACATAACAGAAGGCAATAAAAATGTCCCAGACCCAATTACTCCATTAATTCCTAGAAAATATATTGACATAAATGACAGTTTTTTCGGTGTATTATTTGAACTCCTCATCATGACCACCTCACAAATCTAATTCCTTACCTCTCTATTGTAAACCTTTTGATAGGTTATTTAAGAAAATATATTTTAAATTCTAAAAATATATTTATAATTTCATAGAAAGTTATTATTCGCATTTTTAACGTTCATTAATTATTTTCATATATAAAAAGGGTCTACATTATCTGGTATTGATGAAAATCAATGCCAAGTTTTTGTACACAAAAAGGACATCTGCTGTGCCCTGTTGTACAATCAATTCACCACAAATATATGTAAAGAAGGCGATGCAAATGTCCTAAAATCATTTTATTTTAGATGTCCTTGGAATTTAAGACGCTAATATTAAAGTTCAAAATGTTGCCACCAAGCAAATTGGTCTTGAAACCGTTAGCAAATTATAGCTAAATTAACCTATCCAATTGTGGCTTTACTAAAATTGTTATTCTAAGCAAGAAGATGCCCAAGTTCAGTCAGTAGTTATTGACCTTAATGCTCAGTATCAACGCTTTATTTATCGTCTGTTCCCTAACGCTAAGGTGATTATCAACCGTTTTCATATCGTCCAATTAGCTGGTTGTGCTCTCGATAATAGTCGTATTAGTCTCCTTAAGACCCTGGACAAACACAGTCGCGAATATCGCATTCTTAAGTCCCAATGGCGTCTATTTCATCAGAAGTCTACCCCATTAAGGCTCGAAAACCCGGTTTATCTACTCGGCATCGAGGTCAGCAATTTGTGATTACCAAACCACTAAAGCCGAGATAGACACAACTATCTCTGCTCTCCATAAGAATCTCAAAGCAGTTATTAATAGTGTTAAGTATAACTTCTCCAATGGCCCACTTGAAGGAATTAACCGAAAAATCAAAGTTTTAAAGCGTTCTTGTTATGGATTTTCCAATCAAAAATTCTTTTTCTTAAGAATTGATTGTCTGTTTGCGTAAAAAAACGGGACTGAGAGTTTTTCCCAGTCCCTTGCTTTTACTTTCTGTTGTTTTTGGTAGCATGAACGAGTAGAATCACACCATTGATTCCCATAAGCAAGATATACGGATAAACTATCCAACTAGAAAGATTATCCCTTTGCTGATCCATTGCAACTAAGCCAATGACGAATAGGGCGTTTAGCACTGAACAAATATGTATAACCAAACTACTATTATTATCTGAGTTCATAAGATTGCTCCTCTTTCGTAAGTTATCTAATAGTATCAAAAAGTGAGGAAAAGAACAATCAAAAATTTGCGCATAAAAAAGAGCACCTTTTCAGATGCCCCGCCGGCTCAGATAAGTAACCAACTGATCCAATTTGCACGCCAGCATTTTTGGAGGAAGATCATAATCTTTAATTCCTTAATATAATTTCTTATCCATAAATTACTTACCTTTTCCATTAACTATTCATTCCTACCTTTTTCACGTTATAACTTGGATATAGAAAAAGCAGGCCTGTTAAAAAGACGGTGACGTTGCTACATTAGATCAATAAAAGATCGTCCTGTAACCGGTCAAAGTTATATTAGGACGGTCTTTTATTATGCACAGAATGTGAAAATAAAGGTTAACAATGCAACCACGAAAGTCGCAAATGCTAGTGGTAAGTGCTCATATGCCGATAATCCTTTCATAATATGGGAATTAATCGTTATACTTTCCAACGTAATCTCTCGTCAATTCTTAATGCATGCAATTATCCTCAATACAGTAATGGGCGACTTGAAGGAATTATCCATAAAATCAAACAAATACAACGAACAGCATACGTTTTTCGCAACTTCCATAATTTATTGGTTCGAATTAAGCTTCAACAAACCAGTCTCAACAAAAAAGATCCAAGCATAATTGCTTGAACCTTTGAATCGACTCCAATCAACAGAATTTGACAAAGAGCCAATATTTCACAATAAATTAGTAGATTAATTATTCTTAGCAATTAAGTCTTTAACTTCAGTTGCCCAACTTGCCTTCTTAAAGTGATAGAAAACAAACGGCAAAATGATAATAACCGCACTAATTACAGCAACAACAATAAAGTTGAATAAGGTACCAACGATAAATGTGGCTACCATAATAACTGCAATAGTTACAATCAATACAAGTCCAATTAACCATGCAACATATTTATTACCTAATTTGAAATCAGATTTAAGATTTGGCTCCTTAACTCTCATCTTAATAAAGCCAATTGCCATAAAGACATATACTGTACAGTAAATAACATTGGTTGCGTTAATTAAATCAAGGAAGGCACTGTTAATATCTGGAATTAATAAGTAGGCGCAGGAAAAGACAGAAACAACAATAGCTTGTACATACATAATTGCTGGAGAATCGCCAAACTTATCTTTCTTCCAGAATTTTAATTTTGGTGAAATATAACCGTCTCGTGCAGAGGCAAGCATTGTTTTCCCAGGTCCAGATACCCAAGCTGAAAGCTGAACACAAACACCAACAGCTACTAGAATACTAAATACATTGTTAATCCATGCAGGCAACCCTAAAATCTTGTTATAAAGAATGATTGGTTGAACAATATTGTTAAGATTGATTTCAGAAGGAGAAACGACAGCAGATTCCATAAAACCGTTAATCAAGTTTAGCACTAACATAAATAGCAATGTTGCTAAAACACCAATTGGGTAATCAGATGACTTCTTTAACCGAGTAATATAAACAGATGATAATTCAATTCCGACGAAGATAAGTGCGATTGGTGAGAAGTAAGCTAGCGACTTAGCGCCATCACCTAATGGAATTATTTTTTCAGGAGAGAAGCTCTGCAAAATTGAACTAGGATGAATACCTGTTTTGATTAAGGCAGCGACACCAAGAATGGTCATAATAATGAACGGAATATAAATTCCAATCCAAGATCCCCACTTCCCAGTAATCTTTGCCATATCCAAACACCTATTCAAAAAGGTCATTCCCCAGAAGGAAACTAAAATTACTATTAATGTAAAAATATTATTTGTTCCTAATTTTGGCATATTAATTGCAGTCGCAATTAAAGGTGGCAATGCTGAGGCAACAACAACCATCCCTGGAAATAAAATCGTCCAAAGCAACCATGAAGTAGCAAACCCATAGTTGTCTCCCAATGTATTACGTACCCATAGTTCAGGCCCACCTTTTTCTGGGAACGTACTACCAAATTCACCAGCAATTAAACAAATAGGTAATGCAAATAGGAACGTAGCAATTCCCATATAAAGGAACATCGGCCATCCAGCAGCTGCAACATCAGGAATATTCCTGATACTTGCAGCCAATGCAATGGTCATACCTATAAATGTTCCTACACTAACTGTAGATAATTTTTTACTTGACATATAAATATAACCTCCCATCACTCAAGGCTTTCAGCTATTTATAACACTAATGGTTACAATATCTAAAAGTAGTCATTATAATCTACTACACCTTCATTATAGTAATTACTTGTCCATATAAACAAACAATATGCCTTATTAAATATTTATTATTTGAACATAATAATCAATTGACTAAAACCGTTTGCTATCTAATTTATTTAATAATTCTTTTTATTTGTATTCGCAAAAAAACTAGTATATCCTAAAGATGTAGTCATTATTAAGGAATAAAGAGAGGAGATTTTTATTATGACTGATATTCCATATAATGTTGATAAATGGCGACCTAGTGATCAAAAGGCTTATAATGCATGGCTAACTAAGGTCTTAGATGAAGCTAAGGCAGAAGAAAACCAAAAACTCCTACCTCCAGTTCAAGCATTGAAAGAATTAATTGAAAATGACCACTATATTTGGAACCTTGCGCAAATGATGTTTGATGAAATTCCAAAGCGACTTGTTGATGCTCCAGCAGATCTTCCTCAAGTCCGTGACTACCACCAAATGTTATTAATGATTAATCGTGTTATCCAACGGGCTCCTGAATATAACGAAACTAGCTTTGTTGGTACTCCTATGGCAGCAATCTTTAACTATCCAATGGGAACCCGTGCCGGTTATGCATTCTTCATGAATGACAAAGTTAATGCTAAATTGCGTGACATTCTTAATTATTGGGGTCGTTACTTGAAGAGTGAGGCTTCTACTTATGTTCTTAACACAAGTTCAGAAGGTTGGCTTAGTAAAGAAGCTTTGGACCGAATGGCTAAGAAAGCTTATGGTGATTCATTCCAAGATACATTTATCTGCCGTTCAGATGATTTTGACAAGCACCTTGGCTTCACATCATGGGATGATTACTTTACTCGTGAATTCAAGCCTGGCGTTCGTCCAGTAGAGAACCCTGACGATCCAGACTCAATTGCTTGTTCTTGTGAATCAGCACCACTTAAGATTGCTCACAATGTTCCTTTGCAAGCTAAATTCTGGATTAAGAGTCAGCCATATTCATTATTAGACTTATTGCAAAATGATCCTTGGGCAGCTAAGTTCGCTGGTGGAACACTTTATCAAGCATTCTTAAGTGTATTTAGTTACCACCGTTGGAACAGTCCAGTAGATGGTACTATTGTTAAGGCTTATAACTTACCTGGTTCCTACTATGCAGAAGACCTTTACAAAGGTTATGATAGTGTAACACCAGATGACAGCCAAGCTACCGCATCACAGGAATTCTTAACATCTACTTCTACTCGTGCCGTATTCTTTATCAAAGCAGATAATCCTAAGATTGGTCTTATGTGCTTCGTTGCTGTAGGTATGTCAGAAGTTTCTAGTGATGAAATTACTGTTAAGGTTGGTCAACATGTTAAGAAGGGTGAACAACTTGGTATGTTCCACTATGGTGGTTCTACTCACGTTATGCTCTTCAGACCAGAAACTCAACTTGAATTCAACCTTCATGGTCAAACTCCTGGTTTAGGTAGTTCAGACATCAAAGTACGGAGCGAAATTGCTCGTGTTAAGTAACATTATTCTCAGTTTAAAATACTAATGGAGAGGCTGGGAATTAACTACTATTTTCTAGCTTCTAACTAAGAAAATGCGAACTATGATTTTTGATTTAATCAAAAAT
>JBCLSJ010000013.1:0-43328 GCA_041225415.1 Lactobacillaceae bacterium 24-114
ACTCACAGTTCCACAACCTAAAAGCAAAATATCAAATCAAAGATAGCGGAAATCATTTTTTAATACGGACTCGAAGTTCCGGAAGCTATGTACGATCTTAGCTCTACCTTTAGAATAACAAAAAAGTTCAGAACAAAATTATTTTTGTCCTGAACTAATCTTAGGTTGTTTACTTTATAATATGCGTATCCTACTTGTTGTAGAATTCAACGATGAGGGCTTCGTCGATGTCAGCATCCATGTCTTCACGAGCAGGAACACGAGTCAACTTACCTTCAAGCTTGTCAGCATCAAACTCAACGTATGATGGACGAGAAACAACTGCATCAACAGCGTTCTTAATGATGTCCAAGTTCTTTGACTTGTCACGAACAGCGATAACTTGGTCAACATCTACTTCGTATGAAGGGATGTCAACACGCTTGCCATCAACAGTAATGTGACCATGGTTAACTAATTGACGAGCTTGACGACGAGTAGTAGCCAAACCAAGGCGGTAAACCATGTTGTCAAGACGACGTTCAAGCAAGGCCATAAAGTTAGCACCGTGAGTACCTTCTTTAATCTTGCCGGCACGTACGAAAAGGTTAGCAAATTGACGTTCAGTCATACCGTACATAAAGCGAAGTTTTTGCTTTTCGCGAAGCTGAGTACCGTATTCGGAAAGCTTACCGCGACGATCGCGACCATGGTCACCAGGAGCGTATGGACGACGAGCCAATTCTTTACCAGTACCTGAAAGTGAAACACCTAGACGACGTGAGAGACGCCAGCTAGGACCTGTATAACGAGACATATATAAATTCCTCCAATATTTTAGTTGGAGTAAAATAATCCGAGTTGTAAGCTTGACATTCGTGCAGGCTAGTTTGAATTGTTCACCCTTGCAGCTGGGTTACTAAAAACACCAAGATGGCACCAGTCTGTTGACGAGCTTGCCCCTTACTGCTGCATTATTTTACACAAAGATTAATATACAACATTTTCTAAGGACTAGTCAATAGTTTTCATTAGTCGTTTTACAAATTCTATCATACCATCGGCAAATTCTTTATTAAAGCGAGCAACCACAGGCGAATCAAGATCCAAGACTCCATACAGATCACCATTTTGACGATACATCGGAACAACCAGTTCGGACTTAGCAGCACTATCACAGGCAATATAGGATTCAAAAGTGGTGACATCATCGACGATTTGAACTTCGCCAGTCGCAGCGGCTATACCACAGACACCCTTTCCAAGGGGAATATGCATGCAAGCCACATTTCCTTGGAAAGGACCAAGATCAAGTTGTTTGCTCTTTGTATTAAAAAGGTAAAACCCGGCCCAATTTAGGGAGTTAATTTCACTATTGAGGAGGGCACTAGCATTGGCCAAGTTAGCAATAGGCTCGTGTTCACCAGTTAGGAGAGCGCTTATTTGGTTAGTAAGCATTGCAAAATCTGTCATGACAAAATCCTTCTTTCTTAGATAAACCAAAATCACCAATGTTGGTAAGAGTTTAATATGGTATAATTTTTATAAAATTTTAGGGCCTCTACACAATATTTGTCAATGATGGCCGAAAATGTAGGTGGATAAATTGGTTTTTCAGATAATAATAGGTGTTTTAATTGTTCTTACAGCAATTTTGGCTGGTATATATTTCTACCAACAGCGCATCATAAAGCATTATAAATCACTATTAAATGAATTTAGTGAATTGAAAAAAAAGAATATTGGAAAGAAAATTGAAAATGCGGAACAGCTAAAAGTAACGGGTGAGTCTCAGAAACGACTTGATCAATTAAAAGATGATTACGCGAAGAAAGTTGAACCCAAAGTAAAGGAACTAGACAATGAATTTAAGCAACTGGAAGGCCAAATTCATAGCAGCACTATTTTCTTACTTCCAAAAAAGCTAAACAAATTAGAACTATCATTAGCTTCATTAAACGACGAGATCCAAAAGATTGAAAATGCTCTTCACCGCTTAGACGAACTTCACCAAACTCATAAACATGAGATTGATCAAATTCGTCAGCGTTACCGTCATTTCCACCACCTTTTGGATGAAAAGAGTTTTGGATATGGGGATAGTGTTAAACAGCTCAATCAGCAACTAGAACAACTTGAAAAACAGTATGATGAATTTACCAACCTTAGTAATAATGGGGACTATAATAAGGCTGAAGAAATTCTTGCTGATTTGAAGCGGAAGAATGGAGAATTTGAAGAGTTAACTGATAGTATTCCTAAACTTTATAAGCCGCTCTTTGCGGAATTCCCAACACAATTTGAGGAACTTATCAATGGGTATAAACAACTAAAGGAAGATAATTATAACTTTACCATTGATAATATTCCCGAGAAAGTTGCTCACTTGCAGGAACAAAGTGAAGATAACATTAAACAGATTAACCGGCTCCAACTAGACAATTTAGAGGAATCTAACAAAGCAATTGCCGAACAGATTGATGACCTCTATGATGCTATGCAAAAAGAAATTGATGCTCGGCCTCAGGTAGAACACTTGATGGAAACATTAGGAAAATTTGTGGCCCATGCTAGTCAACAAAATTCTGAGTTGACCAAAGAGTTGGATCGCCTAAGTATTAATTACACATTAAACAATCATGAAATTGAAACTGCTCGGTCACTGAATGAACAAATCATTAGTATTAGTAAGGAATATGCTAGTGATCAGGCTGATTTGGACAGTCACACTGCAATTTACAGTCAAGTGCTAGACCGGGAATCCAAAAATGAGAATTCTTTATCACAGATCGAAAAGGAACAAGCAAAGATTAATGATGAGGTATCTAAGCTACAAAGTGACCAAGAGCGTGCTCAACAGATGCTGCAAAAGTATGCTGCTCAGGTTAGAGCGGTTCGTCGACAGGTAGAACAGTTAAATCTTCCAGGGTTGCCACAGAAGTATCACGACTATTTCTTTGGTGTGAGTGATGAAGTTAAAAAGTTGGCAGAAGAGCTAAAAAAATATCGGGTTGATATGGATGAGGTGACTAAACAGCTAATCATCGTTGAATCCGACTTAGAGACACTTAATGAGCGCACTAACGATATTCGTGATAGTGTAATGTTGACGGAAAGACTGTTGCAATACGCCAATCGTTTTAGCGATAACGCTCAGATCAACGAAGCAGCTATTAAGGCTCAGAAACAATTTGAAAAATTCGAATATACGGATAGCCTGGAAACAATTGCCACTGCGCTGGAAGAAGTTGAGCCAGGAAGCTATAAGCGGATTGAAGACGCTTATTATAATGAAAAAGGTTAGTTTGTCCCACTCGCAGGAGAAAGGAGCTGGCGAAGATTCAAGAAAGTATTTTCGTCAGCCCCTTTTAGTTTAAATTTAAGAGTTAAAATCTTTTATTCAAACAAATATCTGCTATAATATACGATTGATTTATAAGTCCGAACCTAAAATAACCTATCCAATTTTGTGTCAATATTTTGCTGAGTGAAAGGAAAGAAAGCATGATATACTTTGATAACAGTGCAACCACTAGGATTGCGCCGGAAGTTTTAGAAACATATGATACGGTCAGCCAAAAGATTTGGGGGAATCCAAGCAGTCTTCATAACTTTGGGGAACAAGCATGGAATCTTTTGGAACAAGCGCGGCAACAAATTGCTAAACTTTTACATGTTCAACCCGGAGAAATTATCTTCAATAGTGGTGGATCTGAAGGGGATAACTGGGTAATTAAGGGAACAGCGATGGCAAAGCATCGTTTTGGTAAACATATTATTACTACTTCGGTGGAACATTCAGCCGTCCGTAATCCTTTAGAACAGCTAAAGGACCTTGGCTTTGAGGTTACCTACCTTCCAGTTGATAAAGAGGGTCGGATTAACCCGGAAGATTTAAAAGCCGCTATTCGTTCAGACACGATTTTGGTTTCAATTATGGCAGTCAATAATGAGGTTGGGACCATCCAACCAATCAAAGAAGCCGGAGAAATTTTAAAAGATTATCCAAATATTCACTTCCATGTTGATGCTGTTCAAGCAATTGGAAAAGGTGTCGATAACTTAGTATTTAGTGACCGTGTTGACTTTGCAACCTTCTCTGGACATAAATTTTATGCACCACGGGGGACAGGTTTTACTTATGTTAAATCTGGTCGCCAATTAGAACCTCTCATTGCTGGTGGTGGACAAGAAAAGGGCATGCGTAGTGGGACGGAAAATACTCCGGGAGATGTAGCTATGGCACGTGCAATTCGCTTAGTGAAAGAAAACGAAATGGCAGCCGTAAAGAATGAGCAGGCCATTAAAGAGAAAATTTATAATCACATCAAAGAATTTGACCATGTTAAAATCTTCTCTGGGATTGATGATGGCTTTGTGCCCCATATCCTTTGTTTTGCCATTGTTGGTGTTCGTGGTGAAACCATTGTACATGCCTTTGAAGAAAAAGATATTTACATTTCAACCACCAGTGCCTGCTCCTCAAAGAAGCATGCAGAAGCCGGTACATTAGCTGCAATGAAAGTTCCGGAAAATGAAGCAACTAGTGCAGTTCGGATTAGCTTAGGTGATAACAATACCTTAGAAGAAGCAGATGAGTTCAACAAGGTATTTGATGAATTATACGCTGGATTTAAGAAAATTATTGATTAGAAAGGAGTATTTATTTGGAATATACAGAGATAATGGTTCGCTATGGAGAATTGTCCACTAAGGGTCATAATAAAAAGAATTTTATTGACCGCCTTGGGGCAAATGTAAGAAAAGCTCTCCATAGTTTTGATCAAGTTAAGGTTCATGCTCAACGTGACCGTCTCCATGTGGAGTTAAATGGGGCTGACTATAATCAAGTCATGGACCGTCTTAAAGATGTCTTTGGAATTCAAAATTTCTCACCATCTGTTCGAGTTGATAAGACTTTTGAAGCTACCTCAAAAGCAGCGGAACAGATGATTAGAGAGCAGGTTAAAGAACCAATTAAGTTTAAGATTAACACTCGTCGTTCTGATCATGAATTTCCAATTGATACATTTGAGATGAACAGAAAACTAGGTGGATATTTATTAGAAAAGTTTCCTGATCTGCTCAAGGTTGACGTACACAATCCTGACTTAACATTACGGGTTGAAGTTCGTCTAAACGGGATTTTTCTATCAAGTGAAACCGTGGATGGCGCTGGTGGATTACCTGTAGGGACTGCCGGCAAAGGGATGATGATGTTATCTGGTGGGATTGATTCACCAGTGGCAGCATATTTAGGGATGAAACGTGGTGTCTCAATGGAGATGGTACACTTCTTTAGTCCTCCATATACTAGTCAACAAGCCTTAGCAAAGTCTAAGCAATTAACTAGCAAATTAGCTCGTTACAGCGGTAGCATTAAGTTTATCCAAGTACCATTTACTGAAATTCAGGAAACTGTTAAGGAAAAAGTCCCAGAAGGTTACCTGATGACTATTCAGCGGCGAATGATGCTTCGGCTGGCAGCTGCTATAGCGATGAAGAGAAATGGTTTGGCAGTCTTTAATGGTGAATCCTTAGGGCAGGTAGCATCTCAAACTATGGAAAGCATGCTGGTAATCAACGACGTGACAACTATTCCAGTATTACGCCCGGTTCTTTCTTACGACAAAACAGAAATTATCAAAGTGGCTCAAGATATTGATACCTATGATCTGTCAATTTTGCCATATGAAGATTGTTGTACCGTCTTTACGCCACCTTCGCCAAAGACTAAACCAAATCTTGAAAAGGCACGGAAGTACGAAAAACACCTCGATATTGATGGCTTAATGAAGAGAGCGATAGATGGGATTAAGATTACCGAAATACATCCCGGTGAAGATTTCCTGAACGAAAATGAGGATGTTTTTGCTGAACTTCTTTAAAAGCACCTTGACGATAGTTTTTAAATTAGCTATCATAGCAAAGAAAAAGTAAATGCGTTGACTGAAAGAGTAGCTATATAAATGACAGAAGAGAGGGGCCGGATGGTGCAAGGTCCTGTCAGAAATATAGTGAAAGTAATTTAGTAGCTACCTAGCTGAACCTTTAGTAGGTTAGGTCGGTTCATTTTACCGTTATAAAATGGCTGAGTGAGATCGTAATTATTTTACGATCTAAAATAGGTGGTACCGCGGAACTCGTCCTATATCTAGGGCGAGTTTTTTCTTTTAACGCAATAATTTACAAAAACATAGGAGGATCTTCGATGAGTAAAGAAAATGAAATGTCTACTAAATACGATCCGTCCGCAGTTGAAGCGGGTCGTTACCAATGGTGGATTGACGAAGGATTATTTAAGCCAAGCGGAGACAAAAAAGCTCACCCATATTCAATCGTTATCCCACCACCGAACGTTACCGGTAAGCTTCACTTAGGTCATGCCTGGGATACAACGTTGCAAGATATGATTATTCGTCAAAAGAGAATGCAAGGTTATGACGTTCTTTGGGTTCCGGGAATGGACCATGCCGGAATTGCCACTCAAGCTAAAGTTGAAGCCCGTCTTCGCGAACAAGGGGTATCTCGTTATGACCTTGGACGGGAAAAATTTGTTCAACAAGTTTGGGACTGGAAAGATGAATATGCTGATATTATTCATAAGCAATGGGGTAAATTAGGTATTTCCGTTGACTACGATCGTGAACGATTCACTCTTGATGAAGGATTAAATGAAGCCGTGCGGAAAGTCTTTGTTGAGCTTTATAAGAAGGGACTTATTTATCGGGCCACCTACATCATCAACTGGGATCCGCAAGCACGGACAGCTCTTTCTGATATTGAAGTTATCCATAAGGACGATAAGGGTGCGTTTTACCACGTTAAGTACCCATTCACCGATGGAACTACATTTAATGGGAAAGATTACATTGAAATAGCGACGACTCGTCCGGAAACCATGTTTGGAGATGAAGCCGTTGCGGTTAACCCTAACGATGAACGGTACAGAGAATTAGTTGGTAAGCATGTTCGGGTACCATTAGTTGATCGCGAAATTGAAATCATTGCTGATGATTACGTAACTCCTGACTTTGGTACAGGGATGGTTAAAATTACCCCAGCTCATGATCCAAATGACTTTAAGGTTGGTAAACGTCATAATTTGCCAGAACTTAATACCATGAATGACGATGCATCAATGAACGAAAATGCCGGCAAGTATGAAGGAATGGACCGTTTTGAAGCACGTGAAGCAATGGTAAAAGACCTTGAAGATCAAGGATACATGCTTAAAGTGGACCCAATTGTACATTCAGTTGGTCATTCGGAACGGACTGGAGTTCAAGTTGAAGCACGCTTATCTACTCAATGGTTTGTTAAGATGAAGCCATTGGCAGAAGCTGCCCTCAAGAATCAAGACACTGATGACCGTGTTAACTTTATTCCTGAACGTTTTGAACATACATTTACTCAATGGATGGAAAATGTCCATGATTGGGTTATCTCTCGTCAATTATGGTGGGGACACCGGATTCCTGCATGGTATAACAAGAAGACGGGTGAAGTGTATGTTGGAATGGAAGCCCCAAAGGATATTGAAAATTGGGAACAAGATAAGGATGTTCTTGATACATGGTTCTCAAGCGCACTTTGGCCATTTTCAACAATGGGCTGGCCAAATACTGATTCTGAAGACTTTAAACGCTACTTCCCAACCAATACTTTAGTTACTGGATATGATATTATCTTCTTCTGGGTTTCCCGGATGATCTTCCAGTCACTCGAATTTACTGGGAAGGCTCCATTTAAGAATGTCTTATTGCATGGCTTGATTCGGGATGAACAGGGTCGCAAGATGAGTAAGTCCTTAGGTAATGGGATTGACCCAATGGACGTAATTGAAAAATATGGGGTGGATGCTCTTCGTTGGTTCTTGATCACTGGTTCAACTCCTGGCCAAGATATTCGGTTCAGTTACACTAAGATGGATGCGGCTTGGAATTTCATTAATAAGATTTGGAATGCTAGTCGTTACGTTATTATGAACTTGGGTGACATGAAAGCACCAAAACTTCCAAGTGCCGATAAGTGGGACCTGGCAGATAAGTGGATCTTAAGCCGTCTAAATGCTACTGTTAAACAAGTTAATGAGCAATTTGACAAGTTTGAATTTGGTGAAGCTGGTCGGGCTCTTTACAACTTTATTTGGAATGACTTCTGTGACTGGTACATTGAAATGACCAAGGAGAAACTTAACAACGGAAGTGCTGAAGAGAGAGACGATACAAAGAATATTTTAGGGTATGTCTTGGATCAAATTCTTAAGATGATGCACCCAATTATGCCGTTTGTTACCGAAAAGCTTTGGCAATCAATGCCCCATGAAGGTAAGTCAATCATGGTTAGTCAATATCCAGTAGCCAACGATGAATTGGATAACCCAGCTGCTACTGAACAAATGAGCCGTCTTATTGAATTAATTACAGCGGTACGGAACATTAGAAACCAAGCCAATGCTCCAATGTCTAAGCCAGTTGATCTAATTATCAAGGTTGATAATGCTGAGTTAGGTAAAATGTTCGAAGAAAATAAGGATTATATTGAACGTTTCTGTCATCCTGCCGATCTAACCATTGGCATTGATGTAGAAACACCAAAATTAGCCTTATCGGGAATTATTACTGGTGCTGAAGTGGCAATTCCAATGGCTGAATTGGTTAACCTTGACGAAGAGCGTGAACGGATGTCTAAAGAAATTGAAAAGCTAGAAAAGGAAGTTCAACGTTCAGAAAAGAAGTTAAGCAATGAACGCTTCGTTAACAATGCACCAGAAAAGGTCGTTGAAGAAGAACGAAACAAGGCTAGAGAATGGCAACAAAAATTAACAGCCGCTAAGGATCGTTTAGCTTCATTAACAGAAGAATAAAATTTACAAATTAAAGTGCTGCACTATCATTAGATAAAAGGACTGATGGTAGGGGAGCGCTTTTTTATTGTCCTAAACAAATTAAATATAAGGATGTCTGAATTGAAGTTTTTTGCAAAATAAATATCATTTGATAAGGAAGAAACTACTAAGTATGTAAGGAAATAAATATAGTAAAAAAACAAAAATTTAAAGAATATAAATTGTAATTATTTATCAACAGTATTATCATAATTATTGATGAAAGGAAACACGATAACGGTTTCATGTTTTTCATTGAAGGGAGGACTTTGCTATGACGATTCTTAGTCTGGCACGATTCCAATTTGCGATGACGACTGTCTATCACTTTTTCTTCGTTCCATTTACGATTGGAACGGCATTCGTTGTTGCAATTATGGAAACAATGTACATTCGTACTAAGAACGAAACGTATAAAAAGATGACAAAGTTCTGGGGAAATATTTTCCTCTTGAGTTTTGCTGTCGGAGTTGTTACAGGGATCATCCAAGAATTCCAATTCGGGATGAACTGGTCTGATTATTCACGGTTTATGGGTGATATCTTTGGTGCTCCATTGGCCTTAGAAGCTTTGCTATCATTCTTTATTGAATCTACATTTATTGGCCTTTGGATTTTCACTTGGGATAAGGTAAAACCTGGTTTACACTGTTTCTTTATTTGGATGACCAGTTTTGGTTCCTTAACGTCTGCTTTATGGATTCTTACTGCTAACTCATTCATGCAACACCCAGTTGGTTACGCAATTCGTGATGGTCGAGCAGTAATGGTTAGCTTTAGTGCTTTACTGAAGAATCCACAATTATGGTACGAATTCGGCCATGTTATTTTGAATGCAATTATGATGGGTGGAGTGATGTTCGCCGGTTTAGCTGCATTTCAGTTGTTAAAGAAGCACAAAATTGAAGGCGAAGCGCGTACAATTTACAAAAAGACGATGCGTTTGAGTCTATGGATCTCCTTAATCTTTGCTGTCTTTGGCCTTGTTTTAGGTGATTTGCAAATGCAATACTTGGTTAAGGAACAACCAATGAAGTTTGCTGCTACTGAAGCTGTTTACACAACCACAGGAAAGCATGCTCCATGGACAGTAGTAGGAATTGCTAATACTAAAGAACACAAAGTTGAATATAACCTTGATGTTCCATATGCATTGAGTATTCTTACTTACCACAAGACAAGTGGTGCTGTTACCGGTATGAATGAGTTGAATGCTCAATACAAGCAAAAGTATGGCAAGAACCTTGACTACTACCCACCTGTAAACACCTTGTTCTACAGTTTCCGGATTATGTGTGCTGTTTCTGCATGGATTATTTTGCTATCATTCGTTGGACTAGTTCTAACTCGCAAGAAGAAGGACACGCTGTATAAGCACAAGTGGATGCTATGGTTGATTGCTCTTACCACATTCTTGCCATTTATTGGGAATACTGCTGGTTGGTTCGTAACTGAATTTGGGCGGATTCCTTGGACTGTTTATGGATTATTCACTATTCAACAAAGTGTTTCACCAAATGTTTCAGTTGGATCACTGTTAACATCTAACATTATTTACTTCGTTCTATTCACGACCTTGGCTATTACATTAATTAGTTTAATTGTTCGTCAATTGAAGAAGGATCCAACACAAGTTGTTGAACCTAAATTCCAGAAAGTTCTAGATCCCTTTGATAAGGAGGCGTTCTAAATGAGTTTTCTTCAATTACTTTGGTTTGTTTTAATTGGTGTCTTGTTTGCCGGATTCTTCTTCTTAGATGGATTTGATTATGGTGTCGGTATGGCAGCTGTTACGCTAACTGATGATGAGGCTAAGCGTGACCAAATCATTCGAACAATCGGACCTGTTTGGGATGGTAATGAAGTATGGTTGATCACTGCTGGTGGTGCTATGTTCGCCTCATTCCCATACTGGTATGCAAGTTTATTTAGTGGTTACTACATTATCTTGATGTTGGTATTAGTTGGCCTAATCATTCGTGGGGTATCGTTTACCTTCCGTGCTGATAGTCCAATGCCACAAAAGAAGATCTGGGACTGGGCACTTGGTATTGGTAGCTTTATGGCACCATTCTTCCTTGGAATTATGTTTATTAGTATGATTCAAGGAATGCCAATTGACGCTAACGGAAACTTCCATGCAACCTTCTTTGACTACATTAACTGGTTCTCAGTTGTTGGAGGTATTGCCCTTACTCTTCTTACTTATCTACATGGACTTAACTACATCACGTTAAAGACTGTAGGGGAAGTTAAGGAAACAGCTAATAATGTTGCCCAATTCCTTTACTGGATTCTTTACCTCGGTTTGATTGTATTTGCCTTAATGTTGATCTTTATGACTGACTTTATGCAAGTGCACCCAGTTGCCACAATCGTGATGTTAGTCATCATGGTTCTCTTAACAATTGTTGCCCATGGTGCTGCGATGACAGGTAAAGAAATGCTGGCCTTTATTTCCAGTGGGTTAACCTTGATTGCGTTAGTTGTATTACTGTTCGTGGGATTATTCCCTCGAGTATTAATCAGTTCAATCAGTCCTCGTTATGACTTGCTCATTCAAAATGCATCATCGACTGAATACACACTGACTGTAATGACAATTGCAACTTGCTGCCTATTACCATTTGTTTTGGCATACACAATCTGGGCTTACTGGATTTTCCGTAAACGGATTCAAATGCCAGTTATAGCGGAGGCAAAGTAAAATTATGATTGATCGCTTACTCTTCACGTTAAAGGGGAGCAAACAGATCATGATAAAGCTTGTGGGTTTTTATGTCCTGCAAGCTTTTCTTATCATTGGTCAAGGATTATGTTTAGCTGTCCTCTTAACTCATCTCTGGCAGGGGAGTGCACTTGCAAAAGAGGGATACTGGTTACTAGGATTTGTCGCATGTTATGTTGGCCGCCACTTAGTTAACTGGATTGATAGTAATCAACTGGATGCCTATGCGCGGCAAAGAGCAAAGGAATTACGTCGCCAATTACTAGAAAAAGTATTTAAATTAGGCCCACATATTGTTCAAGAAGAGGGAACCGGGAATGTGGTTACCCTAGCTTTAGATGGAATTTCAGAAGTTGAGAACTATATCAATTTAATCTTCAGTAAGTTTGTCAGCATGATGGTTATTCCAACCCTGATCCTAATCGTTTCCTTTTTCTTGGATCCAATTTCTGGGCTGGTAATGTTGCTAGTTTATCCTTTAATCATTTTATTCATGATTATCTTGGGATATGCTGCCAAGGCGAAAGCAGACCGACAATACGCTACCTTTAAGCTATTGTCTAATCATTTTATCGACTCATTACGAGGAATTGATACACTGAAGTATTTTGGCCTTAGTAAAAAGTACTCTAATAGCATTTACCGTTCAAGTGAACGTTTTCGTAAGTCTACGATGAGTGTGATTCGGGTTGCCATGCTTTCAACGTTTGCCCTTGATTTTTTCACGACACTATCAATTGCGGTTTTAGCTGTTTTTTTGGGGTTAAGACTGATTAATGGCCACCTTCTTCTTTTTCCTGCGCTGTCAATTTTAATTTTAGCGCCGGAATACTTTTTGCCAGTGCGGAATTTTGCAAATGACTATCACGCTACTTTGAACGGTAAAAACTCTTTTCATGCAGTGGAAAGGGTGTTAAACGAAAAGACGGTTAAGGACGTTCAAGTCGATCTTAAGCCATGGAATGAAAGTTCTCAAATGCAACTAAAGGGAATTGAATTCCAGTACCCTGAAGGAAGTAAGTTAGCGCCGGTCAACTTAGAAATTGATGGCTTCCAAAAAATAGGTATTGTTGGAATGAGTGGTGCCGGGAAAACAACTCTCATCAACTTGTTGAGTGGATTTATCCAACCAACAGAAGGTGAAATTGAAATTCAAGGTCACCAGGTTTCGGGCCTAAACATTAAGTCTTGGCAACAACAAATCAGTTATATTCCTCAGGATCCTTATATTTTTGATGACACGTTGCGGAATAATATTAGTTTCTATACGCCAAATGTTAGTGAAGAAAAGATTGAGGAAGCCATTAAGATTGTTGGCTTGGAAGATTTGGTGAAAGAATTGCCAAACGGATTAGACACTTTGATTGGGAAGGGTAATCGTCAATTAAGTGGTGGCCAGGCTCAACGAATAGCCTTAGCACGGGCATTTCTGGATGAGTCACGGCGAGTATTGATTTTAGATGAGCCAACCGCCCACCTTGATATCGAAACCGAGTTGGAATTAAAGCAACGAATGATTCCCCTTATGAAAAACCGGTTAGTCTTACTGGCTACCCACCGTCTTCACTGGATGAATCAAATGGATCAGATCGTTGTGATGAAAGATGGTCAGATGATTGAAAAAGGAACGTATGACGAATTGAAGCAAGAAAAAGGGTATTTTGCAGAGCTAATTTCGGGTCGTTCAAAGGAGGAAGCTTATGAATAAAATTCCATTAATTAAAGCACTCCGTAAAGACCGCTGGGTTCGGCCTTTCTTGCGTAAATATCGCTGGACATTAGTGTTGGCCATTTCTCTGGGAATTCTTACTTTTATCTGTGCTGGTGGTTTAATGTTTACCGCTGGATATTTAATTAGTAAGTGTGCCACGATGCCGTTTAACATTCTGCTGGTATATGTTCCTATTGTCTTAACTCGGGCCTTTGGTATCCTTCGTCCGGTTCTTCACTATGCCGAACGACTAACTAGTCATAACTGGGTGTTTAAGATGACCTCAGCCTTTCGGAAGAAGCTTTACGATGCTTTGGAACGGGATGCGGTCTTCTTCAACAGTAAGTACCGGATTGGTGATATTTTGGGCTTGCTTTCTGAAGATGTTGCCCATATTCAAAACCTTTATCTCCGGACAATCTTCCCAATGCTAGTGGCGTGTGGTTTGTACGTCATTATTGTGATTGGGTTAGGTGTTTTAACACCATGGATGGGCTTATTAATGCTTGTCTTACTTGGTCTGGTTATCTTTGGTATCCCCGTATGGTCGACCCTGGTTAATGGTGCTCGACAAGAACGAGAGAAGCAAGCTACTAACCGCTTATACTCTGACCTAACAGATAATGTTATGGGAATTACGGATTGGGTTCTTTCTGGAAATTCTAGTAAGTACATTAGTCGGCATGAAGATGACGAAAATAAACTAATGAGTTCACAGAAAGCAATGCACCGTTTTGGCAATTTTAGAGACTTTGTTTTGCAGATAATGATTTTGTTAATCATTATCGCCTTGATTGCCTGGAGTTCATACCGCTTCGGTGGTCATTGGGGCGCTAATTGGATTGCTGCTTTTGTGCTTTGTGTATTTCCGTTAGATGAGGCTCTTGTTGGCTTACCAGCTGCCGTTCAACAAACTAATGTCTACACTGATTCCTTGGATAGGTTAAATAGCCTTCCAGAACCAGAGACAGAAGTTAAGGCGATTCCACCATTAAGTTCACCATATGAAGTTGATATTAAAAACGTCGATTTTCGTTATTCAAAGGATAGTAAATTGATTCTTGATGATATTAGCTTGAAGGTGAAACAAGGAGAAAAGGTAGCAATTTTAGGTCGAAGTGGCTCTGGTAAGAGTACGCTTGCTTCTCTAATTCGTGGAGACCTGACACCAACTAAGGGAACAATTACCTTAAATGGGATTCCCACAGATGAATTTGGCGATCAGATTGCTAAGTATATGGGAGTAATGCATCAGTCGCCATACCTTTTTAACACCACAATCCTCAATAATATTCGTTTAGGAAATGAGGAGGCCTCTGAAGAAGAGGTTTGGAAGGTATTAAAACGAGTTGGTCTGCAAAAGAAGGTTAGTGAGTTACCAAATGGATTGGAAACTAAAATTGGTGAAGCGGGATTAATCTTTTCTGGTGGGGAGCGCCACCGGCTGATGCTTGCCCGAATTCTCTTACAAGATACTCCAATTGTTATTTTGGATGAGCCAACAGTAGGACTCGATCCATTAACGGAGCAACAGGTCATTGATACATTCTTGCATGAATTAAAGGGTAAAACCTTAATTTGGATTACTCACCACTTGCAGGGAATTGAGGCAATGAACCAAGTAGTCTTCATTGAAAATGGTAAAATAACAATGAAGGGAAGCCCAGAAGAGTTATGGAAAACAAATGCTCACTATCAAGAGTTAAGAAAAGCTGATCGAGGATATTAATTTAGAAAATTTGATTTTTTAGGAGATGGATTTTATGAAGAAAATCGTAGTTCTTGGTGCTGGCTATGCCGGCCTTAAAACTGTGGTCCTTTTGCAAAAGAAGTTGAAGGGCGACGCAAAAATTATCTTGGTTGACCAAAATAGTTACCACTATGAAGCAGCTGACTTACATGAAGTCGCTGCTGGTAATGTTCCACCAACAAAGATTACTTACCAAATTAAGGACCTCATTAAGCCTGAAATGACAACCTTTATTCAAGATCGGGTAACTAAGATTGATCCAAAGGAAAAGAAGGTTGAATTGGCTAACCGAAAGGAACCATTAACATTTGATTACTGTGTGGTAGCTTTAGGATTTACTTCAGAAACTTTTGGAATTCCTGGAGCGAAGGATAACGCTCTTCAAATGACTAATGTAAAAGAATCTCTTGAAATTCACCACCATATTGTAGAAAAGATGGAAGATTACAAGAAGACTCAGAACCCAGAGGATTTAAAGATTGTTATTTGTGGCGCTGGATTTACTGGTATTGAGCTAGCAGGTGCGTTTGTTGAAGCACGTCCACGTTATGCCAAAATTGCAGGTGTCAACCCAGATGACATTAAGATTACCTTAGTAGAAGCATCAGAACACTTACTACCAATGTTTAGTAAGAATTTGGCTGATTATGGTGTCAACCTCGTGAAGAAGTTAGGGGTTAAGATTGATACTGGTTGCAAGATTACCGAAATTAAGCCAGGCGAAGTCCTTTTTAAGCGTGACGATGATGATAAAGAAAACTCTATTAGTGCAGGTACAATTATCTGGACAACTGGTGTTAGCGGAAGCCCAGTAATTGGCGAATCAGGATTCAAGGAACGCCGTGGTCGGGTAATGGTAACTGATCATTTGACCGATCCAACTGATGACGATATTTATCTTATTGGCGATGACTCAGCAGTAATGGCCCCTGGAGCTGACCGCCCTTACCCAACAACTGCCCAAATTGCCTTGGCGATGGCTGATTACGTTGCTGAAGACCTAACAGACCGTATTAAGAATGGTAAGCGGTTAGACAAACCATTTACCTACAAGTCCTTGGGTACCGTTGCTTCTGTTGGTAATACTCATGCCTTTGGGGTAGCGATGGGTGTTCCACTTAAGGGTTACCCAGCCTCTGTAATGAAGAAAATTATTGCCGATCGTTCTTTAATGGAAGTTGGGGGAATGAAAGAACTTATGGCAAAGGGTCGTTTCGACTTCTACCACTAGAATAAAGTTGCGAAACCGGGAATTGCATTTGGCTTTTCTCCGGTTTTTTTACTTCAAATATCTAATCTAGTTTTGGATATTTTTCTACTTCTTCTCTTTGTATTAAAATGGAATATAGAAAAATAAAGAGCCAGAGAAAGGATACAAAATGATTGAAACATATGAAGATGCTTTAGCATTTATTCATGGACGTCCTAGATTTAAGAAAAGGCCAACCCTAGAACGGATGAAACTTTTTTTACGTTTGCTTGGTGATCCCCAAAAGCAATCAAGGTATGTGCATATTACCGGCACTAATGGTAAAGGATCAACCGTTGCAATGATGAGAGATATGCTGATTCAAACAGGCCTTAATGTGGGAACGTTTACTTCGCCTTTTATCGCTCGCTTTAATGAGCGAATTGCAATTAATGGAGAAGCAATTAGTGATGGAAATCTGGTTTTACTAACGCGAAAAATAGCGCCGATTGTTGAACAACTTGATAAAGAATTGCCGGAGGGGGGACCGACAGAATTTGAGATTGATACGGCAATTATGTTTTGCTATTTTGCTGATAAAAATTTGGATGTTGTGCTTCTGGAAGTGGGAATTGGCGGCCTTTATGACTCGACAAATGTTATTGTGCCAGAAGTTAGCGTGATTACGACGGTTGGCTGGGATCATATGAAGTATTTAGGTGATACTCTAGGAGAAATTGCCAACCAAAAGGCAGGGATTATCAAACCCAATATTCCGATTGTAGTTGGTAACTTGCCAGCACCTGCAAAGACAGTTATAGAACAAGTAGCAAACGGGGAACAGGCTCCTCTTTATGAACTAGGACGGGATTTCAGTGTTAGTAAAAATAATCCCCATGGTCTAAGAGCAAAAATTAGTTATCAAGGATTGAAACTTAGAAAATTTTCGGCAACGCTAGGCTTAGCTGGTGATTATCAAGTAGATAACGCTGCCGTTGCTCTTACAGCCACTCAGATTCTTTTCAAGAGACTAGGAATAAAAATAAGTGTTGCTGACCTAAAAGCAGGGCTGGCAGGAACAAAATGGCCTGGAAGAATGGAAAAGGTTATGGATGAACCCTTAGTATTTCTCGATGGTGCTCATAACTTGCCAGGAATTCAGTCTCTAGTCAATACTTTAAGAAATAATTTTAGTGATAAAGATATATATGTTTTGGTGGCGATTTTAGCCGATAAACAATATGAGCTAATGCTGGGCGAACTGGCAAGTTTACCCAACATCCATTTGATGGTAACCAATTTTTCAGTTCAAGGGGTGAAAAATAGGCAAAGTGCTAATTTGATAGAAGAGAATGAGGAACTAAAAACTAGGTATCCCATTAGAAAAGCACCAAATTGGCAAAGCGGATTTGTTGAATTAACGCAAAATATGTCAACGGATGATGTATTAGTGATTACGGGCTCCCTATACTTTATTTCGGAAATAAGAAAGATACTAAAATAAAAATTGTCCCTTTCTCCGTCCTGTAAAAGTAGGAAGAGAAAGGGGCAAAATCATGTTTACAATGGAATTATCGAAATACCTAGAATTAGTTAGTCTGATCATACTAGATGGTACTGAAGAAGGGAAAAGAAATTTTACTAACTTTAGTACTCACTATCCCTCTCCAGCATCCCTCAAGAATCTTACTGAAGCAGAGAAAGAAGAATTAGCCGGATGGGGAGTAGGAGTAGAAAAACTAATTGCTGCTATTGAACTGGGGCAAATGGTACTGCGGAGTAAGACACCATTAATTGGTCAGGCGTATTCGAGTAACCTTTTAGGAATGGAAATGATGGACCGAATGCAGGATGAAAGCCAAGAAAGTTTATTTGTTGTTGGGACAAATGTTCATAATGATATTATTGATATCAAAAAAATGTTCGTGGGTGGCAGTAATGAATGTAATGTTTATCTTGATCAAATTTTCCGTCGCTTGTTCTTACATTCTGCGCATGGCTTTGCAATTATCCATAATCATCCCTCAGGAAGGATTGAACCATCAGCGCCAGACCTAAACATGATTAAAAAATTTCAAAGAAGCAGTCAATTATTGGGGATAAATTTTTTAGATTTTCTGATTGTTGGCAAAGATAATTATTATAGTTGGCGTGAGGATCAAGCTAAGTCAATAAAATAAATAGTAAAGAAAAATAAAAGAAAGGGCTAATTTATAGGAAAGTTGAGCCCTTTTTAGTATAATTGTTAATATTAATGTTCGAATGATTCATTTGCTATGGTATAATGTTTTCGATATTAAAATGAAATGAATCTATAAAAATGAAGGGAAGAAACAGATTGCTAGGTATAGGAACCAAAAACATTGGTATTGACCTCGGGACAGCAAACACAATTGTCTATGTTGATGGCAAGGGAATTGTGTTGCGTGAGCCATCTGTTGTTGCACGCAATACCAAGTCTAATGAAGTAATTGCCGTTGGTAAGGATGCTCGAGACATGATTGGGCGGACACCGGGTAGCATTACAGCAATTCGTCCAATGAAAGATGGGGTTATTGCTGACTACGATACTACAGTAGCAATGATGAAGTATTACATTGAAAAGGCATTAGGAAACGGGAATAGCAAGCCATATGTAATGGTTTGTGTACCAAGTGGAATCACTGAAGTTGAAAAGCGTGCTGTAATTGATGCTACTCGTGTTGCAGGTGCACGCGATGCTTATGTGATTGAAGAACCATTTGCGGCAGCCATTGGGGCTGGTTTACCTGTCATGGATCCAACAGGTAGTATGGTAGTTGATATTGGTGGAGGAACCACTGATGTTGCTACAATTTCCTTGGGTGGCATTGTTTCTAGTCGCTCTATTCGGATGGCTGGGGACAAGATGAATGATGCTATTGTTCAATATGTTCGCCAAAACATGAATCTCTTGATTGGTGAACGGACCGCTGAAAAGCTTAAGTGGGATATTGGTTCAGCATCTGTTGAAGCAGCCGAGGAAATGGGAAGTACAGAAGTTCGCGGTCGTGACTTGGTTACTGGACTTCCAAAGACAATGGAAGTCTCTGCTAAGGATGTGGCTGTGGCTCTACAAGATGTTGTTAATGGAATCATTGATGCAATTAAGGGCACTCTTGAAGAAACTTCTCCTGAAATTGCTGCCGATGTTATCGACCATGGTATCGTCTTGACTGGTGGGGGAGCTTTACTTAAACACCTTCCTGACGTAATTGCTGATGCTACTAAGGTTCCTGTATTTATTGCTAACGATCCTCTTGATTGTGTGGCTGTCGGTACCGGTGAATCATTAAAGAGCATTGACGTAATGAAGAAAAAATAATTTGAATTCTTAGTATTAGGATGGGGCTGGTCGCAAAACGATTTGTTTTGTCTGGCCCCTTTCTTAATATCTTGATATTAGATGTTGGAGGAACAGAATGCGCAAATTTTTTTCCAATCGTCGGTTAGTTATTATTGTCGTTATCTTAATAACATGTTTTGGGTTAATGGCGGGCTCTGTAGCTATGCGAAATCGCCGGAATACCCCTCCATTAATTCAGCAATTTGGTAACGATATTGTTGGGTTTGCTGATAGTGTTATTGCTATTCCTGTTAATGCCGTTCAAGATGGGTTAGGTTCAATCAATCAATTGATGAATACATACTCAGAAAACCGTGAATTAAAACAACAAGTGGCTGAGTTAGCGCAAACCAAGGTTCGTGATCAAACCTTAGCTCAAGAAAACAAGGAACTAAAGAAAGAATTAGAATTAAATAAGTCATTAACTGATTACAAGACCATTACTGCTTCTGTCTTAATGCGGACTCCTTCGTCATGGCAAAAACAACTGGTTATTAATAAGGGGCAAACGAGTGGAATTAAGAAAAATATGCCGGTGATGAGCGGTAGTGGCCTGATCGGACGAGTCAGTGAGGTTAACAAGACTAACAGCAAGGTAGAATTGTTAAGTAATACTGACGAGTCATCTAATCGTTTTGCAATTACAATTAATGGAACAAATGGCCAGGCAGTTAATGGAATTATCACTAGTTATAAGGCCGAAACCGGTGAATTGGTGATGGGCCAAGTGAGTTCCAAAGCAAAGCTGAAGAAGGGTGCGAAGGTTACCACCAGTGGTATGGGAGGCGTAACTCCTAAAGGTCTGTACATTGGTAAAGTAACCCGTATTGGCAAGGATGATTATGGTTTGGCACAAAAAGTATACATCAAGCCAGCAGCCAATTTGAATAACGTCAATATTGTTACAGTTGCTGAACCAGCTTAATCGAGGTGGATGAAATGTATAGGTTATCGCGATTAAGATATATTTTTCCGTTAGGTCTTTTTATCAGTCTGTTTTTGGATGGCTCATTGAGCAATGTGTGGGCCCCCTTCTTTTTTAGCTACCCATATTCAATGATGAGTGAGTTAGTTTTACTTTGGCTTGTTTTTGCTTATTATTTTGAAGGAAATATTGAGATTCCGCTTGTCCCATTTGCCTTCTTCGCCGGTGCAGTTGTAGATGTTTATTTTACTGGTATTTTAGGCTTAGACCTATTCCTATTTCCTTTGATTGTAGAACTAACGAAGATTTTATCTCGGTATTTCAGTCCATCGTTCTTAACGATTATCCTGATTTACTTTATTGATATCGTAGTTTTTGTTAGTTTAACTTACATTGCTTACCTACTTGTTGGGATCACACAAATGGATTTAGGCGACTTCTTAATTTATACGCTTACCCCAACTTTGGCGCTTAACCTAGTTTATTTTGTGGTTTTATATTGGCCAATTCGACGCTTGTTTGTTTGGGCGTTGTCAAAGAAAAAGTCCTAGGAGTAGTTGACAAAAAAATTTAAACAGTTTATCATGTTAAAAATATTAGAAAACGATGAACAGACTAGTAGGAAATATACTAATTCTTCAGAGAGCTTATGTGAATGGTGAAAATAAGTGGATTAGGATTTCTGAATCACATCTGCAAGTTGACTTTTTGAATTATTTAGTAGGAAAGTCCGGGGATGCCCGTTACAGCGCGGAGTTTATCTATTGAACTCAATGAGGTTACTATTCGTGAGAATGTAACAACGTGAGGTGGAACCGCGTAAAGACGCCCTCATAGCCTAAGAGGTTATGAGGGCGTTTATATTTTGAGGTTTAGAGAACTCCATGAGGCAGTGATTGTAAGATTACTGTGAATTGAGGTGGCACCACGGCACTAGCTCGTCCTCTTAGGTAGCTTTTTTACCTAAGGGGATTTTTTATTTATCGGTATATGTTTTAAGGAGGCTTCAATAATGTCATTAAATTACATTTCGGAAATTTTACCGTCACTTATTCAGGGGGCAGGCTTAACCCTTGAAATCTTTTTTTGGACTTTAATTCTTGCCATACCTCTAGGAATCATTGTTAGTTTAGGATTAACATCTAAAATCAAACCACTGCAATGGGTACTTGAAATTTACGTTTGGCTAATGCGAGGAACTCCGCTACTATTGCAATTAATTTTTATTTTTTATGGGTTACCTATCATTGGGATTGTGTTTGAACGATATGATGCGGCCTTAGTTGCCTTTGTTTTGAACTATGCTGCATACTTTGCGGAAATCTTCCGTGGAGGTTTTCAATCAGTTAGCGTTGGACAATATGAAGCGGCAAAAGTTTTGCGGCTTGATTACTGGCAAACTCTTAGGAAGATCATTATTCCACAGGTAGTTAAGATTGTTATTCCATCAATTGGAAATGAAGTTATTAACCTGGTAAAGGATTCTTCACTAGTTTATGTAATTGGATTAGGTGATCTTTTGCGGGCCGGAAACATTGCTACGGCACGGGATGTTACTTTAGTGCCATTATTGCTTGTTGGTTTAATCTACTTAATCTTAGTGGGAATTTGTACTTTGATTTTACGTCGGGTAGAGAAGCGCTATTCATACTTTAAGTAGGAGGGGAAGATAAATGTCATTACTAGAAGTTAAAAATTTAAAAAAGAGCTTTGGCAATCGAGTTATTTTAGATAATGTTAACTTGAGTGTTAAAGATGATGAAATTCTTTGTATTGTTGGACCTTCAGGTGCAGGGAAAACCACGCTTCTTCGGTGCATTACGGGCCTAGATAAGCCTGATAGTGGTCAGTTTTTAATGGATGGTAAACCGTTTGATCCACAAGGAACGACCGCGAGTGACCGAGTAATTGGGGTAGTTTTCCAGGACTTTAATCTCTTCCCTAACCTTTCTGTAATGGAAAATATTATCTTAGCTCCTACATTAGTGCTAAAGAAGTCCAAGAATGAAGCAACTAAACAGGCAAAGGATCTGTTGGAAAAACTAGGTCTATCCACTAAGGGAAACCTTTACCCATGGCAACTTTCTGGGGGACAAAAGCAAAGGGTAGCCATTGCGAGGGCCTTAGCAATGGAACCAAAAATCCTTTGCTATGATGAACCAACATCTGCTTTGGATCCCAATTTACGGCAAGACGTAGCTAATATTATTCTTTCATTAAAGAAAAATGGTGTAACGCAATTGGTGGTTACTCACGATTTTGCCTTTGCTGAAGAAATTGCTGATGAGTTATTGAAAGTTAACCCAATTGACCAAGAAAATTAAGGAGGGAGAAATAATGCGTAGATTAAAATATTGGTTGGCATTATTTGTTCTGGTTCTCCCTATTTTTTTCTTAAGTGGGTGTCAGAGCCTTACAGAGCGTGCTAATACCCAAGATACTTGGAAACGGATTGAAAAACGAAAACGAGTAATTATTGGTTTAGATGATAGCTTCGTTCCTATGGGATTTCGGCAAAAAAATGGAAAATTAGTTGGGTATGATATTGATTTGGCCCGAGCCGTTTTTAAACAATATGGAATCAAGGTTGATTTTCAACCGATTGATTGGTCGATGAAAGAGACAGAATTGAAAAACGGGACAATTGATTTACTGTGGAATGGTTACTCCATTAATAGCAGTCGGAAAAAGAAGGTGGCTTTTAGTCGTGCTTACCTCAAAAATGAACAAATTTTGGTGACAAAAAAGAAGTCTAATATTAAAAACTTTGCTGATATGAAGGGCAAGACGTTAGGTGTACAAAATGGCTCAACGGGGATGACGGCACTGGACGAAAAGCCTAAAGTCCTCAAAGATTTGATTAAGGGGAAAAAGCCGGTCCTTTATGACAGTTTTCCGAACGCTTTTATTGATTTAAATGCAAACAGAATCCAAGGAATTTTAATGGATCAGGTATATGCTAATTACTACATTAAGCACCAAAAGAATAGTTCTAGTTACCGGACATATACAAGTAAGGCATTACCAGTTGAATATTATGCAGTTGGTATGCGTAAAGGTGATAAGACCTTACGAAAGAAGATTAATCAAGGTTTAGCTAATTTACAAAAGAGTGGCGAATTAAAGAAAATTAACCAAAAATGGTTTGGTACTGCAAGTAATTATCTTGGCCCAGAATAGGATGCTAATAAAAAACGAAAGGATGCAATTTGCTATTCCTTTCGTTTTTTATTATATAGAGATAAGGCGCAATGAAGATTTGTAATTTCACCACCGATAAAGTATTATTAATCAGTATGGTTAAAATTACGAAGAGAAAGAGAAGGGAGAAATATCTGTGGATTTTCAGCTTGCAGAAGGTGTCGATTTACATGTTATTCCGACAAAACAATTTAAATTAACACACATTTTAATTGATTTTGCGACACCGCAAACTTACACAAACGCAACACCACGGAATTTACTAGCTAATTTACTTGAAACAAGTACCCATCTTTACCCAACTCAAACAGCGTTAGCAAGGCAAATGGCTAAACTGTATGGGGCATTTGTTTCGATTGGTGTGGGTAAAGTCGGACAGTTACATACCGTTCGTTTACGATCGAGCTTTATTAATAATAAATTAGCCCAAAAGGATTTATTTTCTCAGGTAACTGAGCTTATCAACCAGATACTTTTTCATCCCCTCGTTGATGATGGAGAGTTCGATAGCCCAACATTTCGGCTACAGGCTAACAACTTAGCTAGCACGATGCGATCATTATATGATGACAAGCAATTTTATGCTAACCAGCAATTATTGAAGCTTTATTATGATCAAGAGAGTCCAATGAGGATTCCTAGTTTTGGTCAATTAATAGATTTAAGAAAGTGTACCCCAGCTAGTTTGGTACACACATATGAAGATATGATTAGTCACGATAAAATTAATATCTTTGTTTTAGGAAATGTTGAGCCAGAAGAAGCCTACCAAATGATGGCACGTTTGCCATTTAAAGGACGGCAGGTGGACTTGACTGATTCTGTTTTTTATTTCCAAGAAAAGCATGAAAATATTGAAAGCAAAATGGAATATCAGCAGGTTAATCAGGCTAAGTTAGATTTGGGATATCGTTTACCTATTTACTATCAAGATCCACTATATTATGCGGCTCTTGTTTTTAATGGCCTTTTTGGTGGAACTCCTTACTCAAAGCTTTTCACAAACGTACGGGAAAAAGCTAGTCTGGCCTATTATGCCTCTAGTCGATTTGTTCCTTTTTCTGGATTAGTTAATATTCAGACTGGAATTCAAGCTACTGAGCATAAAAAAGTCTTGGATATGATTCAAGAACAGCTTGCGGATATTAAAAAAGGCCAATTTTCTTTTGAGACAATGCAAAAAGTAAAGGATGGGTTGGTAAATCAGCATTTGGCTGGTTTTGACCTTGCTAATAATGTTTTAGAACATCATTTGATTAATCGTTTGCTTGCATTGCCAAACTTAGATGATTTCAATCAACAAATTAATGATGTTACCAAAGAAGATGTAATGAAAGTTGCATCAATGATGGATCTACAGGCAAGTTATTTATTAAGTGGTGAGAAATAAAACGGCATGGAAAAGAAAGTTTACGAAGAATTTAATCAACTAATATATCGAGAACAGCTTAATAATGGCTTATCCTTACAATTAATGCCTATGGCTGGCTACCATAAAACTTATGCAATTTTTACAACTGATTTTGGTTCGATTGATAACAAGTTCGTTCCATATTCTGGAGAGAACGTAATTGAGGTTCCGGATGGAATTGCTCATTTCCTGGAGCATAAAATGTTTGAAAAGAATGGGTACGATGCTTTTGATCTATTTGGGAAGCTAGGTGCTGATTCAAATGCCTATACTAGTTTTACCCAAACCAGCTACCTATTTTCAACGACTAATCATTTACACGAAAATTTGGATGTTTTGTTAGATTTTGTGCAGGAACCTTACTTTAGCGAACAAACAGTACAAAAAGAGCAAGGAATTATTGGGCAAGAAATTAAAATGTATGATGACGATGCCTCGTGGCGTCTTTATTTGGGTATCCTAGGTAACTTATATCCTAAAGACCCAATGCATATTGATATTGCCGGAACAACTGAAAGTATTAGTCGAATTACGCCAGAATCACTAATGGCAACCTATCAGACGTTTTACCAACCTAGCAATATGAATCTTTTCTTGACAGGCAATATTAATCCGGAAGAAGTGAGAGAATGGGTTGAGAGTAACCAAGCTGGTAAGACATTTATGCCAGCAAAGACTCCTGAACGAAAATTTGAGCTAAATGATCCAAGCGCACACGATGTCATTCCATTTAGATCATTGAATATGGATGTTGCCCGTTCTAAAGTTATTGTTGGTTTGCGGGGAATTAACATGCCTGAGCCAGGCGAGGACCTCTTAAAATACAAGTTAACAATTGACTTATTATTGGATGTTTTATTTGATGATACGTCAGATAATTACCTACGCCTTTACAATAATGAAGTTCTCGACGATTCCTTTGCTTATAACTTAGAAATGCAACGTGACTTCTATTTTGCTTACTTTAGTTCAGATACAGAACAAATGGAACGGTTTGCTGATGAAATTATCGCAATCCTTGAAAGTGCTAACCAACAGATTGATGCTGCACGCACCCGCTTTAACGAAATTAAGAATGCCGAACTTGGTCGACTAATTGGCTTGATGGATTCACCAGAAGCAGTTGCTAATCATTATGCAGGTAAGCTGTTTGGCGGAGCAACCCTAATGGATGAAATTAGGATATTACGCTCTATTAAATTAGAAGATCTATATGATGCTGCAGAAAAATTCATCGTTTCTCAAGGAATCTCAGTTTTTCAAATTAATCCACAGCGACACTAACTCAAGATTTTCTTAAGAATTATGAGACAATTGGCATGATATAATTATCAAGCAGAGTTAAATTTCAGAGATGGAGATAACAGAATGAGTGAAAACGATAATGAACAACAAGTAGAAATTGGGAAAGAGTTGCGTAAAGCGCGTCAAGAAAAAGGATATACTCTTGATGATTTGCAACAATTGACCAAAATTCAAAAACGTTACTTAATCGCAATTGAAGACGAAAAGTTTAATGAATTACCTGGTGACTTCTATGTACGGGCATTTGTAAAACAATATGCAGATACAGTGGGCTTAGATGGTAATGAATTGCTAAAAGAGTTTAACGAACAATTGCCAAAGACTAAAAGTAAAGAATATTCCGATCATATCAGTAAAGCCGTCGAAACTCGGGCTTCCCACCACAAGACAGTCAGCCAAGGGGTTAGCAAGCTTCGCCAATACTTACCGACAATAATTATTGCTGCTGTAATAATCATTATCTTAGGTGCAATTTGGTTAACAGCAATCGTTCGTGGACGGCAAGATTCTTCTACAAGGATTGATAATAGTTCTGTAGCTGTTTCAGGAGAAAGTGGCAAGAAGAGTAGTTCATCAAGCAATAAGAAGACTACTAAGACTAGCAAGTCGACTGCAGTTAAGTTAACAGAAACAAACAGGACCAATACGAGTGTTACTTATACTGCTTCAAGCTTGAAGAAAGCTACTCCATTGCAAATCAAGACAAGTACGCAAGCTTGGAATAATGTTGTTACTGATGGAGCCACCATCCTCAATAAGACAATGAAAGCTAACGCTACAGAAAATCTGACTATTAAAAAGACAACCAAGTCGATCGTGATTACAGTCGGTAATGCAGCAGGAACAACTATTAAGTTTGGTAATAAGAAGGTTGATTTTACAAACAATGGTAAAAATACCAGTGTCAAGACAATTACCATCAATCTTGGAAGCTCGACAGCTTCTTCGTCTGCATCTTCTAGCTCAACTACCAGTCAATCAACCAGCATTCCAAGTCAAACAAGAACTAGTACAGCAGCAACTGCGCAAACCACTCAATCTAGTCAAACCACTCGGACAACAACCGGGACTCAAACTACTGCCACTAGTACTAGCCAGACTAGCACTACTGCTAGTTCACAGGCAACAACACAAAGTCGGTAGTTATTAAGGGAGGAGAATAGGCCTTGAATTTACCTAATAAGTTAACAATTGTACGCTTAATAATTATCCCATTTTTCTTACTTTTAATGGTACTGCCACTAAAGTCATGGGGAGCTGTTACGTTTTTAGGCGCTACTATTCCAGTACCACAATTGATCGCAGCAATTCTATTTATAGCTGCAACAATCACTGATAATCTTGATGGACGGATTGCTCGTCGTGATCACTTAGTAACTAATTTTGGTAAGTTTACTGATCCATTAGCTGATAAATTACTTGTAATGACGGCTTTCATTGTTTTAACTGGGAATCAAGTAGTACCATCATGGGTAACTGCCATTATTATTTGGCGAGAATTAGCAGTGACAGGATTACGCTTATTATTAGTTGAACAAGATGGAATGGTTTTGGCAGCTAAAATGCCAGGTAAGATCAAGACAACTACCCAATTTATTGCAATTATCTTCTTACTTTTAAACAACGTGATTTTTGCAATTTGGGGTATTCCATTTGGACAAATTATGCTTTATATTTGCTTATTCTTTACTGTTTACTCAGGAGTCGATTACTTTATTCAAGGCCGCGGAGTTTTCTCTGACGGTTTTAAATAAAATATAAATATGCCTTTGGAAGACTAGTAGTAAAATGTTTGATTTTGCTACTAGTCTTTTTATTAGAATATATGAAAAAAATAGTGTTCATTTTTATTGACAGTTATGATAATATTGCCTATGTTCCCTTCCTAGAAAGGGATTACATTTGAGGAGATGTTTTTATGTTATCATTTTTAAAACCAGCTCCTGACGCTAAAGTAAAAGTCCCAAAGGATAAAATTGCGACTGTTTACAAGTGGCGTCAAGCTGGTGTTTTATTGGCAATTTGTGTCGGTTATATTGGGTATTATGTTATTCGTCTTATTTTTACAACCGAACAAAACGACATTATGAAGCAATACGGATTTACCACTGCTGATATCGGTATGGTTCTTTCATGTTTCGGTATTGGTTATGGTATTTCTAAGCTATTTATGGGTGCTCTTAGTGATAAGAGTAATCCTAATCACTATTTGGCAACTGGTTTGATTATTTCAGCTCTTTTGAACTTTGGTTTAGGGGCAACTAGGAATCTTTATGTTATGATGTTCCTTATGCTAGTAATGTCAGTTGCACAAGGAATGGGTGCCGCAGCTTGTCAGAGGATTGTTCAACTTTGGTGGGGTAAAAAACACCGTGGGGCAATTTACTCCATCTGGTCATCTGCCCATAATGCTGGTGCCTTTGTCTGTGTGGCTGTTGTGCAATTAGCCACATTCATGTTTTCTGGGTCAATTCCAGCTGTATTCTACACTGCTTCAGTTATTTCATTATTGATTGCTGGCTTTGTACTGATTTGCGGATCTGATCGGCCAACAACTGTTGGATTGCCAAGTATTTCTGAATATACTGGTGATGAAGTTGTTTTAGATGATGGTCAAGCTTCTTCATCAGAATTGACTAATTTAACACTTCCCCAAATTTTCGTTAAATATATTCTTAGCAATAAGATTGTTTGGGCCATTACTTTGACCTCTATGTCCTTATACTTAGTTCGTTACGGGGTCATGAGTTGGATTCCAAGTTTCTTAGTGGAATCTAAAGGCTTCAGTCCTTCCTTTGCTAAGTGGCTTGTAGGTATCTTTGAACTTGCTGCGGTTCCTGGGGTTATCATTATGGGTGCTATTTCTGACTTCCTTAAAGATCGTCGGGCAATCGTATGTATTGCGTGTGTTATCTTACTCTTTATTTGTTTAACAACATACTTCTTTAGTACTAGTCATGCATTAATTGTTACGGTTCTTTTTATTATGGGAACATTGATTTATGCACCATTGACTCTAGTTGGGTTGATGGTTAACGAAGCAGTGCCAAAGTTTGCCGTTGGTTCATCGACAGGTTTCATGGGCTTTTTCCAATACATCTTTGGTGAAACCCTTGCTACTGCCTTAATCGGTATCCTTGTTGCTAAATATGGTTGGGTAGCAAGTAACGTTGTGCTTTATTCTGCTGCAACTTTAGCCCTTGTTCTCTTAATTTACATTATGATTAATGAAAACCGGATTGCTAAGATTGCTAAAGAAGACGAAAAAAAGTAAATATTTTTAAATAACATTGAAGCGAGGTTGTTGAAAATGCTTTTTGTATTTTCACTAACCTCGTTTTTATAGTGTGAGAGATTTGAAAGAGAATAGGGTGATGGTTTAAAATTATTAAATAACATCTAGGTAGATTTACGTATTTATAATTGGAGGGGAAAATGAGAGTTGAGATAATTTCTGTTGGCGATGAACTTCAGCACGGTGAAATTAGCAATACTAATTCTGCCTATGCTGCACAAAAATTAAGTGAACTAGGAATGGATGTTTTTTTTCAAACAACTGTAGGGGACGATCAACAAAGGATCCTAGACAGTGTTCAACTAGCAAAAAAACGTGCGGATTTAATCCTGGTTTGTGGTGGACTTGGCCCAACTGATGACGATAAAACATTGGTTGGAGTGGCAGCTGCTCTTAATGAACAGATAAAATTTTCTGATAAATGGTGGCAGAAGATAAAGGACGATCTGCAGAAACGGAAGATAGAGATTCAGCTAAGCAATAAGAAGCAGGCTCAATATATCGGAAAAGCAATTGCAAATGAAGCTGGATTAGCTTTAGGCAGCTGGTATCAAAAAGGGAGCCAGCAAATTTTAATCCTTCCAGGCCCATCAAGTGAATTTCGGTCAATGCTTAGGCAGCAGGTTTTACCTGAATTAATAAAAGATGATTTTTCACGTCCAAAAAAGGAAGTTATGCACTTTTTGGGCCGACCTGAATCAGTTTTAATGAATGATCTTCAACCGCTTGCTCTTCAATACCCTCAGGTGCAATTCCTCTCATATGTTAAACCGACACGAATTGAGCTACGCGTGATTGGAAATGAAAGAATTAGTCAAAGAGAATTTAAGAATTTGACTAGTAAAATTCGCAAAAGAGAGAAGCCGTACTATCTTGGGAGTGGTGAGGATTTTAATTTGGCTATAAAAATAGTAGACGAATTAAAAGAACGCCAGCTTAAAATTACTGGAGCAGAAAGTCTAACGGGTGGTCTCTTTCAAAGTACAATTTGTGGTGTGCCAGGAGCATCGGCAGTCTTTAATGGAGGTTTTGTTACCTATGCTGCCGAAGCTAAGGCAAACTTACTCCATATTGATCCATCTCTTCTTAATAAATATGGAGTAGTAAGTAGTGAAACAGCAAGTGCAATGGCCACCCATGCTAGGAAAATCATGGGAGCTGACATTGGCATTTCATTTACGGGGGTAGCCGGTCCCGATACTCTGGAAGGAAATCCACCCGGTAATGTTTGGATTGGGTTAGCAATGGGCGACCATGAGCTTGTAACTAAAGAGCTGTATTTAGCTGAATATTTAGGAAGACAGCAAATAAGACTACTAACTGTTCAGTATGGACTACAGTTAATATTACAAGCACTAGAAAATAATCGAACTATCGTTCACTGAACTTCTTGTTTTTTTACCCAAAACTGTTATTATATTTAACAGGTATTTCGTTAGAAAAAGGAGGAAATATTTTGGCTGATCAAAGAAAAGCGGCATTAGACCTAGCAATTCGTAAAATTGAGAAGAATTTTGGTAAGGGTTCAATTATGCGAATGGGTGATGCGGCAGACATGAAAGTCGCTACGATTTCAAGTGGCTCGTTAACCATCGATAAGGCACTTGGTGTAGGAGGTTACCCACGAGGTCGGATAGTAGAAATTTACGGTCCTGAAAGCTCCGGTAAGACTACGGTTGCACTTCAAGCAGTTGCTGAAGTACAACGTCAGGGAGGAACTGCAGCTTATATTGATGCTGAAAATGCATTAGACCCTCAATATGCACAAGCACTTGGGGTTAATGTCGATGACTTACTATTATCTCAACCAGATACTGGTGAAGAAGGGTTGGAAATTGCTGATGCCCTAATTTCGAGTGGTGCGGTTGATTTGGTTGTTGTCGATTCTGTGGCTGCCCTTGTTCCTCGTGCTGAAATCGAAGGGGAAATGGGGGATACTCACGTTGGTTTACAAGCTCGCTTGATGTCTCAAGCATTACGTAAGCTTTCTGGTGAGATCAATAAGACAAAAACTATTGCAATCTTCATTAATCAGATTAGGGAAAAGGTTGGAGTAATGTTTGGAAATCCAGAGACTACTACTGGTGGTCGAGCATTAAAGTTCTATTCAACAATCAGAATGGAAATCAGACGTTCTGAACAAATCAAAAATGGCACCAACATTGTAGGTAACCGAACAAAAATTAAGATTGTCAAAAACAAGGTTGCTCCTCCATTTAAGCGGGCAGAAGTTGATATTATGTATGGTGAAGGAATTTCCAAGACTGGTGAACTTCTAGATATGGCTGTGGAAAAGGACCTTATAAAAAAGAGTGGAGCATGGTACTCATACGGAGATGAACGAATTGGTCAAGGTCGTGAAAATGCCAAAGCTTGGTTAGCAGAGCATCCTGAAAGTATGAATGAATTGATGAATAAGGTTCGGGTAGCTTACGGCATGAAACCATTAGAAGATTTACCTACACCAGATAATGCTAAAGTAGATGATGAGACTGAGCCAAAACAAGAAACAATCGAAGAAGCTAGCAAATAATAATTAAAATTTAAAAGCTGCCCTTAGTTATATAAAGCATACTGAGAGTGGCTTTTAATTTTGATTAAGATAATTGAAAAGAGACTGCCCTTAATTAACTGAGAATGGTTGACACTGTCTGGCGGCAAGATTAAAATTTAATTTGTGTGATAATTTTATTGCACGTTTAAATTAAATTTAATTAATTTGAACCAATAATAAAAATAGTAAGGGCGGGGGTGAAATGATGGAAGCTTTCGGCTTAGTTTTCGCCGCGTTTGCTATGATAATCGGTATTATTATTGGATATGCAATTCACAAAGTTTCTTTAGAAAAACGATTGACTGCAGCGCATCAAAATGCTGAACAGATTTTATCAACAGCTAAACAAGATGCAGTAACGGCGAAAAAAGAAGCAATTTTAGAAGCAAAAGAAGAAAGCCATCATTATCGTGAACAAGTAGAGCAGGAGCTTCAGCAAAGACGAAATGAAGTTCAAAAACAAGAAGATCGACTTTTACAAAGGGAAACCTCTTTAACGCGCAAAGATGATTCGCTCGAAAAGCGTGAAACTATGGTAAATAAGCGTGAACATCAATTAGAGGATCGTGCTAACCACCTTAAAGCTTCACAAGAAAAAGTAAATTCTTTAGTTCAACAGCAGGAAGAGCAATTGGAAAAGATTGCGGAAATGTCTCACGATGAGGCAAAAAAATTAGTCCTGAATAAAGTTAAAGATGAACTGAAGACTGAACGCGCGGTAATGATTCGAGATAGCGAGCAAGATGCTGAATTGACGGCTGATAGGACAGCTAAAAAGCTGATTGTTGAAGCAATTCAGCGAAGTGCAGCTGACGTTGTTTCTGAAGCAACAGTATCAGTGGTAAATCTGCCCAACGACGACATGAAAGGCCGCATTATTGGACGTGAAGGCCGTAATATTCGAACCTTAGAGACCTTAACAGGAATTGATTTGATTATTGATGACACACCTGAAGCGGTTGTCCTAAGTGGTTTTGACCCAGTTAGAAGAGAAATTGCTAAGATTGCTCTAGAAAAATTAATTCAAGATGGGCGAATTCATCCTGCTAGAATTGAAGAGGCGGTAGAAAAGGCACGTCAAGAAATGGATAGCCAGCTCCGTGAAACCGGAGAACAGGCACTCTTTGAGTTAGGAATTCATTCTATGCATCCTGAATTAATTAAGATTGTTGGTCGGATGAAGTATCGGACAAGTTATGGACAAAATGTTTTGAACCATTCAATCGAAGTGGCAAAACTGGTAGGGATTATGGCTGCTGAACTAGGAGAAGATGTTACTTTAGCCAAGCGGGCCGGATTACTTCATGATATTGGTAAAGCAATTGACCATGAAGTAGATGGATCACATGTTGAACTCGGTGTAGAATTGACAACCAAGTATAAGGAAAACAAGGTTGTTATTAATACAATCGCCTCTCATCATGGGGATGTACCTGCCAAGTCAATTGTTGCTGCCTTGGTTCAAGCAGCGGATGCAATTTCCGGTGCTCGTCCTGGAGCTCGAAGTGAATCATTAGAACAATATATTCAACGCTTAAAGAAACTTGAAAGCATTGCAAATGAACATGATGGTGTCGATCATAGTTACGCAATTCAAGCCGGTCGAGAATTGCGGGTAATTGTTAAGCCAAAGAAGGTTTCGGACCTTCAGGCTACGGTTCTTTCTCATGATATTAAACAAGAAATTGAAAAAGAACTTGAGTATCCTGGCCATATTAAAGTAACAGTTATTCGTGAAACAAGAGCGGTTGACTATGCCAAATAAAAAGTATTCAACATACTTTTTAATAATAGTGGCTCTCAATGTTCGAGCAATTCGAGCATTGAGAGCCACTATTATATTGGTCACTCTTGCTTGCGCCAAAATGATTCAAAAAATATAATAATTAAGTAAAAAATGTCATTATAATTAAGAGAGTTAAATTAACGGGGTGAATTTTTAGTGGCAAAAAAGACAACGCCAATGATGGAACAATATCAAAAAGTGAAGGACCAATACCCAGATGCATTTTTATTTTATCGGTTAGGTGACTTTTACGAACTATTTAATGATGATGCGGTGAAGGGTGCTCAATTACTTGAATTGACTTTGACAACAAGAAACCATAGTGCTAAAAATCCCATTCCAATGTGTGGAGTGCCTCACCGAGCTGTTAATAACTACATTGATATTTTAATTGATAAGGGCTATAAGGTAGCCATTTGTGAACAGATGGAGGATCCAAAAAAGGCAAAGGGAATGGTTAAAAGATCTGTTACCCGTTTAATTACGCCAGGGACACAAATGGATTTGAATGGCGACCAAGCTAAGCGTAATAACTATTTAACAGGAATCAGTTACCAGGATTCACGTTACTATTTGGCTTATACTGACTTGTCGACTGGTGAGTTAAAGACCACATCCTTAGCTAGTGAGGCAGAGACAATCAATGAACTAATTAACCTTCAAAGCAAGGAAGTGGTAGTGGATGATTCTGTTAGCGAAGCCTTTGCGGAACAACTAACTAAACGCAACATTCTTCAATCACATCAACCCGCTATTGTCCGTGAATCTGAGGTGAGTTACTTAATTCAAGACTTGAGTGATGAGGGAGAGCGAAATGTTGTTTCTCTCCTGGTTTCTTACCTCCTTACCACTCAAAAACGCTCTTTGGCCCACTTACAAAAGGCGATTGCATATCAGCCAAACGCCTTCATGAAGATTGACCACTACTCCAAAACTAACTTGGAATTAATGATTAACCTGCGAAGTGGAAAGAGACAAGGAACATTGGCGTGGTTGCTGGATGAAACTAAGACAGCAATGGGGAGCCGCCTATTAAAGCAATGGCTTGACCGTCCTTTGATTAATCCACAAGAAATTAGCCAACGACAAGACAAAGTTCAAGAGTTACTAGATCATTACTTTGAACGAAACAGCATTCAAGAAGAATTAATCAAAGTATATGACCTTGAGCGTTTGGCAGGACGAGTTGCATACGGAAGTGTTAATGGACGTGACCTCGTGCAATTAAAAACCTCGTTAGAACAAGTACCAAAGATTAAATACACCCTTGAAACTCTTGATTCACCGGCTTTTACTGACTTAGAAAATAGACTAGATCCTTTATCTGAAATTGCTGAATTGATTGATGAAGCTATCGTTGAAGAGCCACCAACTAGTGTGACAGATGGTGGAGTAATCAAGTCAGGATATAACCAGGAACTTGATAATTATCGAGATGCAATGAATAACGGAAAACAATGGATTGCAGATCTCCAAGCAAATGAACGTCAGGTAACAGGGATTAATAACCTGAAAATTGGCTATAACCATGTTTTTGGCTACTACATTGAAGTTACTAAGTCTAATTTGGAGAAGGTGCCTCAAGACCGATATGAACGTAAACAAACATTAACTAATGCTGAAAGATTTTCTACTCCAGAATTAAAAGAAAAGGAAGCGTTGATTTTAGGGGCTCAAGAGAAGTCAACGGCCTTAGAATACGACCTCTTTGTCAAAATTCGTGAACAAGTAAAAAAGCAGATTCAGCGATTGCAGGAGTTAGCTAAAGCACTTTCTGAATTAGATGTTCTCCAAAGTTTTGCCGTTATCAGTGAAGACTATCATTTTACTCGACCAGTGATGAATACTAGTCATGATTTGGAAATTAAAAATGGCCGTCACCCAGTTGTAGAGAAATTTATGGGTCATCAAGAGTATGTTCCTAACGATGTCCTGATGAGCGATGAGACGGATATTCTACTAATTACGGGACCCAATATGTCAGGGAAAAGTACCTACATGCGTCAGTTGGCATTAATTGCTATAATGGCCCAAATAGGTTGCTTTGTTCCGGCTGAGGAAGCTAAATTGCCAATTTTTGACCAAATATTTACGCGAATTGGGGCTGCTGATGACCTGATTTCAGGAGAAAGTACGTTTATGGTTGAAATGATGGAAGCCAATAATGCTTTGTTAAACGCAACCGACCGTAGTCTAATTTTATTTGATGAGATTGGACGAGGGACGGCCACTTATGACGGGATGGCGTTGGCCGAAGCAATTATTGAATATATCCATCATCACCTCCATGCAAAGACGCTCTTTTCAACTCACTACCACGAACTAACAGAACTGGATAACTCATTGCCGAAATTAAAAAATGTTCATGTAGGGGCAACAGAGAAAAACGGTGAACTTGTCTTTTTGCATAAGGTAAGTGAAGGACCAGCTGATAAATCATACGGGATACATGTGGCTAAATTAGCAGGAATGCCTGACGAATTATTAAAACGTGCTGACCAAATTCTAAGTACCCTAGAAAAAAAGGACGTTGAATTACCAACTAAGGGTAAAAAACTTAGTGTAGATTCTGAACGGGAACAGACGACTTCTGTTGAAAAAGAAACGAAGGTCATGGAAGAGCCTCTTGAAGACAAGAATGGGCAAATTTCGCTTTTTCAAACTGAAGAAGTGCCAGTTAAAGGGAAGAATAGTAAAATTTTGCATCAGTTAAAAGAATTGGATCTTATGTCAATGACCCCAATGGATGTAATGAATCAGATTTATCAATGGCAACAGAAACTAAAATAAGGTGGATAAAAGATGGGGAAAATTCATGAATTAACGGAAGTATTGGCTGATCAAATTGCTGCTGGTGAAGTGATTGAACGGCCTGCTTCAATTGTGAAAGAACTAGTAGAAAATTCACTAGATGCACATAGCCACCGAATCGACATTTTGGTGGAAGAAGCGGGCTTAAACAGTATTCGGGTAATTGATGATGGGCAAGGAATAATGCCTGAAGATATAGAGATTGCTTTTAAGCGTCATGCAACAAGTAAAATAACCAATCGTCAAGACTTATTTAAGGTAAAAACAATGGGGTTTCGTGGTGAAGCATTACCTAGTATTGCGTCAGTAGCAGATGTTACGTTAACGTCATCGACAAGCAGTCAGGAAGAGGGGACGATGATTCACATTCAAGGAGGTAAGCTTTTACAGAAAAAGCCAGCCACTGCTCGTCCCGGAACCGATGTCCTAGTAAGCAATTTGTTTTTTAACACCCCAGCTAGGTTAAAATACTTAAAATCGCCGCAGACAGAGATGGCCCGCATTACAGATATTGTTAACCGGCTAGCTTTGGCTAATCCAGCCACTGCTTTCAGCCTTACTCACAATGGAAAAGAAATTTTTCGCACTGCTGGTAATGGTAATTTACAGCAGGTAGTAGCAGCTATTTACGGGGTGCAAGTGGGCAGAAAAATGTTAGCAATTAACGGAGAAGACAATGATTTCAAAATTAATGGTCTAGTTTCCTTGCCAGAGCTAACACGGTCTTCTCGCCAATATTTAACAATTACGATTAATCACCGTTATATTCGTAATTTTGAACTCACCAAATCAATTATTAGTGGATATGAATCTAAGCTAATGGTAGGAAGATTTCCAGTGGCTGTTTTAAATATTGACCTTGATCCTGTTTTAGTTGATGTTAATGTGCATCCTGCTAAGCGTGAGGTGCGCTTAAGTAAAGAAAGTGAGCTAACTGAATTGATTTCGCAAACGATTCGAAAACGAATTGCTGAGGAGAATTTGATTCCTGATGTTGATACAAATCAGTTTATTCCCTATGACGAAGAGGTTGAGGATCTCAACCAGCGTCTTAAAGAAACTAGCACTTCATATGAGGTCACGAGCACCAATTCAGAAAACAATCAGCTGTCCAAAAGACCGGTCGAAGTTAATGCAGAAGATAGTGTGTTGAGGAATCCAATAGTGATTCGTTCAACTGATGAATTGAATAGCGCGAAAATGAAGCAATTTGATGAACGATACCAAAGTGAGGGAGTTATTCATCCGTTTGGGGATAACCCGGATGAACAGGCACCAACGCAAAGCAAACGAGCAGAAAATATCGAGTTAGATGTTCATGATAAAAGTGATAAAGCAAAGAAACGTTTTCCGGACCTTCAATATATTGGTCAATTACAAGGAACTTTCTTACTTGCCCAAGCTTCAGATGGTTTATATATTGTTGACCAACATGCAGCCCAAGAGCGAATTAACTTTGAACGTTACAGGAAGGAAATTGGAGAGGTAAGCGATGACCAACAAACTTTCTTGGTTCCCTTGGTTCTCAATTACTCCACAGTGGATGCAATGACTATTAGCCAGCATTTAGAGACATTAAAGGCAGTTGGTCTTCACTTAGAAACATTTGGTCCAAATAGTTTTATCATTCGTTCTCACCCAACTTGGTTTAAAGAGGGACAAGAAGAATCTACGGTAAAAGAGATAATTGAATGGTTGATTGATGACGGGAAGATCTCAGTGAGTGATTTTCGGATGAAAACGGCAATCATGATGAGTTGTAAACGTGCGATTAAGGCTAATCATCATTTAGATGAACGAGAAGCAAAAGCCTTATTAACCCGTTTGCCACAATGTGAGAATCCTTTTAACTGCCCACACGGTCGTCCCGTTACTATTCATTTTGATGACCGGGATTTAGAGAAGATGTTTAAGCGAATTCAGGACTCACATGAAGCTTTTAGCAAAGAATATAATGAGCATGAATTTTAATTGTGAGGAGAAGAGGAATGTACGAATACCTGGTCGGTTCAATTACGATGGTTGAACCGCAATACGTAGTGATAGAAGTAAACGGTATTGGGTACCACTTATCTGTTGCAAACCCTTATCGTTATAGTGTAGATGAAAATAAAAATGTCAAAATTTTTGTGTACCAAGCAGTTCGTGAAGACGACATTTCATTATTCGGGTTCAGTGATTTGGATGAGAAAAAATTATTTTTACAGCTAATTAATGTTTCCGGGATTGGGCCAAAAAGTGCTTTGGCTATTTTAGCTAATCCTGATCATGACGGACTAATTAATGCAATTGCGAATAATGATATTAAGTACTTAACTAAGTTCCCTGGAATTGGGAAAAAGACTGCTTCTCAAATTTGCCTTGACTTAAAGGATAAGGTCGGTAGTTTGGCAACAGAGGCTGACTTGTTTAGTCCGCATAGGGGAAGTGAAGAAAATTCTGCTCTAACAGATGCACTCCAGGCTTTAACAGCTCTGGGATATAAGGAGCGGGATGTAAATAGCGTGAAAACTACTTTAGAAAAGGAAAAATCCATGACCACGGAGGAATATCTACGTCAAGCTTTAAGAATACTAAATTAAGGAAGGAGGATAATTTGTGTCGATTAATGATAAACATGAAATTGTATCGAATACCGCCAATTATGATGAAGAATCGCTAGAGCTAACGCTACGGCCGCAAATATTGCGGGACTATATCGGTCAAGAAAAAATCAAAAATGAATTAGGGGTTTATATTGAAGCAGCTAAGGCCCGTGAAGAAGCCTTAGACCATGTCTTACTTTATGGTCCCCCCGGATTAGGAAAGACAACTCTGGCAATGGTAATTGCAAATGAACTAGGGGTTAATATTAAAACTACCAGTGGGCCAGCGATTGAGAAGTCGGGAGATCTGGTAGCGTTACTCAACGAATTAAAACCGGGCGATGTATTATTTATTGATGAAATTCATCGTTTACCAAAAGTAGTGGAAGAAATGCTTTATTCGGCTATGGAAGATTTTTATATCGATATTGTGATTGGTGAAGGTCCAACCGCTCACCCTGTCCATTTTCCCTTACCGCCTTTTACATTAGTAGGTGCAACTACACGAGCCGGGATGTTATCAGCACCGTTACGTGATCGTTTCGGAATTGTTGAACATATGAACTACTATAATCAAGCTGAACTAAAACACATCATTTCCCGTTCTGCAAAGATTTTTAATGTTAAGGTTGAAGATGAAGGCGCTCGTGAATTAGCAATGCGGTCGCGGGGCACGCCACGCATTGCTAACCGCTTGTTAAAACGGGTTCGTGACTTTGCCCAGGTGGCAGGTAAGAATGCAATTGATACTGAAAGTGTAGAACAGGCATTAAAGCTATTGCAGGTGGATAGCGAAGGCTTGGATGGGACTGACCGTAAACTATTATTAACAATGATTAATTTTTATCATGGTGGTCCAGTTGGCTTAAAGACAATTGCTGCTAACATTGGAGAAGAAAAGTCGACCATTGAAGAAATGTATGAACCTTATCTTCTTCAAATCGGCTACCTAACTCGAACAGCACGTGGCCGAGTAGTTACGGAAGCAGCTTATCGGCATTTAGGACTTCCATATCCAGAAGATTAAGGATGAAGAGATGAAATTTGATTTTAAAATTATTCGCCAATATAAAAGATTGCGGACGGGTGAACTAACAGTAAACGGAAAAAGAGTTACTACACCGGTGGTAATTCCATCCTCAAAGATTTGTGAGATATTAACAACTGATGAAATTATTAAAACCAAAACGGTAGGTATTTATTGTGATCCTATTCAGTTGACGGAAAAGCTAGATGGAATTAGTTTTGACCACTTAATGAATATTAGTCGGCTGTTAGGGCAAAAAGTGATAGTTTTTACTACTTCTGGAGCAGAAAAAATTGCCCAATTGGCTAACCTCCGGGGGTATAAAGATACGGGGGTGAATTTCCGTTTTCCTAACCAGAAGCAATTGATTCATTATTCCCCAGAACTTGCTATCAAGGTTCAGGAACAGTTGGGGAGTGAGATCGGCGAACAATTATACAGAGCTGATAATTATTATGCTCCAGTAGATGATTTAAACGCAGGAGTGAAGCAGACTAATAAATGGATAGGGTTAGTGGAGGAGGATTCTTTCCTTAAGCCAATTATCGGGGGCGGATTGAAATATCTTCACCGCCAAAGCTTTGAATCTGCCGGAAGAGCTGCTGGTTACGTAATCCCTCAATTAAAAGAGATTGATTCATCAGACGAATTTCAGCGAAATTTACAGGAAATTATATCAATGCTACCAGATTCTGCACTCCGGGTTGCCAAGATTGGAGGATCTCTCAAACAACTGATAGATAGTTTTTCTTCTGGAGCAGACGTGGTTTATAGTGATGTCGCATGGACAATGGCACAGAGTGGGATGGCAATTACAGTAAATGGTCATCTAATGAAGTGGGAAGAAGAAATGGATTGTAAATGTCCTGCATGTCGTGAAACTTTGTCAAAAGATGTTCGTAGCTTTTTAATTAAGAACAAAACACCCTTATCAACGCGTCTACTGCTGGAACATAATTTATGGCAAATTAATAATTTTGTTGATACATTAAGAGACCAGGTTGGAAAGCAAAAAGGCGAATTGTAATTTTCTTACAAGCGAAGAATAAGAGAAAGTGGCTTTTTGGACGATTTTTTGGTACAGTTAAACTTGATAAATTTTGAAGGGATGGATATTTGTGAACGGATTGAATTTTATGAATTTAGGTGCTTCCTCAGCAGGAGCAAGTAGTTACTCAGGGATGATTTTAATCGTCCTAATGTTGGTTTTAATGTACTTCTTCATGATTCGCCCACAACAAAAGCAACGGAAAGAACATCAAGATATGATGAGCAAGTTGCACAAGGGGGATGAAGTTGTAACAATTGGTCGGATGCACGGAATCATTGAATCAATTAACCAAGAAGAACGGACTGTTACCTTGGACTGTGAAGGTATTTACCTTACCTTTGATTTGGTGGCTATTGCTCGTGTGGTTAAGCCAGCAGCTGATAAGAATGATGCTGACAGTACAAAAGAAGAATCAAAGAAGGCAGAAGTTACTGATACACCTAGTTCAGATACTAAGGAATCATTGTCAGCATCTGCGAATGAAGAAGCTTCAGCAGCACCTTCTGACGATGAAAAGTCAGCATCATCTGCTGATAATTCCGAAAAGTAATTGACACGTTTAGTAAAACGTGGGAAACTTTTTAGTGTATAAAAACTATGGGATTGTTAACTCGTAGTTCGTTAATTACCGGATTGGTGTTAACGTTTAATGAGTACTGCATTTTGCTCATTACGACTGGAAAACAGGAGGGAAATTAAGAATGCAAATTGGATTGATTGGTTTAGGTAAGATGGGGATTCACCTTGCTCAAAACATGATGAACAATGGTAATGATGTCGTTGCTTTTGACTTAAACAAGGATCTTGTCGAAGAAGCCGGTTCTTACGGTGCCACTGAAGCATACACATTAGAAGAAATGGTTTCTAAGTTGGACAAGCCACGTACTGTTTGGGTAATGGTTCCAGCTGGTAAACCAACAGAATTAACTATGGACAAGTTAGCTGAATTGCTTGACGCTGACGATGTTGTTATTGATGGTGGTAACACATTCTGGAAGGATTCAATCCGTCATAGTCGTATGTTTACTGAAAAGGGTATTCATTACTTTGATTGTGGTTCCTCTGGTGGTTGGAAGGGTGCCCTTAAAGACGGTAACTTCATGATCGGTGGAGATGACAAGGAAGTCTTTGACGAACGTCTTGCTCCACTTTACGATGGAATTGCTCAAAAAGATGGTTATCTTTACACTGGTAAGGCTGGTTCAGGTCACTACCTTAAGATGGTCCACAATGCCATCGAATACGGTATGATGGAAGCTATCGGTGAAGGTTTTGAAGTTCTTGAAGCTTCTGACTTTGATTACGATAATGAAGCCGTTGCTAAGATGTGGAACCATGGTTCAGTTATTCGTTCTTGGCTGATGGAATTGGCTCAAGAAGCTTTTGAAAAGGACCCACACCTTGACAAGATTCAAGGCCGGATGCACAGTTCTGGGGAAGCCCACTGGACATTGTTAGATGCAATGGACAAGGGTGTACCAACTCCTGTTATTTACGAAGCCTTAAGTCAACGTTTCCGTTCAATGCAAGATGACTCATTTGATGGTAAGGTTGTTTCTGCATTACGTAATGGTTTTGGTGGCCATGCAATGGATAAGGCTAAGTAATCTAAAATTAATTTATGGCAGAATAATCTGTTAATAGTCGAGGCTGGAAAAATACTTAATGTATTTTTGCCGGCCTCGTTTTATTAATGTCTTTAGACCTAGTTGAGTGCGTGAGCAGAGCGAATGCACGAAACAAAAAACCACCTGCTATGCGGGTGG